>PMCF01000262.1 GCA_003154115.1 Anaerolineae bacterium
CTTTGACAGCTCCGATTTCCGCAACATCTCTCCTCGCTTTACGCCTGAAGCCCGAAAGGCAAATCAAGCCCTAGTTGATCTGCTTGGCAAGGTCGCGGCACAAAAGCAGGCAACCCCGGCCCAAATCGCACTTGCATGGCTACTGGCTCAAAAGCCGTGGATCGTTCCCATCCCAGGCACTCGGAAGCTGAATCGTCTGGAGGAGAACCTCAAAGCCGCTGACGTCGAACTAACCCCCGAGGATCTCCGCGAGATTGAAAGTGCTGCCTCAAAAATCCAAGTGCAAGGCGCCCGACTCCCCGACGCTGCGCTGAAAATGACCGGGCGTT
Organism: Anaerolineae bacterium; assembly: GCA_003154115.1. Classification (GTDB taxonomy): domain Bacteria; phylum Chloroflexota; class Anaerolineae; order Fen-1058; family Fen-1058; genus Fen-1058. The sequence continues at coordinate 330 of PMCF01000262.1, forward strand.
GATGGGCAAACGCGGTGTTCCCCAGTTGCGTTGGCTGCTGCCTTGCTTAGACCCGTTATTAACGTGGAAGAAAATATGGTAAACAAAATTGCAGTTAACAACAAGAAGGTCGAAAAATGAAAAACGCAATTATTCTGGGGGCCGGCGGTAACATCGCAAAACATGTCATTGATATTCTCCTTAAAAAAGACGATTCCGCGGCGTCCAGACGCGGCATGAAGGCCACATCCAGGCCGGCGGCGTCGACAAAGATGTTACTTTCGTGGAGGAGGTCGCCCCCGACATCAATGACCAGATCGACGCCGCTTATCGCGCGAAATACCGCCGCTATGCGGCAAGCATCATCAATAGCATCATCATCAGCCCCGCCGCGCGAGCCGCGACCATCAAACTGGCGCCGCGCTTAACAATCTCTTAATTCAACCACCACCTATCCAAGCCCGCGTCCGCGCGGGCTTTTCTTTGGTGCCGCAGTGATACCCGTCACTTCCTCACAACCGGCAAATACACTCCGTAACCATTCACGATGGCTTCCGCTGTGCGCGTGAGGAGATTGCCCGCCCCATCATCGATCAGCGCCGTGTTGAGGATGGCCGTGGGGAGTGTGATCTCACTGCTGGTCGTCATCGCGTAGGTCACCGTCACACTCAGCGAGGATGAGACCGCGCCCGTCCACGTCAGCACGTTGCCGTTACTACCCCAACTACCACTCGTTGTGGTGATGCTGCCCGTCACGAGATAGGCATTGTTAGGGAGAGCATCGGTCACATGCACGGCGTTCAACGCCGGGCCGGGATTGATCAGGCGGATGGTGTAGGTCAATGCGCCACCGGGCTGTGGCTGCGCAGGAGTGACCGATTTGACTGAGCTATCCAGTGTGCCGCCGCTGTAAGTCGCCGCCGGGGCCAGTCCGGTACGCTGATAACTTCCGCGGCCCGTGCCCCACAAAATCCGCGCGTTGGCCGAATTGGCAATGTCGTAAGCGACCAATCCTTTGTTGATCGTGCCCACCACCAATTCCAGATCGGGATCGTCGTCGATGTTGGCGATGGTGGGCGCGGCCAGTGATCCGCCCCGACCATCACTCGCATCCCACGGCAGGTCGATCGATTGCAGCAGATTGCCATCCCAACTGACGATGTACAGCTTGCCCGGGTGATTGCTGCCATTCTGTGTCCAAGAAGCGAAGATCACCTCGGCCTTACCGTCATTGTCCAGATCGACCACGATCGGTTCGGTGGCGAATCGATAGAAACCTTCGGTCGCGTGTTGATCGACTTCAAACGGCCAACTGCCGTGTTCGGTCTTGTCCAGCCAGTAGGCATGCACGCGGCCATCGTACGAGGGATACAGAATTTCCTTGCGACCATCGCCATCTAGATCGACGACGACGGGATTGGGCACATTGTTTTCGATGACGTTGTAGTCTTCAGTCAACGGCGCGGCGTGAGCATCGGGCACGGGGATGACGGTCCAGTCATTGATCGCATCTTTCCAGCGGGTGCGATCGGCGTTGAGGAGGAAGGGCATCTCGTAAAGATCGGTGTACGGATCGGTGCCGCAGTTATACACGTTGCCGACGATGATGACTTCCAACGTGCCATCGCCGTTTACATCCGCAATCGTCGGCGCGCTGTTCGCCATGTTGGGCCGATGTTCGACGCCGCAATTGGCGTAGCCGCGCAGATCGACGTTGTGATCGACGTGCAGGCCGACCTGGCTCCAGTATTTACCTGCGCCATACATGGAATTAGCCGGAATCTGCGTGCCATCGTCGTTGAAGGCGCTGATATAGTGCACATCGCTGGGTCCGATGATCTCGGCGCGGTGATCGCCNNTCGATGTCGCCAATGCCGATGTTCTCGTTGTAAGCACCCCAGCCATAGCCCGGTTCGCTCAGCTTGAGGTTTGGCCAACCGGGCCGCGTTGAGCCATCGAGTTGCAGCACGGTCCACTGGTTGTAACTGCCGCCGCTCGCGCGCGCGATGGCAATCTCCATTTGTTGATTGCCATCCAAATCGGCCACGGCCAATGATCGGATTTCACTGCCCGAAAAATTCTGCTTGGGCCACGCGCTGGAATAGTTGCTGCCGTCGCCTTTGTAGATGGCGACATGTCCGCTGCTGTTCGCCGTCACCACTTCCAAGTTGCCATCATGATTGAGATCGGCCACGACGATGCCGGGCCACAAACGTCCGGTTTGGGTAGTATTCCACTTGAGCGTGCCATTGCTGCCATTCACGGCCATCAAGGTATAGCCGCCCCATAACACTTCTGGCTTGCCGTCCTTGTCGAGATCGGCTACCGCGGGTGAAGCATACCAGCCGGTTTCACACCAGTTGCCGGGATAACAGCGCTGCCACTTGAGCAACAGGGTGTTCGCTGTACCGATCGGTTGGGGTGAAGCAAAAACAAACTGACTGACCAGGACCAGGGTCAACAATGTCACGCAGAGGGATAACGTCAGATGTAGGGTCTTCTTCATGATCGGCCTCCCGGCGAGGTGCATAATGTGGTAGATCGTAACTACTCAGCCACCGCTGCGATGTCATTCCCGCACGTTTGAAGCGGGAATCCAGCGGCCCAATCAGCGCGACTCGCCGATGGTCAGCCTGGATGCCCGACAGAAGCATTCGGGCATGACGGCTGAGTAGTAACGGTAGATCGATTTGATTGTAGTTGAGAAGGCCGTGCGGGGGCAATAGGACGATCGGTTGGGATGAGAAACAAAAACCGCGCGGTAGGCGCGGCCCGATCGGACTCAATCGAATTTCTCGAATCGATATCCTTGACCCGCTTCGGTCAAGATCAATTGGGGATGTTTGGGATCGTCTTCGATGGCCTGGCGAAGTTTCCAGATGTGCCACTTCACGGGGTCGCGGCGGGGTTGGTTGCTGCTGATCTCCAGGGCATCGGCGATGGCGGTGACGCTCATCGTTTCACCCGGCCGCCCGGCCAGCAGCACCAGCAACGTATATTCCGCCGGTTGCAGCGGGGTCAACACGCCATGCACGAACACTTCATGTGAGGCGGGATTGATGATAACGTCCGGCCCGGCGCGCAACAACTTCGATAGCGGCTGACGGGCGCGATAGGTGCGCCGCAACACCGACTCAACCCGCGCCAGTAATTCATCGGGCTGAAAGGGTTTGACCAGGTAATCGTCGGCGCCCAACTTGAAGCCCGAGACTTTGTCGTCGGTGGTTTGTCGGCCGGTCAAGAAAATGATCGGCACCGTGGAGATTTGCCGGATGCGGTAACAGGTTTCCCAGCCATCCATGCCGGGCATCATCACGTCGAGAACGACCAGGTCGGGCTGGTGCTGCCGAAACGCCTTTAACCCTTCTTCGCCGTTCGTCGCCGTAATCGGCTCATAGTTCGCCTCGCGCAGCGACATCTCAATGACTTTGACTTGGGCGGGATCGTCGTCGACGACCAGAATCGTTTGCATAGTGATTAGCACAATGGAGTGCTAGACCGACGTGAACCGATAACCGGCGCCGCGTTCGGTGAAAATGAAGCGCGCCGTGCCGGCTGGCCCTTCCAGTTTTTGACGCAGCCGCCAGACGTACCACTTCACGTTGTTGACGTTGACATCAGTATCGAAGCCCCACACGCTGGTGAAGATATCTTCGATGGAGACCACCTGGCCCGGGTGTTCGGCCAGATACAACAGGATGCGATGCTCGGTCGGGGTGAGTTCCACCGGCGTCCCATCGACGATGACGGCGAGGTTGGCCGGATCGATGATCAAATCGCCGCCGCCAAAGCGCATCACGGTGTTCTTGCTGGGCGGAGGCAGGCGGGTACGGCGCAGCACCGCTCCCACCCGCGCTATCAGCTCCTGCGGATTGTAGGGTTTCACGATGTAATCGTCGGCACCCAACCGCAACCCCTTCACCTTCTCTTCGTCGCTGCGTCGCGAGGTCATGATGATGATGGGCACCGTGGACATTTCGCGGATGCGGCGGCAGACGGCCCAGCCATCCATCTGGGGCAGAATCAGGTCGAGAATAACCAGGTCGGGCTGCACTTCATAGAGCTTGCGCAGTCCCTCCACCCCGTCGGCGGCCAGCACCATGTCAAAGCCATGATGCTCTAATAGCAAGCGCACGACATCGGCTTGCAAAGGATCGTCTTCGATGATCAGAATAGTTTCGGGCATGGTAAACAGAGGTCACCGTGCGGCTACGGCATCATTCGATCGGTCACCAGTAGACAGCCAAAGCCCAGCACGGCTACATCCATAAAAATCAGCAGTGCCACGATGAAGCGCTCCCGGGGTCGTAAATCTTTGAATAACGGCATCCGATCCATCAGCGCCTGTGGTTCAGCCGCCTCCTGTTCTTCTTGTACAGCAATGCTTTGTTGACGGAGATCATCAAGGCTCATTGTGCCTCCTTGGTTTGCATACAGTGCGAATCGTATCTGTAGAATACCGCGCCCAGAGTTAAATGTCAAATCCAATTCAAACCAATCACTGGAATTTAGGGCGACTGCACGGCGAATTGATCGAATTCGACTTCGCCGCCAGAACGGGCGTCAAGCCCGGTTGCCACCACGCCTACCTTCAACGTGGCCGGGAGAGACTCGGCGTGCCACGTCCATTCGTCGTTGACGAAGAATGTACAAGCCCCGCTTCGACATTCGGCGCGCAGGTTGTTGGGCGAACCGTCACGACGGACATGTGGCCAGGTACGCCACGGCACCCGATCGATCCACACTCCATTGCGGTAAGCGCTTAGTCGAAAATAGCCATCGGCACTGATGACAAACGCGACGAAGTGATCGGCGTCGTCGGCTTGCACGATCAGGCCGGCGGCACTCGTGGCTTGATTGAGCGTTACGCGGGTTTGCAGCGTAAAGCCATCCGTCTGCGCATCAATCGGGCGCAACGCCACACTCAGCGCCTGGGCCGTTGGATTCAGCACCAACCGATCGGCTTTTGCCACACCCGATCGAATCTGCCAGCGCTCATCAAAACGATCGGGCGTCAGGGCCGCTTGTGTTTCTTCACCATGATAGCCAATCAACAGAGCGAGCACCACGGTCAAACACAACACAACTAGCAGGCTGACCCAAGCGGCGCGCCAGGCCAACAAGGTTACGGAGGCATGAGGGTCTGGTCTTGACATGGTTAGGCGGGTAGGGTATCCTGTGGCGCGGTGAGCGACATGCAAACACACGCCAGGCTGAGATCAATTCTATTTCTAATAATAGCGCTCATCATTAGTGCGTGTGCTCCGGTCAGTGCTCAACCTAGAGCATTACCTACTTCAACCAGCACTCTGCCACCAACTGCCACTTCTACGTCTGGTCCCACTAAAACGTTGATCGCGGCCACTCACACGCGCATCCCATCACCGACACCAGCACCCACTCAAACAGCGACACCGCTTCCTACACCTGCCAACACGCCGTTAGAGGTTGAACCGATTGTAATCGTGACGCCTGTTCCCATTCTACCTCCACAGCCTGATGATGTTGAGCGCAGCGCCGATGTCCCCATCTTCATGTACCATTATATCTCTGCTTCACCTTCGGCTCAGGATCACATTCGTGTCGGGTTGTCGGTGCCGCCAGAGATGTTTGAGGCGCAGCTAAAACTGTTGTCCGACAACGGCTATACCACTATTTCCCTGCGCGACCTGTATGAATTTCTGGCCGTAGGTAAAGCTTTGCCAGACAAGCCGATCATCCTCACCTTTGATGATGGCTACCTCGACAACTATACCAACGCTTTTCCGATCTTGCAGAAGTACGGCATGATAGGTACGTTCTTCGTATTGACCGGCCCCGCCGACGATGGTGAGTCTGCGTATCTGACCTGGGATATGATCACCGAGATGAGCAATGCCGGCATGGATATTCAACTCCACTCGCGTGAGCATCTGGACATGCGCAATCGCTCATTCGATTGGCTGGTGTTTCAAATCATCGGCGGTCGCCAGTCCATTGAAGGCCATACTGGCAAGCCTGTAATCTTCATGGCCTATCCTTCCGGCAAGTATGATGCCGCCGTGTTGCACTTCTTGCGCGGCAATAATTTCTGGGCGGCGGTGACTACCGCATCCGGCGTGACACACACTTTGTCCGAGCCACTGTTGTGGGATCGTGTGCGCATCTCCGGACAGATGGATTTACGTGCCTTTGCCAGAATGCTGGATCTCAATATGGCGGCCTCGCACACCCGATCGACTGACACGCCGACACCAGTTCCACCTACACCGACCCCTCAGCCTACTCGAACTATCAAGGCGACACCCACGCGGGTTCCTGGCCAGTCGCCTCTGCCTACGGCCACTCCCGGACAATCGCCTCTGGCTACACCTCGACCATAATCCTAGTATTTCAGATGAATGACGTCAGAGCAGATACATAAATCTGAAATCACGACCCCATTGTACGTTCGATGCCTTCCAAAGGTTGTCTGCATCGCTCTTGGTTGGATCTAGACCGATCGAAATAGTATTGCCATTCATCTTGTCATTCCGTTGTCTATGTTTAATCTAACTTATAGGCATGTAATATGAACGATGTGACTCGTTTAGTACTAAAGTTTGATGGCGTAAAAAAACACAATCTTGATAGCTTTTGACAGCCTCTCGGTGCTATACTGTCCGTATAATACGGAGCCCACCCATCTAATGGCAGGGCTCGTTGCTTATCAGAGATAAATTATGACCACATCATCCCGAATGCCCGGTTTCTACAATAAGATTCTTTCTGAAAGACTTCAAGCGATTGTTGAGCAGTCTGGTTTAAGTCAAGAAGAGGCGGCGGCTTTCTCCACAAACGGCCTCAATCCCGAAGGCGCCGATCACATGATCGAGAACGTCGTCGGACTTTACAGTTTGCCCATCGGCATTGCCACCAATTTCAGAGTTAACAATAAGGAAGTCCTTATCCCGATGGTGATTGAAGAGCCATCGGTGGTAGCTGGCGCATCGCTCGCGGCCCGCCTGGCCCGGGAAGGCGGCGGATTCACGGCCAGTTCCGATGAGCCGGTGATGATCGCCCAGATGCAGATTCTCGACGTTGCCAATCCTCATCAAGCCCGCTTGGCCCTCCTGGCCCAAAAGCAGCGCCTCCTCGAATTTGCCGCGACGACCGATCCCGTCATCATGAAACTCGGTGGCGGCCCGCGCGAAGTGGAAGTCCGCATTCTGGAAGATGGGCAAGTGGTAGTGCATTTGCTATACGACTGCCGCGATGCGATGGGCGCGAACACGGTCAACACGGCGGCCGAAGCCCTGAAGCCGATGGTGGAAGAGATCACAGGCGGACGTGTCAACCTGCGCATTCTGAGCAATCTGGCGGATCACCGTCTGGCCCGATCGACCGCCGTCATCCCGGCGGGCGCGCTGGCCTTTGATGATTTTAACGGCGAGTTCGTGCGGGATCGCATCATCGAAGCATATGCGTTTGCCGCGGCTGATCCTTATCGCGCGACCACCCACAACAAAGGCATCATGAACGGCGTCGATGCGGTGGTCATCGCCACGGGCAATGATTGGCGCGCCATCGAAGCCGGGGCGCATGCGTATGCGGCGCGCTCTGGCAAGTACACCTCGCTGTCGCAGTGGGGAACCGATCGGGCGGGCAACTTGATCGGGACGTTAGAGATGCCGATGGCGGTGGGCATTGTCGGCGGCGCGACCAAGGTGCATCCTTCGGCGCGGGCCGCGTTGAAGATCATGGGCATTCAGTCGGCGCGCGAGTTGGCCGAGATCATCGTCTCGGTGGGATTGGCGCAGAACTTCGCGGCGATTCGTGCTCTGGCGACGGAAGGCATTCAGCGCGGGCACATGAGTTTGCATGCGCGGCAGCTCGCGATGGCCGCCGGCGCTAGTGGCGACGAGATCGAGCGCATCGCGTCGCAAATGGTGACAGAGAAGCAAGTACGGTTGGATCGAGCGCAGGCGCTGGCGGAGGAGATCAAGTCTTACATTCCCAAAGATCGATCATATGATTAGGACACGGATGAATACAAATGTACACGGATTTTTATCTGTGTTTATCCGTGAAATCCGTGTCCAATGAGGATTGAAGAATGGCGTTAATGAAGTCAAACAAACCAGTGGGCATTATCGGGTACGGCGCGTATGTGCCGCGTTACCGCTTGCCCGCCAGTGAGGTCTCGCGTGTCTGGACGGATGGGGCAGAAGGCACGCCGATCAAAGAGAAGTCAGTCCCGGGTCTCGACGAAGATGTGGCGACGATGTCGATCGAAGCGGCGCGCAACGCATTGCATCGTGCGCAGATCGATCCGCAAGATCTGGGCGCAGTATGGGTGGGCAGCGAGAGCCATCCTTACGCGGTGAAGCCCACCTCGACGATTGTCGCGGAAGCGATCGGGGCGGTGCCCTTTACGCAGGCCGCCGACATGCAGTTCGCATGCAAGGCTGGATCGGAAGCGCTGCAAGCTGCGGCGGGTTTTGTCGGGTCAGGCATGGCGAAATATGCGATGGCGATCGGGATGGACACGGCGCAGGGGCGCCCCGGCGATGCGCTAGAGTACACAGCCGGGGCCGGTGGCGCGGCGTACATCTTGGGCGACGCCGATGAAGCGTTAGCTGTCCTCGAAGGCTCTATGTCCTATGTGACTGACACGCCCGATTTCTGGCGCAGGCAGTACGCGCACTATCCCGAACATGCCAGCCGCTTCACGGGCGAGCCTGCCTATTTCAAGCACGTGGTCTCGGCGGCCGAGCAGATCATGGAAGAACTCGGCGCCAAGCCGGAAGATTACACGTATGTGGTCTTTCATCAACCCAACGTGAAGTTCCCGCAACGTGCGGCGCAGATGTTGGGCTTCAAGCCGGAGCAATATAAAGTCGGTTTACTAGTCAATGACATCGGCAACACCTATGCCGGATCGAGCCTCATCGGGTTGACCGCTATTCTCGATGTGGCCAAACCGGGCGATCGGATTTTAGAGGTCTCGTTCGGTTCGGGCGCGGGCAGCGATGCCTTCAGCCTGCGCACGACTGATAAGATCACCGATCGACAGGGCCGCGCTCCGAAGACGCGCGAGTATATCGCGCGCCGGACGCAGATCGATTATGCGACGTATGTGCGGTATCGCAAGAAGTTGACGATGGTGTGAGCGCACCACGCACCACGAAACACGTATTACGTAGTGCGTGGTGCGTAAGATGGTGAATGATGAGAGACGTCAGTATTATTGGAATTGGACAAACACCGGTGGGCGAACATTGGGATTATGCGCTGCGCCACCTGGCCTTAGAGGCGATTCGCGACGCGGCGAATGACGCGCACATCGATCACGCCGATGCGTTGTTCGTGGGCAACATGGCCGGCGCGCAGATCGGTGGGCAAACCAACATGGGCGCGCTCATCGCCGATTTTGTGGGATTGCGTGGCATTGAAGCGGTGACGGTCGAAGCGTCGTCGGCGTCCGGTGGGGCAGCTCTGCGGCAGGCTTATCTCGGTGTAGCTAGTGGCGCGTTTGATTTTGCCATCGTGGTGGGCGTGGACAAATTATCGGACGTGGTGGGCTCGGCGGCGATCTCCGCACAGTTGACGGCGACGGACAGCGATTACGAAGCGTCACATGGCGTGACACCACTGTCGGCAGCGGCGATGATCATGCGCCGGTACATGCACGAATACGACGCGGTGCCGCAGGATTTTGCGGCGTTCAGTGTCAACGCGCACGCTAACGCGATCCATAATCCCAACGCGATGTACCACAACAAGATCACGCCGCAAGCGTTTGTCAAAGCGCCGATGATCGCGGATCCGATCGGGTTGTTTGATGCCGCCCCGGCGGCCGATGGCGCAGCCGCAGTGGTACTCGCTCCCACCGATTGGGCGCGCTCGAATCGATCGGATGGCTTGATTCGCATCGCGGCGTCAGCTGTGGCGACGGATGCTCTGGCGATTCACGATCGACATGATCCCTTGTGGCTGCGCGCGGCGGAACTCTCGGTGCGTAAAGCGTATCAACAAGCGAATCTGTCGCCCGAGGAAATCAATTTATTTGAGCTGCACGATTCGTGCACGGTGCTGGCGGCCATGTCGTTGGAAGCGGCGGGTTTCGCGCAGCGCGGCATGGGCGTGACGTTTGCGGCGCGCGGCGGCATCGGGCGAGATGGTACCATCCCGATCAGCACGATGGGCGGCTTGAAAGGCCGCGGCGATGCGGGCGGCGCGACGGGCATATACCAAATCGTCGAGGTGGTGCAGCAGCTGCGCGGTGCGGCCGGCGCGAATCAACTGGCCAAGGCGCGCATCGGCATGGCGCAGAATCTCGGCGCGACGGGCGCGACAGCAGTCACGCACATTCTGATGCGTGACGAATGAAGAGTGAAAAGTGAAGAGTGAAGCGCCAATAGCGATTTCACTTTTCACTCCTCACTTTTCAGGTAACACAACGAAATTCAATTAGCCGGGTTATTTCTTACGAACTTAAGGAGAATCATCATGGATATTCCACGACACTGGAGACTGAAGAGTCAGCGCTATTCTTTGATTGGCGAAGTGTGCCCCAACTGCGACGCGAAGTTGTTTCCGCCACGCGATGTGTGCCCCGAATGCGGCGCGCCGGCTAAGACGCCGTTTGCGTTTTCGGGTCGCGGCGAAGTCTTCTCGTACAGCACGGTGTTTCAGGCACCCGCCAGTCACGAAGAACAAGCGCCATATACGGTGGCCCTTGTCAGACTTGAAGAGGGACCGCTAATCACGGCGCAGCTCACCGACGTCGATCGCAAGGATGTGAAGATCGGCATGCCGGTGGAGATGACGACGCGCGTGCTGCAGAGCAATGGCGAGCGCGGCATGATCGTGTATGGCTATAAATTTAGGCCCGTCGGTTTGAACTAATTTTGTAGTACGTAATGCGTAGTGCGTAATGCTGGTCGCTTGAAAGCGGAGGCGAGATCGTCGCTTCCGCTTTTTTCTTTTTGTATGGCGACGATTTTTCCAAACCGGCCAAATCGTGTTAATCGCGCCCAATCGGGAGCATTGTCGCTCTTCGCCGGATGTGGCGCGGGAAGGCGTGACGTTTGTAAGCGTCCCAACCCTGCGAGAGTTTGAAACTCTTGCAGGGTTTTTGCTTCAAATCGACTTTGCGCGCCGGTTGTGATACCATGTAGCCATATTGACCCAGCCCACTTTTCTTGGAGGAAAACGTATGCTGCGACGTTTTGTTTTGCGCCTAGTCCTGATTGGAGCCAGCGTCCTGGCGCTGCCCGGATGCAGCGCCGCCACAACGCCGACACCGCCGCCGACTTCCACACAAACGCCAGTCGTGACGCCCGTGCGTGAGGTGGTGTTGACGTTAGGCTCGTGGCGGCCCGAAGACGTGGAGCAGATGTCGCGCATTCTCGCGAAATTCCATGCACAATATCCTTCCATCATGATCAAATTCGATCCGACTTCGGCGCCCGATTATGATGCGGCGTTAGAGGCACAATTAAAGGCCGGGACTGGGCCGGACTTGATGTATCTGCGTTCCTTTTCGATCTCGCGCAATTTGTTCAACCAGGGCTTTCTGGAATCGCTCAACACTGTCTCCGGTGTGAAAGATAACTTTCAGCCAGCCATGCTGGCCCCGTGGGCGACCGAGGAGGGCGTGGTGTATGGCGTGCCTTTCATCGCCACATCGCATGGCATCTACTACAATCAAGACATCTTTGATCAATTGAATTTGAAAGTGCCGCAGACGTGGGCCGAATTGCTCGCGGCGGCCCAGAAGATCAAGGCTGCTGGAACGATTCCGTTTGCCAATGCGACCGGCGATGGCTGGACCGCGGCCGAGTTGATGTTCATGAATCTGGCCCCCAACTTCGTCGGCGGGCGCGAGGGGCGGCAGCACTACTTGAATGGCGAGCGCTGCTTCAACGATGCCCACATGGTGGCCGCCTTCCAGGCATTGAAAGATTTGGCCCCTTTCCTGCCGCCCAATCAAGAACAGCTTAAATACGTTGATAGTCAGCAGTTGTTCCTGCAAGGGAAGGCCGCCATGTTGTTGGACGGCTCGTGGGATATTCCGTTTTTTGAAGCGCAGCGGCCCACCTTTCGGTGGAGTGTGTTCGCGCCGCCTCCGCCACAGGGTCAACCTGGCTATGTGACGTTTCATCTGGACGCCGGCCTGGGCCTGAACTCCGCCTCAAAATACCAGGCCGAGGCCCGCACGTTCCTGAACTGGATGGCCGAACCGGCCGCGGGCGCTTTGCTGGCGAATGAACTCCCTGGCTTCTTCCCCATGCAGCAAGGCTTGCCGCAGCTGCAAGATGAACACGCTACCGCGTTTTTGAAACTGAATGAAGGCCGTGGCACCGATGTGCGCTTTGCCTGGGAAAAACTGCGCGACGGATCGCCGGATGCGTACAACTTGATCCTGGATAATTCTGTGAAGATCATCAATGGTCAGGCAACGCCGCAGCAGGCCGCCGATGCCCTGCAGGCGGGATTGGCGAAATGGTTTCCACCGGCGCAGCAGTGCCAACCTTAGGCGCAATCATCACCAGGGGATAAGATGCGTCTCCTTCGTCGCAAAGTCGGCGTCAAGATCATTCTGGGTTATCTCATCGTCATTGCGCTCATGACGGTGATTAGCGAGCTCGCATTGTCCCGGCTCGACGAAATTAGCGCGACGATGCTCAACCTCACCGACCGGCTGGCGGGCGATTGGACGCTCTCCAATGAAGTCGCCAATCGCATCATTTTGGCGCGGCTGTATGCTAACCAGTACGTCTCTTCTCATCAACAAACCGCGCTCGATCAGTTCCGCGCCGAAATGACCGCGCTTCAAGATTTGCTGGCGCGCTTTGAAGCGCCCGGGATCGATCCTGCCCACCGCGATCGCTTTGCGGCCATTCACGCCGATGTCACTGCTTATGACGCGGCTTTTGAACAGGCGGCGGCCCTTATCATGGATCAAGATGAGGTGCAGTCGCAGGTGCTGGATGTCAAGGGTCTGGTGATTGACAACCAGCTGGCGGCTTTGCGGATTGGCCTCAATGCGTTAAACGATCCGGCGGTGTTTTTGTCGCTAGGCAACGCCCAGAATGCCTTCCAGTTGATGCGCCTGAATGCCGCCAAATACCTCACGGATGGTGACGAGCGTTATGCGGTCTTGTTCGATCGGGTCTACCAGCAGACGCAAACGGCGTTCAATGATCTCGCCGCCGTCGTGCGCGATCCGGCGCAGTCTCAAAACCTCGCGGCTGCCAAAACAGCGACGGCCGATTACAACGGGGGTCTGCAGCGCCTGCGTTCCAGCTATGCCGCACTCCGCCGCCTCTTTACGCAAGAACTCGACGTGATCGAACCGCGCATTAGCACGATGGCCGCCAACGTGGTGACGGAACTGGCTCAGCAATTGCAAGCAGACAATGCCCGTTCGCAGAATCTGGTGGTAGAAACGCGCACCATCTTGCTGGTCACTACGGCGTTAGCGGTGCTGGTGAGCCTGGGGCTGGGCCTGTTGGTCTCACGCGATATCACTCGCCCGTTACAACAAGTGATGCGGACTTCGCAGCAAGTGTCGGATGTGGATGTCTACGCCTTGACCACACAGTTGGAGCGTTTATCCACGGGTGATGTGCGCTTGCAGCTGGACATCACCGCCACCCCGCTGGCCGTGCTGCGCATCGACGAAGTGGGCAACATGGCGCGCGCGTTCAACGCCATCATCTTTCAACTCCAGGCGGCGCAGCACGCCTTTGATCACACGGCCGCTTACCTCAACGAAATGGCCCGCACCGCGACCAGCGTGGCGCGCGGCGATCTCAATGTGACGATTGCGCCACGTTCGTCCGCGGATGTATTGGGCAATGCGCTGCAAGATATGCTGACCAATCTGCGCGCCGCCGAACAGAAGATGCAGCGCCAGTTCGAACGGCTGACGGCGCTGCGCGATATCGATGCGATGATCACTGCGGGACGCGGCTTGAGCGTCTCCTTGAACTTTTTGCTGGACAAAGCGCTGCGTTACCTTGATCTGGAAGCGGCCGAGATCTGGCTCGTCGTTTCGGCGGCGCAGCCGCCAGAGCGTTTCGCGCATCACGGGCGTGAGCTGGGCGATCTGGCTTCTTTTGCCCAGCAGGTGGCGCGCGAACAACGCTCCCTCGTCATCGATCCGCTGCTGGCCACCGAACTGCTGCCTCCCGATCAACCCGCACCCCCTATGGCGTTCTATAGTCGTCCCTTGATCGTGCAAGACGAAATCAAGGGCGTGTTGCAGGTATTTCACACCGTCTCTTTTGCGCCCACTTCCGAATGGTGGGGGTTTCTGGAAGCGTTATCCAGCCAGGCCGCGATTGCCATCGACAACGATCAACTGGTGCGCGGGTTGGAAGAACGAGTGGCTTTGCGCACCGCGGAGTTGGAGGCCCAGAAAGAAGCGCTGCGCCAATCGGAGCAGCGTTTGTCACTGCATGTGCATCAGACCAATCTGGCCGTCATTGAATGGAATGTCGGTTTCAAAGTAGTGGCGTGGAATCCCGGAGCCGAAGTGATTTTTGGTTATGCACGAGCCGAGGCGCTGGGGCGTCACGCCACCGATCTGATCGTGCCCGCGCACGCGCAAGAACAGTCGGCCAGCGTGTGGGACAACCTGCTTCGCTGCCAGGAAAGCATTCACATCGTCAACGAGAACCGGCGCAGCGACGGACAGCTCATCGTGTGCGATTGGAACCATACGCCCCTGATCGATCAAGAAGGGAATGTCATCGGCGTCACCTCATTAGCCCAAGACATTACCGATCGGATCCGCGCCGAAGAGGAACTGCGCCGGGCCAAAGATGCAGCGGAGGCGGCCAATCGCGCCAAGAGCGCCTTCTTGGCGAACATGAGCCACGAATTACGCACGCCGTTGAATGCCATCATCGGCTTTTCTGATCTCATGCTGCGGGATACCTCGCTGGGTTCCGAACAGCGGCAGAATATGGCTATTGTGCATCACAGCGGCGAGCACTTGTTGGGCCTGATCAACAGTGTGCTGGATATGGCCAAGATCGAAGCGGGCCACATGGTCTTGCGGGAGCAGCCGTTCGATCTGCACGCGTTGCTGGAGACGGTGGTCGAGATGTTTGGCTTGCGGGCCGCCGACAAAGGACTGGCTTTGCGCCTGATGATCGATCCGCGTGTGCCGCAATTTGTAGCGGCCGATGAAAGCAAGCTGCGACAAGTGTTGATTAACCTGGTGAGCAACGCGATCAAATTTACGGCGACGGGTCAGGTGATCTTGCGCGCGCAGCGAGCGCAGCGAATGGCGCCCGGCAGCGTTGACGCCGAGGCCGGCGCAGACCTGTCGCCCCACGTGGCGTTTGAAGTGAGCGATACCGGCCCAGGCATCGCCCCCGCCGATCTGGAAAAAATCTTCGAGCCGTTTGTGCAAGCCCATGACCTGACGGAGGGACAGGAAGGCACCGGGCTGGGCTTGCCCATTAGCCGGGAGTTTGTGCGTCTGATGGGCGGTGAACTGACGGCCACCAGCGCGCTGGGCGAAGGGACCTCGTTCAACTTTGATCTTCCTCTGCTGATTAGCTCCAGGGAACCAGCCTATGCCGACGCTGCGCCCTACCGGCAGGCGATCGGGTTGGAACCAGGCCAGCCGGCCTATCGCGTGTTGGTGGTGGAAGATCGTGAGTACAGCCGCCGCCTGCTGGAAAAACTCCTAAGCCAATTGGGGCTAGAAGTTCGATCGGCGGTGAATGGGGCCGAAGGCGTCGCCCTGTGGCAGACCTGGCAGCCGCACGTCGTCTTCATGGATATGCGGATGCCGATCATGGATGGACATGAGGCAACCCGACGCATCAGGGCGATGTCACACGGCCAGGCCACGGTCATCATCGCGCTCACCGCCAGCGCTTTTGAGGAAGATCGGGTCTTGATGTTAGCGGAAGGGTGCAACGATTTTGTGCGCAAGCCGTTTCGTCCGGCTGACATCACCGAGACCTTGCGCAAGCATGCCGGCATTCGATTTGCCTATGCCGATCAACCTGTGCTACCCTTGGGAACGGGGGTAACCTTTGATGAGGTGCGTCTGGACTTTACCGGTGTGCCGCGTGACTGGCTGGCGGCGCTGCGCACGGCGGCCGTGCAAGCCGATGGGGATCGGCTGGCGATTTTGCTCGACGAGGTGCGCCCTGCTCATCCGACGCTGGCCGCGGCGGTGATGCAGCTGGCAGAGAACTTCGATTATGATGCGATTTTATTAGCGCTTGATCAGGCTGCGGCGCCGCGAGTTGAATGATGAACCCACCGACAGACATGGCAGACATCCTGGTGGTCGATGATACTTCGGCTAATCTGCGGTTGTTAGCGCAGCTGTTGACCGAGCACGGCTACAAAGTGCGCGCTGTCTTGAGCGGCGAACGGGCGCTGATCGCGGCGCAAGCGGCCGTGCCCGATTTGATCTTGCTCGATGTGCGGATGCCGGGCCTGGACGGGTATGAGACGTGCCGCCGCTTGAAAAGCGCTGAGCGCACGCGCGAGACGCCCGTGTTGTTCATCAGCGCCTTATATGATGTTGAAGACAAACTCAAGGCGTTTGCCAGCGGCGGGGTGGATTACATTACCAAGCCGTTTCAACCGCAAGAAGTGCTGGCGCGGGTAGAAACGCAGTTGGCCCTGCGCCACTTGCAACGCGAATTGAAACACGCGAATGCCGAACTGGCCGTTCAGGTGGGCCAGCTGCAAGATCATGTTCAGGAACTCGATGCGTTTGCGCACACGGTGGCGCACGATCTCAAAAATCCCTTGCTGCAAATTACGGGCTATGCCGAAACGCTGCTCGAGTTTTATCATGAAATTCCGTCCGATGAACTGCTGCGCGGGTTGGCGGGCATCGTGCGCGGCGGGCACAAGCTGGGCAATATCATCGAAGAACTGCTGCTGCTGGCAGGCGTCCGCAAAACTGAAGTGGAACATGAGCCGTTGGACATGAGCACGATTGTGGCCGAAGCGCTGCAGCGACTGGCCGATATGTTTCAGCAGCAAGGGGCGCGCGTGCAAGTGCCAGAGTCCTGGCCGGTGGCGGTGGGTCATGCGCCGTGGATTGAGCAGGTGTGGATCAACTATCTGAGCAATGGCTGCAAGTATGGCGGTCAGCCGCCTGTGCTGGAGCTGGGTGCGGACATACTGCCCAAAGGGCAAGTCCGTTTTTGGGTACAGGATAATGGACGCGGTCTGACCCCTGCTGAGCAAGCCCGTTTGTTTGTGCCCTTTACGCGGCTGGAACAAGCGCGGGCACAAGGTTACGGTCTGGGTCTCTCGGTCGTGCGCCGCATCATCGAGAAACTGGACGGGCAGGTGGGAGTTGAGAGCGCCGGGATTCCCGGCCAGGGCAGCAAGTTCTATTTCGCCTTAAGCGCGTGTCATTCCGAAGGAGCGCTTTCTGCGACTGAGGAATCTCTCGTCTGACCGGCGACATTGCCCGGCAGTGGCGAAGATTCCTCACGCGCTCGGAATGACACACCAATGTCAGGTTTCGATTACCATGCCTACCAAACGTCAACGCCGTCAAAAGAATGAAGTCGTCAAATTGATCGTCACCACGCGCGAACGATTTCCGCACACGCCCGGTCTGACCCGCGCCATGCGCCGGGTGATCTGGCGCTATGCGGCGGAAGAAGAAGCCAGAACCCGATCGACCTCGGCACGCCGCAAACGCCGTGTGCGTGCTAAGCGTACGCCTTGAGAGCCCTTTGATGTGTCATTCTGAGGCGCGCTTTCGCCAAGCGCGCCCCCGCCGCACAGCGACGGACAGGGCGTGCGCCGAAGAATCTCTTCGCTCATCAGCAGCGTATCCCAGCCGCAGCGGAGATTCCTCGCCCCTGCGGCGGCTCGGAACACCTGCACCCACCGCAGGTGCGGTGTAACACTTCTCACAGAACTACTGGTATACAAGGTAAAGCCATGTCTTCTTCAAAGGGTTTCCTGCATAGCCTGCGCTACAAGTGGATCAACATTTATCCGCCGTTTCTGGGGGCAGGCATTCGGGTGCTGCACAAACAATCGGATACGTACACCATCAAAGTGCAGCTGAAATTGACGCGCCTCAACTTCAACGCCGTCGGCACGCATTTCGGCGGATCGCTCTATGCCATGTGCGATCCGTGGTTCATGCTGATCCTGATGCATCATCTAAGTCGAGATTACATCGTGTGGGACAAAGCCGCGTCGATCCAATTCCTCAAGCCGGGGCGCGGCACGGTGACGGCCACGTTTCACATCGCGCCAGAACAGATCGCCGAGTTGCGCGCGCAAGCCGATCGAGAGGGAAAGATCGAGCCGCTGTTCAATGTCGATGTGATCGATGAGCAGGGTGAAGTCATCGCTAAAGTTGAGAAGCGCTTGTATATCCGCAAGAAGTCACGTTGAAAGCGCGCGTCCTCACAAACAATTCAGCAGCGCGATTCCCATCCACAAAAAGCGCAAGGCCGCCTTGTGAGCGGTGGTCTTACCCCGGATCTGTTCGAGCACTGGCACGGTCAATTCGCCATACTCGTGCTACGAAAGGTGTGCTCGGTGCGGTAACTCCGGCAGCCCTGACACAGGGCGCGGGTCCCGCCCGGCTTGCCCTTGAGGGGGCCGTCATGATAATGGACAAGTCCGGCTCGGCCAACCAACCCCGCATGACCGGAATCGAACAAAAGCCTTTGTCCAGGTATCCCCGTTTAAGCCTTATGTTCAAGGCTTTGACGCGGCGCACGAGCCGTTTGAGGATGTTGATCAAATCCTCACCCGGCCGCACAAACTCGACGGCCAAAGTAAACCGTACATCTTTGGGCCTCACGTAGACGGTGGCACACCGATAAAAGCGCGGGGTCCCCGCGCGGGCCTCGCCGCGACACACCCCGCCATCGGGATCATCCGGATCGTCATCTTTGCCATAGTACGGGGCATCGTGCAAATCAAACGCCCCTTCTTTGGGATGGTCCGCCAACCAGGCCGGCCATTGACTGGCCAAGGCGCGATTACACCGGCGTTTCAAGTCACCACCTCACTCCATCTTCCACCCGCTCTTGACATCATTCAGCAGTTTATTCAACTTTGCCAGCACTTCCTCGCTCGGCCGCTCACCTTCCACCGTAATGATCATCCGAAATGCAAACTCCAGCTCCGGCGCAGCCTGCTTGAGCTGCGCCACAATGTTCGCGAAGTCTTGAAGCTGTTTGGCTGTCAGTGCTGCTTCAGCCGATAGTCTGGCCTTGGGTAGGCGCACGCGGACCTTCAGTAGGGCATCCGAGGTCGGTAGGGTCTTCGCGCCGAGATCGGCCAGCGTCACATAGCCTTTGTTAATGGCACCCTCAACAGCTGTGCGGAAAACATCGATCGGAATGGTCTGACCACGTTGTTGTTCCAGCGCCTCTTTGAGTTTGCGCAAGGTGGGCGCTTCTTCTGCCCAAGTGTATTGGAGACCCCCACCAATCAATTCAGCCGGATCGACCTCGACAATCTCGACCGTCTGGAATGAAACGCGACTCAGCGCATCGGGCGCGCACGGCCACGGATCGCTGCCGGCCGCCACTTCGAAAAGATGCGCCGCCAACGCTTCACTCACTCCATCGCGCAGCAATACCCACGGCACAGAATAACCCCGACGCTTGGCAAGTGCATCGGCAACAGCAGATAACGTGGTCTTGCCGTCATGCCATGCTTCAGTCAGACCCTTTGACCCTAGTTCAGCACCACGCACGGCGGCGGGCGGAATCAACAACTCTAAGTCATCTGACAGTGTGCCGATCGGCAAAGGTTCTTTCAGATAGGTCCGAGAACCCTGTCGGGCCATCAGGCTGCCCCGCTGCACCGCTGATCGGATCGCGGTCTCTAACACATCGGCGGCATGCAGGCGGGGAGCACGCTTGCCATCGAAGAAAGCATGCAACGCCGCGACTCGAACTGGATCACCGGAAGGCGGCCAGAGATCCGGCACAGCGTCGGGCACCAGTAAATCAGAATCGAGATTATGGAGTTCAGCTGAAACCGCAGGCAGCACTTCGAGCTGTGGCCTGAGCAAGGTATCTTCGTCTGGTGGAATCATCCAGAATGTGCGAATCGATCCATCATCACGCACCAGTCGTAGAACCACTTTACCTTCACGCACACCGCGCACCAGCGTATCCCGCAACGCGCGCGGGCGTAGCAGCTTGGGCAAACGCGGAAACTGAGCAAAAGCCGCGACCAGGTCACGTGCTTTCTTGCTCTGCTCACCGGGAGCCCATAGTTCAAAATAACTGCCCGGCAACAACAGATCAGGATCAAGCGTTGAGACCAGCAAACGCTCGGATTCAGCGAGTAGCGTCTTGATGCGTTCGAAAGGCGGTCGGCCTAATTCGGGTGGTATGGAGTTCGAGCGGACAGCGCCAGTTTCGTCCACAGTCAGCACGACACTGTAGGTCGAGACAATCGCGCCGGGCAACCCATCTTGCGCTTCTTGCTTGCGACGCGGTAATTCACTTTGCTGAATCGTCGACAGCAGCTTGTAATCATCGCTGCCTTCGATCCCGCGCCAACCGAGGAACTTGCGCACCTGCTCACGCAGGCCGGCCAGCTTAGAGCGATCGGGCGCGAGGGCGATCAGCGTGTTGCCATACGTGCGTGGGTTCTTGGGACCAGACGTGAATTTGAAATAGTCTTCGACCACTTTGGGCAACGGCTTGCCGGGATCGACCGCGCATTCAGGGCCGAGGATGATATAGCGTAGACCTTCCAGATTGTCGGGAATGTCCTCCGGGCCTTTGGGCAGCACATGAACAATCACGTCTGCGTCGGCCTGCTTGAGATCGGAGGCGTTTTGAATTCGCCGGCGTACTTCATCATCCACCGCCGGTGCCGCCAGACGCTCCATGGCGCGCACATGCATATGCGTCAAATTGGAGTTCGTGGAGAGCGCCCAACTCGTCGTGTCTTCCGTCAGGAACCACGATAGATCCCGCCATTTCTTGAGACCTTCCGCTAAGGCCACTGGATCAACTTTTGGATGCGCAAGCAAAGCATACAGTTCCGATGAGTCGGCGCGCTGTCCCAACGGTTGCGAGTGCAGGAAGGTTGCCATGACCGCCTGCTCCAGCTCACGATCCTTCAGTGAAGGAAAGCCGCTTTGTGCTTCGCGCGCTTTATCCAGTTCTCCGCGCAGGATGGGCGTCCAGCGCTCTTTGGCTTCACAATAGCCGATCAACTCCAACGTCGCCGGCGACAATTGATTATCCTGACTCAGCAAAGCGCGCGGCCCGATGATGGGCGAAGCGTCATCCGTGGCGGCATGCCGCAGAACCAATGACAACAGGCGCAAAGCGCCGCGGGTGCGTTGAAAGCCTGTGAACTGTGTCCACTTCGAATACAGCACTTCAATGAAATCAGGATGAAATGGATAGGCTTGCATCAACCGATTGTAAGCCGCCTGATCCTTCTGAGCATCCCGCAGGGGCAATTTTTGCATCTGCGCCATCATCGCGTCAATGCTCGATCGACGCTGTTCTTCTCCGGGCACCACTTCAAACAAGCGGCGACGCAGCACTTCGGCCACGTCATCTTTGACGACCGGCTCGATCGATTCTGCCAGGCGGCCAAACTCATCTTCAAGCGCCTTGAGACATTCGGTACCGGTAGCATCGTTGGCTTCGACCCGCGAGGCAATCAAGGCGGCCACCAGCGCGGACGTATTTACTTTGGCAACGGCCTGAATGAGCGCGTGATAGAAGTCTTTGATGATGCCATAGCGGTTATGATCGTAGTTGACTTCGCCACGGTAATACCACACGGCCTCGTCTACCAACACCAGCGTTGACAAACCTTGGGCCTGTGGCATCTTCAACAGATCGACTAGCAACGGTTCAGCCGGCGCAGTGTAGTTGTCTTCGTGCTCTTTCACCCGTGCAAAGGCGGCATCACCGCCCAGCTGATAGGCCAATGCGCCCCATGGCGTAAGCGTTCGGCGCTGCTTGCCGTCCGGCCCAAACACGAGCAGTCCTTCAAACACATCAAATTTGTCGAACGGCAGAATGGCCACGCGCGCCTGCGGCAACTTGGTCCCATTGAGACCCGCAAAGACGATGAACTCATTGACGGTCGGGTGATCCGAGAAATCCGCGCCGCGCTCGGCCAGATGCAACAACGTGATAAGGCTGTGAGTCTTGCCGCCACCGTAGGCCACCTGAATATGCAGGATGGGTTTACCGCCGTCACTCGCGAGTCGATGAAATACGTCGCGGACGAGGGTCTTCATCTTGAAAGTGGGATAGGTGCGCGAGAAAAACGCGTCCGGGTCTTTGTAAACGTGCGGCGCGTCGCCGGTGCGAACCGCATACAGATCGGCCGCGAACTCGTCGAGGCTGAGGGTGCCTTTGCTAACATCCTCACGCACTTTGCAAAGTTGATGCCAGGCTTGGTAAGTGGGCATAAATCACTCCAGTTCCGGTAGATCAATAAAACCGCCATGCAACTGCTCGGCGAGTTGCACCAGATCTCGCCAGAGCTTGCGAAACGACGCTGAGCGCTGATGCGCCAGCCTAAAATCAAGCGCAGTGGTGAGTGCTACTTGATCGGAAGTCTCTACATACTCCAGCAACGCCGGCATCTGCGCGGATAGCCAGCCTTTCGCGTCGTGGATCGCTTCAACATCAACGGGCGGCAGCGCATCCGGTCGGATGTTCCTATGGCCCCGTAACGTTTCGATGCTCGCAATGAGCCAGGCTTCATATTCGATCTTGGCCATGACCACCCATAGCGGGAAATCGCCTAGCTGTTCCACGCCCCACCGCAATAATTGCGGAGCGAGGTCCGCCGGGCAAGCTTTATCAGCATCAAACACGACGAGAATCGCCGCACAGTCAGGTTGCTTGCGCGCGACCGCCACGGCGGTTTTGAACGTATCTTCTTTCGCCAACCGGGAGCGGGGTTGTCGAATTGGACGATCAACCAGTATTTCGTAGGCTTGATGATGCTGTAATATACGCCGAACAAGTTCTGGTACTGCTTCAACTTCGCCGTGGCCTTCGACAATCGGCACTAAGGTTGGCATAAGGGCTCACCACTCAGGAAAGAGATCGATGGCAGTTTCAGGCTGGAGCGGCTGGCGCTCGGCCCGCAGGGCATTGGCGCGCAACAGTTCACCGGCTGACATCAAGCCTTCTTCGACTGACTCAGTGGCCGCGCGACCTACTTCTGATATAGTGCTGATTCCACTTTGCCAATTGACCAACCGAATCGCCGACGGCGATAGGTCTTTATCATCGAGAATATCCGGGCTATGGGTCGTGATCAAGATTTGCGTACGATCTTGATTGGCTTTGAACATATCCAGCAGGACACCCATCGCGCCGGGATGAATCGTCGACTCCGGCTCTTCGATGGCAATCGCCAATGGGTTGGGTTGTTGATAAACCGCCGCCAAAATCGCTAACAGGCGCAGTGTGCCATCGGACATTTCGAACGCGTCAAATCGCAGGAACGCGTCATCCCCCGCCTCTTGTGAAAAGCGTAGGCTTAGTTTATTCCCGACTAATTGCGTGCGAACCTGCGGTTGCCCCGGTACCGCCGCCTGCAAATTCTCCATGAGCCGTTCATAGGTGGCCCGATCGTGCGTCTCTATTTCTTTAAGCACGCTGGCGAGATTGCGCGCATCTGATTCCAGGTGCGAACCTACATCGGGAGTTTGAAACTCACGAATAACGTTGGGCTGAACAGAATAGACCTGAACGCTGAGCATTGAGTCATACACCAGGGCATAGTCTTCAATACTAGTCAGGAGAGGGAGCAATAGGCGATCACGCGACAGGCGCGGAAGTGGCGTATCAGGCCACATAGAAACATCCTTGCCGTGTCGGTCAAAGCCGTTCAAAGACTGTTCCGCCTGATTACCCACTAATCGCATCAAGCAGCGCTCACGCGCAACCTGCCAGCGAGGCAACATGGTACTTAGTGCTTCAAGCTCAAATCCATATTCGACCTCATAGAATAGACGGTCGTGGCTGGCAACGATCATGCGCAATGACATGCCTAGATTAGGTTTTCGTTGTCGGCCAGTCTGTTTGCCCTCTGCTGGGCGGTAAGGCAACTGACGCCGCACCGAGTCAATGCCGCCCTCGGTATCAAGCGCCGTCGTGAGCTGCTGCGCTAGGGCCTCCCGCATGAACCGCAGGCTGCGAAATACATTGCTCTTGCCACTGGCGTTCGGCCCAACAAAGATGGTGAACGGTGACAGCGCGATGTCCGCCGCCGCGATGCTGCGAAAATTGAGCAGCCGCAAGCGCTGGAGGCCGTGTTGAGGTGGCAGTATCGATGTGTCCATAGCCTCTTCCTTTTGTAACGGCTAAGTCGTTACCCTTTACTCACGCTTCATCTGTGAAACCATCCGAAAGAATGATTGTAGCGACGAATTATGCCGCTGCGCCTCTTCGATGTCGATGTGGCTGGATAGGCAGGCTTGCCTTTCGGGGTTGTAATCCGAGTTAAGTTTATCTTGAAGCCAGCGCTTTGCGTCAGGCGGATTAGTCTCGGTGTTGTTCGGTACGCGACCTACATTGCGTAAGCCGCAATAGGTAACTCTGGGCAGCAAACCACCGATTAGCCAGGATTCAGATTCTTTGATAGCCCAGCAGACCTCAACGTGGACTTCGAGTTCCGCCGAGATTGTCTGCGCTCGCTGTACCATACCCGCATGTTCTTCCATCAAATCGCGATACGGCAAGGATGTCACATCATTGTCTATTAACACTACAAAGCTACGATACCCTAATGCCTGCTGGCGACGGATCGTATCCTCAAAACCGCGCTGAGCACGCACGATGTTCGACTTACCATTCATGTCGATACAGCGTATATGCACGTCATCCATGAGGCGTTTAACGAGAATGGGCACCGATCGTTTCTCGCCGTCACCTTCGACCAGGAAGAGAATCATGCCTGTCCTCCCGCAGCGACAGGCAGCTCCAACTGTGTCGGTTCATCTCCAAAGTCGCCTTCGCGCTGAAAATCACTGGGGCGTCCCAGGTTTTGAGCGATGGCATGCATCACTGAGTCTGGAGCTGGCACAATCGCCAGGGCATTGGGTCGTCGTTGCGTGACGAAACAAGCGGTCTGCTCATTGGTGTCGCGTTGCGCTTCTACGCTTAACAACTCATCCACCACCATCGGCGAATGCGAGGTAAAGAACAGCTGCGAAGCAAACTGATGACTCATCGCCACGCGGCGGGCGACTTCTAGAAAGTGCCGGATGGCATAAGCGTGAAGCGCGTTCTCTGGCTCCTCAATTACCAACACGGCGGGCGGAACGGGCTGTCTCAACACGGCCAGCAGACCTAACAAACGAATAGTGCCATCCGACATTTCTGGCAACTGGAATTCAGCGCCGCTATCTTGCTCGGTGAATCGTAGGGTTTGGTAGGTTAGCACGCGATCCGGTTTGACACCCGTGATATAGGGGACGGCCTGACACAAGTCCTCGATCAACTGCTCGCGGATCGGGTCTTTTTGCAGCATACGCGCGACAAACGGCACGATGTTAGCCCCGTAGCGATCAAGTTCAATATCGCTGCCGCCCGTAGACTGTTTGGCCATAGCTGCGTCAATGTTGTATACACGCCACGAATTGAGATAGTCGGTCAGCGTGCGTAGCTCACCCAGCTTGCCATATGAGGCGAGCAGCAATTCGTTGTCTTCGTCGTATGCGGCGATCGGCTGGCCGAGACTTTCCGTCCAATTGCTGACCTTGTTGCCGTCGCGGCGATAACCAATCTCGATGGGTTGATCGAAGTCGAACCGCGGCACGCCCTGTTTCGCCGGCTTGCCGGCCTTACGCTTATACAGGACGGCCTCTAGCCTTTCCATCTGAACCTTGACATCTCGCGATTGGGCTAGTGCAAACTGGAAATGCACACTTTGAATTCCGCGCGAGCGATCTTCACTAAGATTTAGGTCTAGCTGCAATTTGTAAGGCGTGCCTACTCCGGGTTGGCGCGTGCGTACTTGCGGCAGGCCACCGAAATCATCCATGGCCGAGACCAGACCGCGCACGGGTATTTTGGACATGAACGCGATCAAGTCCGCGAAATTCGACTTGCCGGTGCCATTGGCTCCAAGTAGCACGTTGACGCGCTGAGGCGCGATGTTGAACTCTCGTAAGCCCTTGAAAGCACGCGCACCTAATTTGGTGATCATGTGGCTCTCCTGTTAGCTCATCTCCGGCAGCTGCCCTTGCGTTGCCTGCACATCGCCCGGCTTGCCGCCTCGTCCCCACGCGACGAGCGCCTCGATCAGCGTGCGCTCTTTCGTCTTGGGATCAGCCATTTCGAGGATGGCCTGCGCCACAGCCCAGAACAATTCGTTCTGGTTGAGGCCGTTGCTGCACGTAGTCGTTGAGTTGTTCCGTGTCGCCGGCTTGCCACAACCGCATTAGCCGATGCAGCATGTCGATCATCGGCAGGCCCCCCGACGGATGCGGTTCGCCGAGGTCGTCACGCTTGCGTTCCTCGAACGAGAGCAGACGAATGTCACTACTGCTGCCACTGCTCTCGCTGACGGCCTCTTCGCCATCATCGATAGCCTCAAGTTCATCTTCTTCGACAACCTTCTTGGCTTTGCCTTTGGCGATGAAACCCCGCGGTCCTTTGAGTTCATTTAGATCGAGGCCGTAGCCTTGCGCCAGTAGAATACACTCGCCCACAGGCGCGGCAACCAGATCGAAATTGGCGCGATGCATCAAATAGTAGCGTGTCCACTCGTCGAGGCCCTCTGTGCTGGCCCCGTGCAGGATGCGGCTGAGCGCAAAGTCGGCTACCAGCCGCCGCACCTCACGCAAGAATTCGCCGACGGTGAACGGTGAGCCGTCCATGCGCCGCACTTCGCCGTAAGTGGAATAACTTTCCAGCGCCGGGCCGACGGCTGCCCACATGAAGTCCGGGCCGGAGATGCCTTGATCCCAAAAGTAGCGCAAACGTTCCGTAATGCGCTCTTGCATCTTGCGTTTGACTTCAGTGTAACGACCGATAGGTGCGTCAGATGCGCGCTTGAGACAAACGAGCCAGACAGATGAAGATAGCGCTGCACTTCCCTGCGCGCGCATCCTGGCTCCTTGTTCGGTGTCTAATGGCCAAGATGCAGTGACGGTAAAGCCGGCTCCAATCATTGCCCCCACCAAGGTTTCCCACGCATTAGGTTCTTTGTGAGCAAAAACGATCACCATTCGGCCATCGGAAGCCAGTGACTCCCACGCTCGCCGAAACGCGACGGCCATTCCCTGTTCATACCATGCAGGAGTGTGCTCTTCTGATATATCTACGTGTGGAAGGCGTAATGCAAGTTCTTCATCTTTTGGGGTTAGAGGTTCAGAAAAAATTTGAGGATATAAATCACCAATAGTTCGGCGTAGCCAGACATAGAAAAAGTCTGATAAATCTGCATAAGGAATAGCGTTATAGTATGGCGGATCTGTTACTATCAAGTCAATGTTATCGTGCGGGAGTGGTTGTGTCGCAGTCTGTCTGAGCAATAAAGGAAAACTGGCCTTTTCTCCATGCACAGCTTCCAATGTGCTCAATGAGCTCAATACTCGATCCAGACACAGTGCATAACTGCCTCGCCCTTCATTACAAGTTACGCCCTCCGCATAGTCCCAAGTCATTGGCAATGCAAACCGCACAAATGTATGTCCAATGGCTTCAACACTCAGTATCCAGGATATGACGGTAGAACAAAAATCGACAAGTCGATCTAACGTCATCGCCAAATATGCAGCGACTGAATCTATCCAAATTTCGGGATATAACGTGCGGCACATCTCATCTCTAGCAGCACGAGTCCACTTCACAAATGTAGCCAACGCTAACAATTGGCGTGGCGTAAAGAGGTCTGTCCATTTATCCAGACCATACAGCTGCACAATCAACGTGCGAGGGTTTTTCGGTTGTAGATCAGTGGGTAAGCCAAAAGGTATCTGCGCGGCTGCTTCTGGCAAAGCATCAAGGGCGCGTCCAGCTGCGTCTTTCTCCTCAGCCATCGGCAGGCGATACGCTTTGCCGTGTGATGTCTCTTCTACAACGGCTGTCATTTGCGCACCCATCTTACCCGCTTTGCCACAGTCTTTGATGTAGTCGGGCGTCAGCAGTGAGCCACATATCGGGCAACGGGATTTTGCGCCGCTCATCGTGCCGGGCGGCACGTCCTCTTTTGGGCCAGGTTCCCATATCTCAAATTCGACGGCGCGTGTTTCGATATTCGGCTTGAGTCGCAGTGCGCGCCGTTTGTTATCTTTCTTGCATAGCCAGAGCGTCTTCAACAACGGCACAGTCGCGCCACACTTTGGGTCTTGACATGGGACAGTACGGGCCCACAGGTAAGCCACAGTGGGTTTTAGCACCCAACGTGGATTCCTCTGATCTTTAAGATACGCCGCACCAAACTCAGCATTCAACGCGGCTATATCAGGCTTACCATCAGGGGTCAGGGAAACTTGTACGCGTTCGCGTTGCGGCCATTCAGTAACTTCGGCGGACAAAGGCTCAAAGTCAGCGTAAGTGGGATAGAACTGCGTTAGTTCGCGGCGCGCATTCTTCAACACCCATTGGCCCCAGGCGCGCACATGCCACGCCAAATCGGCCTCCAAGGAAGCATCGGTCTGTAGACCGGTCAACATCGGCGCGTTCGTTTCGCGCAGCCCTAATCGATCGAGTTGCGCGTTGAGCTTGGTGCCCGTAAAGCCCTGCTCCTTGAAGAAGGACTCCATGAAATCACGATCGCGTAGCGCGAAATCAGGCAGCGGGCGTTTCTGTCCCACCAACTTCTGCGGAAACTCCAGCGTGCATTTGAGGATAAACCACGCCACCGGGTTGTAATCAATCGCGGTCACATCACAGCCCAGGCGCATGGCTTCCAGCGGAATCGCGCCGCCACCGGCGAACATGTCCAGCACTTTCGGTGCGCGGCCACCATATGCCTTGCGAATCTCATCGCGGAAAAACTGCAAATCAGGGCCATTCTCGCTTTTCCAGCGCGTGATGTTCTCGATGCGGTGGCAGTAGTCTTCGCGCGTCTTCTCATCGCCAGGATCCGGCATCAACGCGGCGATGATGGCAGCGCGAGAGGCGGCCAACGGTCGGCGCGCCGGCCAGATGTGCAACGTCGAGATGTGGCCGTGTCGCACGTTCTTTTCGTGCTTGGAATCTTCAGAGACTTTTTTGAGCGGGAAGGCTTCTTCGATGAGACGACGCATGTGAAGTTCCATTCACAATGCGGCGTGGGCGTCGGACGGATAGTAAGTGGTCAGCGCGCGTGCGACCCGATCGTGCTGCTCTCGATCGAGCGTTACCAGCACACACCCAAAACGCAGCGCCACGGCGGCATACACGGCATCGCTGCCGCGCAAGCGATACTGCGCCGCCATCGACGCGGCCTGCTGCGCCAGCGTCGGATCGAGCGCAATCAACAGCACATTGGGCAAGCGGCTTAACTGATCAGCAAACGCCTGCGCCAACGCCGCATCGCCGCGCACGCGACTAATCGTCGCCGCCACTTCGGGCAGCACCAGCGTCGGCACAATCAGCGGCACGGCCTGCGTTCGCAACTCGGCCAGCAGCCGGTTGCTTTCCGCGTGGCCCGCCTCGGCCGGATTGAACGCATTAAGGAACACGCTCGCGTCGATGGTGTGGGGGCCGGCCATCAGCGGCGCATCTCCGCTAAGACTTCGGCGCTGGCGCGATCGGCCGGCCAGCCCTGTGCGATCTCCTGACCGAGGCGCGTCAACTCGTCCCAGACTGCCGCCGCAGCCACAGTATTAGTTCCGATCGGTTCGGCCAGTTCGATCGGTTCCAGTCGCCCGACCGGCCGCCCGCGATATGTGATCACGTAGCGCGTCCGTCGCTTGCGCATATTGCGCACGATCTCCGATGCTTTCACCTTCAATTCACGCACGCCAATCTCGCGCAACATGTCGCCCTCCATTCCATCGTGTGGTTCTATTTGTGACCACATTATATCATATCGGCTATCGACCTTCATCCGGTTCCACGACGCCCATCACCGCCGCAGCCTCAATCGTCACGCCGCCCCTGGGCAGACCGATCCCTTTTCCCGCCGGATCGGCGATGCGCTTCAAGGTGGGCGTCGTGTCACAGTTAAACACCACATACAACCAATAGCGATCGCGATGATTGTTGGCCTGCGCCCATTCGTTGGGCGACAGTTCAAGATCGCCCACTCGCGCGCGGCCTTTGACTTCGATGTAGCGGACCGAGCCATCTGGTCGAGTCGAACGCAGATCAAAGCCCATCTTAAGTCGCGGATCGCTGACATCTTCTACTAGCGCGCCGAGGTCTTCTTCATGCTGGCGGGCGATCTGCACGGCGATCTTCTCGACTCGATCATCGCGGCGGCGTTGAGCCTGCTCCGGCGGAATCGGCAGCACCAGGGCGCGGACGTAGATCGTTACCGGGCCAAGCCCCAGCCGATCGATCTCCGCGATCAACGCGGCCTCGGTTTCCGCTCGCTTTGCATTCAGCGCATCCAGTTCGCGCTCACACTCGGTCAGTTTCGTTTTCGCCGCCGGCACATTCCTCGCCACAGCTTCTTTAAGCAAGCGGCGTTGATCGAGCAGTTCAGCTTCACGCAGGCTGTAAGCCTCGCGCAGTTGGCGGCGGCGTTCGGGGAGTCGGTCTAATGCCTCGGTGTGCAGCTGCTCCAGGCGCGGCGTCCCTTCGGCCTCATATACAAACGCTTCGACCGGCGCGGCGTCATCGGCCACGGCCAGCAGCGGTGCAGGCAACTCGGATTGCTCGCCTTCCTCCGCCGCGATTAAAGTCATCAGCCAATGCGCAGGCAGCGCTTCGCACCGACCACCGGCGTCGCGCCGGACGCCCAGCATCGCCTCATCCAACACCTGTGGCCCCACCAACAGACGGGGATTATCCCATCCCACCAACAGACGGGGATTATCCCATGACTCGTCGCCCTCGCGTAGAATGGGCACTTTGGCTAAGTAGAACAGATAGGGTTCGGTCGCGCTCTCATCAAAATACAGTCCACCGCGATCACCTACGGGGCTGTATTGATTCTGAAACAGCGCGGCGACCGTATCAAAGATGACTTCGCCCGGATGCAGATACACCGCCTGCGGTTGTAACGCGGCCGGCGGCATCGCCAAGACCCGATCGAACGTCAAACGTCCGCTCAGTTCTTCAGGATAATTCTCCAGCGCGCGGCAGACGGCATCGGGGCAATTCGGAATGAGCCGGAACTGGCTTGATGGATCTCCGTCCAGGGTCACGCCCACCAACGGCGCCGCCTCTTGGAAGAAACCGCGCACGTAAGCGGGCATCATGCGGCGCATCTCGGCCGTTTCGCGCTGCTGCCTCAGCCCTTCCAGCAGCGAGCGGACTTCGCTCACTTCAACCTTGCGCGCTTGCTCGGCCAATTGCACCTTCATCTTCTCGGGCGTCACGGCTTGATCGAGTTCCTGNNGTCTGACCGCCCACCGTGGCCTCAAAGATCAATTCGGACAACGACTTGCCCTTGAACTGCTGACCGATCACATCGAAGACCCGATCGGTCCCCAGCTCTTTGCGGATCCGTTCGAGTTTTTCCAGCAAGACCTTGAGCACGCGGCCTTCGCGGGTGCCCTCCGCCACCAGATTCATCAACAGCACTTCGTGCGTTTGCTTGTAGCGATGCACGCGCCCCATGCGCTGCTCGATGCGCGCCGGATTCCACGGAATGTCATAGTTGACCAGTAGCCAGCAAAATTGGAGATTGATGCCTTCACCGGCGGCGTCGGTGGCGACCAGATAGCGCGCGTCCGTGCGGAAAAACTCGGCCTGTATATCGCGCTGCTTGTAGTCCAGCGTGCCATCGATACGGGCAATCTTGCCAGTCTTGCCCAGCCCTTCCAAGCGATCGACTAAGAAATTGGCCGTATCGCGATGCTCAGTGAAAATCAAAACTTTCGTATCGGGATAATCTTCCAGCGCCTGCCACAGGCGCTCAAATTTACTCTCATGCTTGAGGGCATACACGCTGCGCGCCAGGACCACCAACCGCTTGACTTCTTCCAACTCAACGCGCAACTCCTCGATCGTGCGGGCGTCGGTTGCGCCGGCCGCTTCATCGTCCAGTCGTTCCGATTCTTCCTGGCCGCCCTCGGCTTCTTCTTCGTCCGCCGTCTTGGTTTCACGCCAATCTTTGGTGGACAAAGTCGCTTGTTTTCGCTGTAGATCATCGGCCGTTATCAGCCCGGACTCCCACTCGCGCAAGTCGTCGGTCAGTTTTTGAAAGCGGCGCTCAAGGGATTGAAGCAAGGCCCAGGTCGAACTTGCCAGCCGCCGCTGCAGAATGCCCATCGCCAGTTTGGCCGCCGATTGGTTGCGATGCTTGGCGCGATCGAAATGCGTTTCGCAATACTGGGTCACCTGATCGTATAGGCTACGCTCAGGTGCGGTTAGGGGATACCCAATTGTGCTGCTCTGGCGCGGTGGATAGAGCGGCATTTCATCAAAGCGCACCATCTGTTCCTTCATGCGGCGAAGCAGATGCGCTTGTTTGCGAGCTGGCCCCATGCGCTCAAAGGCATCCTGCGCCGCCAACAGCTCCGGTTCCAGCAGTCGCCACAGGAAATAGTAAGGATCGTCCTTACCCATGTGGGGTGTTGCCGTCAACAGCAACAAATGTCGATTCTGGGCAGCGATGGCCTCGGCCAATTCATATCGGTTCGATTTATCGACGGTGCCATCGGCATTCCGGCGCGCCGATAGTTTGTGCGCTTCATCAAAGATGACCAGATCATACGGCGGCGCATCGAACAAGTGGCCGCGCATCCGATCGCGCCACAGCGTATCCACGCTCACAATGGCTAAGTCATTGCGTGGATCGCGGAAGGGATTGTCGCGCAGTGCATCGGCGCTTTCGAGGATGTGAAACCGCAGTCGGAACAAGTTGCGCAGTTCGCGTTCCCAGTTGCCGACCAGACCGGCCGGCGGCACGATGAGCACACGGCTGATCAAACGACGTTGCAGCATCTCGCGCACATACAACCCGGCCATGATGGTCTTGCCGGCGCCGGCGTCGTCGGCCAGCAAGAAGCGCAAGCGCGGCTGCTTGAGCATATGATCGTAGACGGCAATCAACTGGTGGGGCAGTGGATCGATCAGCGACGTTTCGATAGCAAAAGCCGGGTTGAACAGGTACGCATGGGTGAGGCGGTAAATTTCCGCCAGCAGCCGGACCACCTCACTATCGGCCCGAAAAGCCGAAGTACCTGCCTCGACGATCTCGAACCGCCGTTCGACTTCCGAAACGGGGTACGTCGTCGGATCAATCGCGCCCGTCTGCGTGTCCTTGAACCAGATTTTGACCACGCGGCCCAACGGCTCGATCGAATGAATCACGCGTTCACGTCCGCGTTGTCGATCGTGCAGTCGCATACCGGGCTTGAGGGAAGACACATCAATCATGGGCTACGCCGTGCTGATCTCGCGCGATACAACGCCCCGGATGCTACGTACATCGCGGGGTGTTTTATTGGTGGGTTGGATTATAGCATCGAGCGAACAATAAGACGAAAGACGCATTGACCACGCTTACAATGGTTTGGCCACACGTTCCGCCATCATCGCCGGAGGGCGATACACTTCCACTGCTAACGCGATACTTCGCGCCGATCAACGGAGAGATATTGCTTGTAGCGGTCTAACACAGCCCGAATAGCATCAGGGGTCAAAGTAAACTGAAGTTTGCCTTCCTGCAAAAAGCCTTTGTGAAGAGCCTGAATCTGCCGAAAGTTGATGTAGCATTCACCGATTGCAGGAAAGTCAGGATCGGGATACAAGTGGAAAAACCAGGGATACTTGTTCGTTCGGACTTGTTCTAAAAATTCGGGGCGATGGGTGGAAGCATCCAATGTGTATGTCGGCGCGACCAGGACATCGTGCATTATCCGATTCCGTGCTTCGAGATCGCTGGATAACACGATGACGTAGCGCACCTTCGCGCGAGCAATGACATCTTCCTGATTGTCGTTATATCCTGTGCGAAAGGCATCGCGCAGCAATTCAGGTTTTTGAACACTCGCCGTTCCCGGCAGTGGCGCATATTGGATGTTGCGCAAAAGCCATAACGGTGGTTCTAACCAGAAGATGGGGCGGAAACTGTAGATGGCTCCGCGATGAGGTACGTCGTCGTTGTCGTTCTGATAAAGTGTAATCGGCATGCGTCGAATGCATCACATCTGTTAGTGTTCCAACCGCATGGCTTCTGCATAAGCGTCATCAATTAAAGCGTCGAACTCCTCATCCGACATCATAATTGCTTCTTGCTTGTAAGCCGCGGCCCACACCTCAATTTGTCGCAGATACTCTGCCGCAGAAGCACTGCGGTCAATCTCACGCTCCAACGACTCCAGCTGAGCGATATTCTGCATGGCCGAAAAGCTCGCATCCAGCAGGCCCTCCCCGGACAGGGCCTGCCAGACTGCCCGAATACTGGTCCAACCGAACGGGCTGCCCCATGTCAGTGTATCAGTACCACGAATTCGATAATGAATGGTTTGCCCGCGATCGGACACTAAACTTCCACCCAGAACATTGAGTACATCCTTGTAAGAGGCAGGCCATTTGTCTTCTTGGGGAGCATGCCTCAGCAGAGGTGGTAACTGGGTTGATGTCAAGGTCGGCAGCGCGCTCATTGATCCCTACCCTCCAAAATCCTGTGCAGCAGTGAAAGTCCATAATCGTATTGAGATCGGAAAGATGCTTCCAGAGCATTAACAGGGGGCAACTCGCTTCCCGCAAAGTGAGCATTCAGAAGGATCTTCATGCGTTGTGAGTCAAGCCGTTCGATAATGAAGTCATAGTGTATTCCTTCTCTTTGGAATTGCAGGCGAGGAAGAAATTCAAGTTGCCCATCTAGCGCGGATTCCAGGGCAGTACGATCAAAATCAAAAACACTCAAGACCCCTATTGATCCTGAAGCGTCATCCACAGTGACACCCACTCCATAGTTGAAACCATAAGCAATGACGGGATGCTGCGTGACCAACCGATGACAGCTTAGTGCGGTTTCCCAGATTAGCGCAGCTAGTTCCGTAGTTTCTTGTTGCCAAGTGACACGGATGCGGCTATCGCCAAATTGAATGATCAAGGGCAAGGGCGGATAAGCTGCGACCAACATATCGGGCATATCGATAATCGCGGGCTTGATATCTTTGACCAGACTTCTAAGCTGACGCGTATCAATGGAGGCTAAGTCAATTGCCTGGTAGACAATCGTAATATTCTGGCTAATAATTGCGGAAGAGTTGATTTTCACAGCAGGCCTCGCGGCAGAAATGAGGCAGCAACAAATCTTCTACTCACGGAGAACATGAAACCTTGAAGATCATACCACATTATTTTCCCAGCGTACTTGAACATTAGGACTGGCGTGTCACACCGATATCACATACCTGGCACAGTTCATCGCCAAGATACTTCGCGTCACTTCAGCTCCGGGTGATTCGCCACACATGCGGTGCAGTGCTCCCGTGAACTTCAACAATCCCGCCTTCACGCCCTCGAAGGTCTGCCCGGCCGCCTCAGCCTGAGGCGAATCCACGCCATACTGCTCGCACACCGCGTCGTAAGCCTCTTCCGCTTTGATGGTTTCCTCGCGCAGTTGTTCCAGTTTGCGAGCATTCTGCGTGTTCTTGTTTGCGACGGACAGCGCGACGACGGCGATGTACGGCTGCCAGCCTGCCCATGTCCCATGCTTCACTGAAGCGTGGGTGGGCCGCTTGGCGTGGGTGCCGTGTTCGACGCCGGGCCGGTAATCAATTTGAAAGTCACGATGCCGTCTTCAATGCGCAGCCCCTGCGGCTGCCCGACCAGAGTTACCTTAGCGCTCATCTCACGCTCACAGGATGAAATTCAGTGCTGTCATTCTACTCGAAACGGGCCGTAGATGAAAATTGACCGGCGACGCACTCGATCATACAATGACCTCGACGTCATTCTCACGCCGAGGTCACGATGAATACCACTGCCCCACAGACCGAACTCACACAGCGTTCACCCCTATTGGCTGCCGATGGACAATTGACGCAAGTGGGCTGGTCACGCCAGCCGCTGCTCGATTGCAATCTCGAGAATGCGCGCTTCTATGGGCTGCGCTTCCTTCAACGCTTTCGGATCAAGCGCTGGGACTATTACGGCTTCACCACGCCCGATCACTTTTTCTCGGCGACGCTGGCCGATCTCGGTTACGCCGGGCAAGTCTTCATCTACCTGATTGACTTCACCAGCGGGGAATATCATGAGGCCACTTTGACGTTACCACTCGCACAGGGAATCGCTATTCCGCGCAACAGTACCGAGGGTGATAGCACCTTTGATAATGGCAAGGTACGGCTCGCGTTTCGGCATGAGGAAAATGCGCGTCACATCTCAGTGGTGTGGCCGCAGTTCGCAGGGAGAGACCTTACGTTCGATGTGCGGTTAAGCGTGAAGCCCGATCACGAATCGATGACGATCGTGGTGCCGATGAACACTGCGCGCTTTCCCGCGCGCCGCTTCTACTACAACCGCAAGATCAACTGCCTGCCGGCCGAGGGGCATCTCACCTGGGGCGACGATCGCATCGACTTCAAGCCGACCGACACGTTGGGCAACCTCGATTGGGGTCGCGGTATCTGGGACTATCGATCATTCTGGGTGTGGGCCAGCGCGTCAGGCTTCCTGCCCGATGGCCGCACCGTCGGGCTGAATCTCGGCTTCGGCTTCGGTGATACCTCGAAGGCCACCGAAAACGCGCTGGTCCTCGAAGGACGCCTGCACAAACTGGGCCAGGTCAATTTTCAATACAGTTCGCAGAACTTCAGGCAGCCGTGGAAGATGTCGTCGCCGGACGGTCGCCTGCAGTTGGAGTTCACGCCCTTCGTGGAACGCGTGGCCAAGGCCAATTTGGTGCTCATCACCAGCGAAGTGCATCAAATGTTTGGCCGTTACCGTGGCACAATCGTCGCCGACGACGGCGAAGTGATTCACCTCGATGAGCTGATCGGTTGGGCGGAAGAGCATCACGCGCACTGGTGAGACCTGCGCCAGAAGGTCGTGCTTCAAACAGCAGTGAAACTTCTGAGACGGCAGCCGGAACTCGATGACATCCTCGGCCACGTCTTCCAACACGCAGATCGATCACGATGCGCGCCCCGGCTTCATTCCATGAGCTGCCGGAGGTGGCTGCACACGATGATCAATTGCCGTTTATCGAGACGGCCAATGACGCTGCGAATGACGGGCGACATGGCCCGCCGCACGCTGTCCAGACCCAGGCGCGCGGTCTGTTCGGCGACGAAACCCGCCTGCGCCAGTTTGAGCGGACGCAGAAAATAGTAGGCCAGGCCGGTGTCCAGCAGTTCCAGCACCAGGTCGGTCAACGCGTCGCGGTGGCGCGAATCGTCACGCGGCTGTTCCAGCGTAGCGAGGAGCGCCAGCGTCCGGGCGCGGAGGTCGTCCGAATGGTAGAAGCGGATGAAGGGGCGCGCGGCAGCCTGCTCGAGTTGGGTGCTATCGGTCATGATCTCCTCCCGGGGTGATCTGATCCGAGGTGATTGTAGCAGATTTTTGCCGTGCGATGGTGACCAGCTAGGCTGGCCAGCCGTGATCGAAGCAGTAATAGAACTTCTGATAGGGCATCCGAACTCCAGCATCTCGGCCGCCGACACCGCCAGCGCCGCCACACGATTCACCTGATGCGTGGCGACCAATACCGGAAAGATCGTGTGCGTGATCGGTTCCGTCAGTGCAGGATCATCCCAGACGATGATGCCGCTCTGCGGCCCGCTGAAAGTCTTGCCCGCTGAACCCGTCACCACGGCCGCGCCTTCGCGCAGCGGATCCTGAAACTGGCCGCCTGCAACAAGACCCCACCTGTAAAAATTCTCGTGATACACCAACATCAACCTATGACTACCGTTGGGAACCACAATTCCTGCCAACGCTGATTCAACTCCATCACCTTCAGGATACCCAAGCTACAACTGCCGGGCTTACGCCAACTCATGCCCTTCTTTTTCTGTCGGTGCCCAATAACTTGATCGCAGCCCTTTTCCATTTGCCCACTGCCAATGCGTTTGCCCACCTGCTGGCGGCGTCGTAATCAATGATATCACTCTGATGTTTTTTCAGATACGTGACGAGTTCTTGCCGCTTGACCTCATTCCTCGCTTGGAGTAAAGTGATGCTTATTCCAGAATTGATGGGCCCAGAAGTTGTTGAAGGTCTCGATCGCCCAGTTGTAATCGGCTTCGTATTCGGGCGTAAAGAACACTTCACTGCCCACAAACAAGCACAAGCGGAGAATGGGGCTCAAGCGGGAGGCACGGCACTAACATTTCTCCAATTCCATCTCTGCCGCCAGATGCTCCCGGTGCGGATGCGCTCGCGCCAGATTTCCGTATCAGCCGTGTGTTCTGGGCACCATGAAGATCAGCAAGGTTGGGGGAGCAACGGTAATTTCCTGAATAATACAACAGTCGGAACTGCTGCCATCAAGCGAACCGAACATCAGCACCACACTGAGCGGCGTCACTTCGCCGTACGCTTACAGCGGCGACGACGTACGCACAAGATTTGGTGGTGTCCTTGCCGGTGCTGCAATCACGCCGCCTTCAACCGTGGGCGACACTTGATTATCCGCAACCGGAAGCCTTCGCCGGATGGCTGGAAAAGTTGATGCCCCGGGGACGGAGAATCCTACGAAAGCACAAAAGGAAAGACTAAGATGAAATATCGGTTGGTGCTCTTCGCTTGTGTTGGCATTTTGCTGGCACTGGTGTTGCCAGCCTGTGTAGTGCACGTTGATCTACCTTCTACTACGGACCAGGGTACGCCGCCCAACATCGCCAAAGTAATACCGCCAAGCGCCTCATCAGAGACCGCCCCCTGCTCGCCAAGCACGACGTTAGGCGCCAATATCGCCAGTGGGAAACTCGTGGTCGCACATGCCGGAGGTGTCAACTACGGAACTCACAACGATACGGAAGAATTTAACTCGACGACCAGACCAGGCGGAGGCGATTGGCTCAACCAGACCAACAGTGGCGATGGCACGTATCAGGTGATCGATCTGGGCGAGGTTTATCGTCTCACTGGGGTGGGGTACTTCCTTCAGTGGGATAGTAATTTCGTCAATCCGTTGACCATGCAGGTAGAAGCATCGAACGATCAACAAACCTGGATAGTGGTATCCAAAGTCGTACATCGTCATGCTAAGGAAGACAATATGAACTGGGTGAATGTCGATCTGAGCATTTGCCCGGTAGCAGCTCGCTACATCAAGTTCTGGATGCCGCCCGATGGCGAATGGAACGGTTGGGCAAATTTCTTCCAGCTAAGAGCCTATGCGCTGGACAAGAAGTGAGACCATCGAGAAAATTCTTGCAATCATGATTGGTCTCCTAAGGGGCGCTCCCTATTGTGCTTGATACGGCGCTTCCCCATCAATATCACCCACAAACTCCGGCAAATCCACGTGCCCTAACATTTGCCGGATCGCCAGATTCTCGCCCGTGTGATACCAGTAATGGTAGATCACGCGTTGCAGCAGCGAACCAAACAGGTATGGCGTCGACTGCCCGTCGACGACGACATGCTCCTGAAGTTTCTCAGCGGTCACCATCGCCAGCCACACATCCGCGGCCCGTGTGATCGCCGTCCACGCCACCCCCATTCCCTGTAGAGACGGGATGTTGGCTGGCGCGCCATAAGCGAACAGCTCGTTGAGTTGCGGCTGTGGCAGCTTGCCCTGCGCGAAGTACACGAAATAACGCTGTTCCTGCCAGGCCAGATGCCCCACGTTCCAGCTGATGCAGTTCATGGGCATAAAGCGTTGAGCGGCTTCGTCTTCAGTCAGGCCGACCAACGCCCGTTGAAATTCACTACGCGTAAAGCGCAATTGCGCGACCAGAGGATGAAGCATAGGTTGACGATCCTTTCTTTTGCTCAACGAGTGACAGTCCGATCGAGCCATGCTCGCACCGACGTGCTGTGATCATTGTAGTGCTCGAAGGTATCGCCTTCGATTAACTCGATAACCGTCCAGTCGGCTCCAGACTTGCGTGTGAATTCGGGATCATACAGATCTTCGTCGCGCAATCCTTGCACGGCTTCGATGCTGCGCTGAAACGACGTGCGTGATTCTTGCAAGACTTGATCCAGCGGCTTGGCGCGCAGACGTTCATAGATGCGCGCGTTCTCCTCGTCCACGTCCAGCCCTTTGTACTCTGCGGGTGGCTGCGGCTCGCCGCGCCCGAACGCCATGACATTGTCGGCGGCCCACGTTTCAAAGTACGTGATATGCGCGCTGATGTCCTTGAGCGACCAATCGCCTTCGACACCGGGTTCGGTCAGGCGTGTTTCACCAACTTCCACCAGCAACGCTTCCCAGTTCGATCGAGCTGTGTGCATGACTTCAAGCAGTTGCGCAGTCGTGAGCTGGTTGTCCACAATTACCCTCCTGTTGTGTGGGTGAATGCTTGACGATGATACAGCGCGTGCCGCGCTTGCAGGCGCTCGTCCCAGCGGACGAGCAGCCGCCCCATCCAGTCGAGCATATGGTACAACGTGTGTCCCTGCGGCGACGGGATCGAGCGCGCCTCCCGAACGAGTCGATCGTGTTCGAGTTGTTGCATGAGATCGCGGCGACGCTCTTGCGCCAGTTGCGTTAGTATCCAGTCATGATAAAACATGCCTTCCTCCTCATTGAACATCTGCTCTATTGACGCCGCTCGATTAACCTGCTAAACTACATTTGACAGTTACATCATAGCACGAATCAATTAACCTGTCAATAGTATTTTGAAGGTTATAAGGAAATTCAGACCAGGGAGGCAGGCGGCCATGACAAAGGAACAACTTACTTCAAAATCAGTGCAGCTGTGTCTGGACTTCGCCAACACCCTCGACTGGCATGCCAGCGAACATCCAATCGAAACCATCCACAGCTATGCCGATCTCGCCGGTTGGGCGCGCGGCGCGGGGCTGCTCAATGAACGCACGGCACAGCAATTGCGGCGGGCTGCCGCGCGACAAGCGAGTGAGGCAGACGCTGTGTTGACGCAAGCACGGACTTTGCGTGAAGCCATCTATGAAATCCTGGTGGCCAGCGCCCACCGGAAAACGCCGCGCTCGGCCGATGTGGCGACCTTCAATACGATTCTGAGTGACTATCTCGCTCGGTCGCAGTTGGTCCGCAACAGCGAGGGATTTGCGTGGGAGTGGGGAGGAAGCGAAGACGCGCTCGATCAAATGCTGTGGGGAGTGGCCCGCTCGGCCGCCGATTTGCTGAC
This sequence comes from Anaerolineae bacterium, assembly GCA_003154115.1. GTDB lineage: Bacteria > Chloroflexota > Anaerolineae > Fen-1058 > Fen-1058 > Fen-1058. The sequence continues at coordinate 41,611 of PMCF01000262.1, forward strand.
CTCGCCGGAGTTGCAACGTGTAGGACAATGTGCCGACGATCGTGGTTGTGGCTATTTATTCCTGGACACCAGCAAGAATCATACCCGTCAGTGGTGCAGCATGCGCGGCTGTGGCAATCGGGCGAAAGCGAAGCGGCACTGCGAGAAGGTGAAGAATGAAGAGTGAAGAGTGAAAGGAAAATACCGGTTCAGCTCACTCATCATGATCTCGTGGCCTCTCCCAAATAAGCCGCCACAATGCGCGGATCGTCACGCAGTTCGGCGGCAGGTGCGGCGTGCGCCAGGTGACCGCGATCGAGCACGTAGGCATAATCGGCGATGTTCAACGCTTTGCGCGCGTTTTGTTCCACCAGCAGCAGTGTCACGCCCTGCGCTTTGATCTCGGCAATGATGTCGAAAATCCGATTGACGATCAACGGGGCCAGTCCCATGCTCGGTTCGTCTAGCATCAACAGCTTGGGACGCGCCATCAACGCTCGGGCAACAACCAACATCTGCTGTTCGCCGCCGCTCAACAACCCGGCGAGTTGTTTGCGCCGCTCCGCCAGGACGGGAAAACGCTGCAACATGGAGTGCAAGTCCTGCTCGATCGCCGCGCGATCGCGGCGACAGTATGCGCCCAGCCGCAGATTCTCCTCGACGCTCAGCGGGGCCAGCACCTCACGGCCTTCAGGCACCTGCGCCAAACCCAACTGCGCCACCTGATCGGCGCGCCAGCCGGTAATGTCGCGCCCCTCAAATTCGATTTGTCCGCGCACGGGTTTGAGCAGACCGCCGATCGTATTGAGGGTAGTCGATTTGCCCGCGCCGTTCGCGCCGATGATGGCGACCACCTGCCCGCGCGCCACGTCAAACGATAAATCGCGTACCGCCTCGATCGCGCCGTAGTGGACCGTCAAGCCGGTGACCTTAAGCATCGACCGACTCCGCGGCTCCCAGGTAAGCTTCCACCACCACCTGATCGGCTTTGATTTGATCCGGCGTGCCGCGCGCGATCACCTGGCCGAAATTCAGCACAATCACTTCATCGCACACCTGAGCAATAAAAGCCATGTCGTGTTCGATCACCAGGATCGAAAGACCTTCGGCGCGCAAGCCCAAAATCAACTCACCCAGACGGGCGGTTTCAGTTGCGTTCATGCCGGCGGTCGGTTCATCCAATAACAGTAATTTTGGATGGGTCGCCAGCGCGCGCGCCAATTCCACGCGGCGTTGATCGCCGTAGGACAAGGCGTCGGCCGGCGTCTGCTCAAAATGCTGCACGTCCAACCGCGCGATCAGCTGTTGGGCCAGAGCGCGCAAGCGGCGCTCTTCGGATCGATACGAGGGCAGCAGCAGCACCGCACTTAATAACCCGGCGTGGCCCTGCGTGTGCAGCCCCACGATCACGTTGTCCAAAACGGACATTTCAGCAAAGAGGCGAATGTTCTGATACGTGCGCGCGATGCCCAGCTGATTGATGATGTGCGGCGGCCGATCGTGAATGGGTTGGCCGTTGAAGTGAATCGATCCGCGCGTGGGCTGATCGAGGCCGCTGATCAAATTGAGCAACGTCGTCTTGCCTGCGCCATTCGGGCCGATCAGCCCCATGATCTGCCCGGCCTTCACCTCGAAGGAAACATCGCTCACGGCCGCTAATCCGCCGAAGGAGCGGCTAACCCGATCGAGTACCAGCATCACGCCGCCTCCGTTCGTCGGAAGCGCTGGAACCATTGCGGATTCACCAAGCCGTGCGGCAGATACACAATCGCCACCATCAGGATGATGCCGTTGACGATGCCGCGATACTCATTGAGAAAACGCAGCGCTTCAGGCAAGATCGTGAGCAGCGCCGCGCCCACCAGCGGCCCCGCCCAGAACTGCGTGCCGCCCAACACGGCATATGCCAGGATGTTGACGGCGGTATCAAATCCAAACGCATTCGGCCCGACAAAGCGCGTGAGGTGCGCGCTGAAACCGCCGGCCAGCCCGGCCACAAACGCACCCAACACAAAGGCCAGTACTTTGTAGCGAAAGACGTTGATGCCCATCGTGGCGGCGACATTTTCGTCGCGACGAATAGCCGCCATCGCTCGACCGGCGCGCGAGCGCGGCAGTTGAATGAGCAAGACGATCAAGATCAACAGCGTCACGATCAAGCCTTCAGGCGTAGTGAGCTTCGGCACCCGATCGAGTCCCTCGGCCCCGCCGAGCAGCGTTGCCCCCGTGAAGTTGTCGAAGTTGATGGCGATGATCCGCACGATTTCGCCAAAGCCCAGCGTGGCGATCGCCAGGTACACATCGCGCAGGCGCAGCACCGGCAGCCCCAACAGCAGGCCGATGAACATCGCCACGCAAGCGCCGCCCAACAGGTTGACGATGAAGGGTGTGCCCGCATGAATGGTAAGCACCGCCGAGACATAGGCTCCAATCGCCATAAAGCCGGCGTTCGCCAACGACAGCAAGCCGGTGTACAACGTGAAGTAAATGCTGATCGCCAGCAGCATGTTGATCAGCGCGAATTGCACGACGCTGCCGTAAGTGGCCCAGAACTGTGATAGAACATCCATGATGATCGACCGTCAAGCGCGCTTGGTACTCGATCGGCCGAGCAGGCCGTTCGGGCGCACCAACAAAATCACGAACAACAACACAAACGAGACAGCATCGCGCAAATCGCTGGAGAGATAAGCGACGCTCATCACTTCGCTGAAAGCCAGGATGAAACCGCCCAACACTGCGCCTTCGATGTTGCCCAGTCCGCCCAACACCATCACCGTTAAGCCCTTCAGGCTCATCGTCGTGCCCATAAACGGCGACACGGCATTGAACGCGAGTCCCAACAAAACACCGGCGGCTCCCGCCAAGGCACCGGCAATGAAGAACGTCTGCCAAATCACCCGATCGACCGGAATACCCAGGCGAGCTGCGGTCCGTTCGCTGAAGGCGACCGCGCGCATCGCCTGTCCCTGGCGGGTGCTTAGCAGCAACCAGCGCAGCGCCAGCATCAGCGCGAGCGAGACGCCCAGGATCACCACTTGCAACAACGTGATCGAGACCGGACCGATGTTTAAGATTTGAATGGGAAAGGTATCGAACGGGTAGCGGGAAACCTGTGCACCGAAAGCGCCCTGCGCCAGGTTAATCAGTACGATGGACGCGCCGATGCTGGAGATCAGCGCCGAGAGATGTGGAGCATTCCGTCGCCGCAGCGGCTTGAAAGCAAGCCGCTCCAACACGATGCCTAACAGCCCCGTGGCAAACATCGACAGGAGCAAAGCGGCCCAGATAGGCAGCTGCAGGTTGTTCACAGCGACCAACCCGAAGAAAGCACCCCACATGAATAACGAAGGATGCGCCAGGTTCAACAAACCCAGCACGCCAAAGACCAACGTGTAGCCCAACGCGAACAAGCTGTACACCGCACCGAGCCAGATAGCATTGACTGCTTGTTGCCAGAACATAGTCCCCTTAGCAAACGATAGACAAAGCCCTCAAAGCCGGAGTTGGCTTTGAGGGCCGAGTGCCATCGGTTACAGGTTATGGCTTAAAGACCATGAACTTACCATTCGTTACAGCTAAGACCACTGGTTCGTGTACCGGATCGCGGTTGGCGTCGAATGAGAAATTACCCAGCGGGCTGGCAAAGTCTTTGATCTTCGCTAACGCATCACGGACCGCCGCACGATCAGTGCTGCCCGCATTCTTAATCGCAAGGGCGGTAACCCACGCGGCCGTATAAGCTTGCGCCGCAAACTGATCGGGATCGCCACTGTTATCGGTGTTGAAAGCCTTTACAAAATCTTGATTGGCCGGAAAACTGCTGGACACATCCCAGGCCGATCCGGAGATCGCGCCTTCCGCGGCTTTACCGGCGATCTGAGCCAGTTTCGGGCTGTTGAAACCATTGCCGCCGATGAAGCGGACGCTATCGGGAATGCCCAGAGTGCGCGCCTGCGTCATGATGTTGGCGGCTTCTTCGGCCAACGCCGACACCACGATGGCATCCGGGTTCAAAGACTTGATCTTGGTCAATTGCGCCGAAAAATCCGTATCCCCTTTGGCGAAAGTCTCCGTCGTCAAGGTTTGAATTCCGGCTTTTTCCAGTGCGGCTTTGAAGACATCATAACCGCTCTTCGTGAACGCATCGTCGTTGCCATACATGACGGCGACTTTCTTCAAGTTGAGGGCTTTGGACGTCATGTTGACCGTATTGGGGATGACGGCGCTTTCCGGCAAACTGGTACGGAAAATGTAATCGCCGATAGTGGTGATGCCGCTGGCCGTATTGGAGCTGGCGATCACAGGCACTTTAGCCTCTTGCGCAATGGGATCAGCCGATTGGGCCTCGCTCGACAACGTCGGTCCCAAAATCGCGACGATGTTCTTATCGGTCGTCAGCTTCTCATAGGCCGCAATGGCTTGCTTGGGATCGCCCGCGGCATCTACAAACACCACCTTCAAGGTGTGCCCGTCGCCGAACAATTTCTGTTCGTTGATCTGCTTCACCGCCAAGTTGATGCCCTTTTGAATGGACGTGCCATACAAGGCCGTCGCCCCACTCAAGTCATGCACCGCGCCCAACGTAATTTCGGCCGGCAGGGCGCTGCTAGCCGGGGCAGGCGCAGGCGTGTTCCCTGCTGGCGCAGCGGTCGGAGCGGCCGCCCCACCGCCGCAAGCCGCTAACAGACCAATCACCATCAGGCCAACCATCAACTTCGCTACCAACTGCTTGGACATTTTCTCCTCCTTGAGAAAGGGTAAATCACGATCAGTGCTACCAGCGAGATGCGATTTACTAGATTGAAGTGACGCAAGTATAAGCTTCTTCGATGCTTTCGCAAGGCGGCTGGCACAAAGTTATACTGAAAAGTGAGGAGTGAAAAGTGAAGGGTGAAGAGTGGGGTCTTTGGGAGTTGCCGCCGATGGCACTCGTGGGTCATTCGTTAGCGTGCTCATCAGTTGCTGAGCACAGGCGAATTTGAATGAAGTCTCGTTACTGCTCAGCCGTCGTGCCCGAGTGCTTCCATCGGGCATCCAGAGTGACGATGCGCAACGGTTGCTGGCTGGCATTCTGGATTCCCGCTAACGACATGCGGGAATGACGAACAACAAGGCTTGGAGAAACACTCCATCAGCGGTCAGTTCTTTCATAAAGCACTCGACCTTTACGAGTGATCTCTTCCAAGAACCAATCGTCGAGGGCGATCCGCCGATCGATTTCGGCCTGAGAGCGCACGACGACATCGACGCTAAACGGCCGGCGGGGCAGTGAATTCCGCACGGCCTGCATGGCCGGCCCTTCGCCCTGCGGCGTGTCCATGACCACCAGCAAGTCCACATCGCTCCATGGCTGTGGTTCGCCGTAAGCGTGCGAGCCAAATAGAATCACTCGGTCCGGGCTGAATTGGATGACGATCGCCTGCACCAGATCGTCAATCGCGCGCCCGGACACGCGCGTCGCTTGAGATTTGCCAGCCAGTTGAAGCGAATTGAGTTCAGTCATCATCCATTCCCTAGCACGATTATACCGTGAAGAACAAGAACGGGCGAGTCACTTTCGACTCGCCCGTTGTATTTTGCGTGGCGGCTTACGCCGACGCTGGAGGTTGTGGCTGCGACTTCTTGCGCTCGCTCTTGCGCGTGCCGCCCGCTGCTTCATACTCCGGGCTGTCCTTGCCAAACTGCGTGGCGACGCCCGTCAACATGCGCTCGTTGAGATCGGCCAATTCCTTCTCCAGCCCATCCAACTCATCGCTGATCCGATCGGCCTGCGAGAGCAGCGTGTTGTACGAATCGAGTTTCGTTTTGACCCCGGCAATCTTGGCTTCGTAATTGGGCAGTGTCAGGCTGCCGCCCAGCTCGAGCGGCACGGCGATGCCCTTCAAGGCCGCCGAGCGCTCATTCGCTTTATCCAAAGCCGGTGACATGCGTTTCCGAAAAGCCATGCTGATCTCCTGGACCGTGATATTGGCGGCTTGCGCGCCCGCCTGCTGGTCATATTCAGTTTACCGACCCACCGTGCGCCAATCAACATGACTTTGGTAACGTTCGTATTTTGGTAGATAGCCATCGAGTTTTTGCGAGTGAGGGAGGAGTTGATCTAAGTGCGCGAGGAGTCCTACTTAGTACGGCAGGAGTTGATCTAAGTACAACTCCTATTTTGATAGATAGCCATCGAGTTTTTACGAATTGGAGAGGAGTCGATCTAAGCGCGGGAGGAGTTGTATTAAGATCAACTCCTATTTTGGTAAATGGCAATCGAGTTTTTGCGAGTTGAGGAGGAGTTGATCTAAGTACTGGAGGAGTTGCGCTTAGATTAACTCCTGCTTTGGTGAATGGCAATCAGTTCTTGCAAGTAGGATGTATCGATCTGCTCCCCCGCATACGCGAAGATCGAACTGGCGGCGCCGGTGCTCGTCAGCACGGTGCCGTAGGGTTCGTAGGATTCGGCTAAGGTCACCTTTCGACAGGCTCAGGGCAGGCCGTTGCCGTTCGCATCGACAATCTGCCACGCCGTGCCACACTGCGCCAGCGGCCGCGTGCCAAGGGCGTACACATACTGCATCGCATTCACGCCTGTCTTGGACCGTAGCACCACCGACAATAGATAAGACAGCGCTTGATCTCATCGAATGATCAGAAGCGCTATTCGTTGGATGCGGCACTACTCAACTTGGTAGCTATGTCGCGGCATAGCAATGCGCGCCTTTCGATCTTTCCTGTCACTTGTCGCGTTGGATGGCGTAGACGCTTCGGCAGCCGGTGGTGACGATTAAGGCGTCACCTGCCGTAGCGATACCACCCATTAGATCGCGCCAATCTTTAGCATCTGTCTCTTTCCGATACCATAACGGGACCCTCATCACGACACCTCGTTGCGATCCGTCTGCTTCTGAAAACGCCTGCACTGTTCCGTCGGAAAACAGCCCATAGACCAATCCACCTGCAACTGTCGGTCTTGACATCGCCTGTGGACCTGGCGATGGTGTTTGCCATATACGCTTACCTGTTCGCAGGTCTAAGCGCAGCAGAGTGTCAGATGCATCGAACAAGTAGACCGAATCAGCGGTGACCAGTAGGGAAGGTATGTCTTCTCCCCAAAAGGCGTTAGAATTTTTGGCAACCCGATAGTCAATTTTTGTATACCAACGTGGCGCGAATGCCTGCAAATCGAAGACGCCAACACCTTGTTCGGAACGGGCGATTGCTAGTAGATTTTTAATAATCACATCACCCTCTACAGGTATCATGCCAAACGAGCCTGACAGCACCAGGCCCCCCGTGAGAGAATCATATTGATAGACGTTTTTATCCCCATTAAAATAGTACAGCCACGAGTCTAGCGCAAAGAAGCCACTTGATCCCCACGCCTGATCCCAATGATTTGACCAACGGAGTTGACCAGAAGGTAGATCAAAGCGTCGCATCAACGCGTACTCATGCTTATCGAAAATAGCTTCATCGGAAATCGTCACCGTAGAAGCATCGACTTGGGCGCCGCTGTCGTAAACAATTTTGCCAGTTTGACGATCCACAACGACCTCAGATGCTGGGGGATAATACTGAAGACTAAAACCCCAGTATTTGGGACTGACAACCACACTGTCAATCCTTCGTTGTGTAATCGACAGCGGGTGTTGCTGGGCATCTTCAATTTTCCAGTAAGGACTTCCCGTTTGCGGATCGACGATCCAAGCTGTGTCTTTCTGGTGGAGTTCACCCAACTCTTGACGCTCAATCAATACCATCTGTTGACCATCAACACGGGGAGGTCTAGCGATAGCGTGATCAAAAGTGTGTTGCCACAACAATTTCCATCCGCTAGAAACGAACGGGGGGCTAGCCTCGTTTGAACAGTCACTCGAGCTTGGCGGTTGAGGCGTTGGGGAGGCGTTAGTGGCCCTTGTCTCGCGAAAGTTCACACATGAGATGGCTAATAAACATAGTATTGATGCCATAGCAAACA
>PMCF01000421.1:0-4213 GCA_003154115.1 Anaerolineae bacterium
TTCAAAACTTCCTGCGCTTGCTTCGCACTCGCGCTCAAGTTGCTCCCGGTGCCCGCGTGCTCGATGTCATCCCCGACGATCCGAAAGACAATCACGTCCTTGCCGCCGCGCTTGAGACTTACTGCGATTACATCGTCTCTGGCGACCGCCACCTGTTGGACATCCGCAAATATCAAGGCATCCAAATCGTCACACCGCGCGAGTTCTTGACGCTGCTGCTTGTCTAGACCTGTCACCCAATTTTTGCGCAAAAATTGGGTGTCAGGTCTTACGTGCGCCGTTGACGCCCTCGCCATTCAACGCTACAATCTTCGCAAGGAGACCAGTCATGCAAGCCGAGACTACTTTAGAACAAGTTGCGCTGAATCTGCAAACCACCGTCGATGAAGTCAATCGCCGCCACGAACATCTGGTGGTCACTCAGAACGGAAAACCAGTGGCCGTGCTGGTCGCCTACGATGCCTATCAACGTTTGCTCGCCGCGCGCCGACAGGCTTTTGCCTATCTGGACAATCTGCCGACCCGCGATCTGCCTTACTCTGAAGAAGAAGTTGAGGCCGACATTGAGCAAGCCATTCGGGAAGTCCGCGCTGAGCATATCACCCGATAACTGCCACCAGAGGTGCCGCCATGCAACTTGAAGACTATTTCGACTTTCTCGCCCCTAATGACATTCGGATTAAAGGCCATCGCATCGGCATTGAGACGGTGCTGTATGAGTATCTTTTTCACGCCCAGACACCGGAAGAAATCCAGCAGTCTTACCCGACCCTGACGCTCGAAGAAGTGTACGCAACCTTTACTTATTACTGGCGCAACAAAGACCAGATCGACGCCTACCTGACCCAGTGGCTCGAATGGAGCCACCGGATGCGGGCCGAGCAAGCTCGCCACCCGGATGCCTTCACCCTCAAGGTTCGCAAAGCCAGAACCGAACGTGAACTGGCCGAAAAACGCGCCAGGTATGAAACGTCATGAGCGAGCTTTGCTACCTATTGGACGAAAACGTGAATCCGCGCTTCCACAAAGCGCTGCGCCGCTTGAGCCGCGAGATGGCGATCCGGGCTATTGGCGAGGCCGGTACGCCGCCGCTACGCACACCCGATCCGATCATTCTGAACTGGTGCGAAGAACACGACTTTGTGCTGGTCACGAACAACCGCGCCTCTATGCCGGTTCATTTGGCTGATCATCTAGCAACCCATCATCATATACCCGGTATCTTGATTCTCAACGCAGATTGGTCTTTCAGCGATAACGCTAACGAACTATACCTCATCTGGCAAATCGGCAACGCGGAGGACATCCGCGACCAGATCCGGTTTTTGCCCATTAGCCGCGACCATTAAAACTCTTAGCCCCGCCAGACGCATCGTCAAAACCTCCGAGGTCTGCCGCGTCCACAACATCTTATCTGTTACTCCACCTCTGCATTCGAGTCCTCCACTCTTTCAGACTTGGAAAATGCTACAGCAAATTTACCGGAGGTCTCTGTTAGTTGTGTTATCGTACTTCGAATGCGCTGTCTGTACCTGTCTTGAATCGCGATTAGTGCGAACATCATTAGGGTACCGGTTGTTACACTAACCACGACCACGCCAATCGAGATATATTGCTCTATCCCCCAAAAGAACGCACAAATTGATATACCAATTGCCGAACTGCTAAAAATATATACCGGAAGTGAAAAGGTATTTTCCCTAATGAGAGGTAAATCGCCTTTAGGTCTTTCTAAAGAGAGGTATGCTGCTGCGGCGATGCCTTGATTTACCAATATTCTACGCAGACCATACAACCGCGCTTTCCCTTCTAAACGCCGAATTCTAAGATGCAGCAATCGTAGGCTTACAGAGAACCCAAGCACTGAAAGGCTAAGCATTGCCAAACCGATAACCAGACCCAATAGCTCAATTAACCTGATGGCCGCGGTAGCAATAACCGCAGTGCTGACTAAAGCACTCAAAGCAGTAAGGTAGAAAGTGAGCAATGAATCAATTCGATTCCTTAAATTCAAATCGCTATCAGCAAGAATATTCAACTCAGCCAAAATGTAATCAAACTGTTTATTCATATTTACACTTTAGGTATTCTTGATCAAATTCAAAGGAGCAAAGATAGACGTCTTGTTAGTCTTGTTCTTGGTTTTTGGAGCTTAGAAAGCTTAATTCGATGCCTTATGAAACACTTCCACATCTTGCAGTTCAGCATACCCCTCTCCTGATGTTTCCATCAGGAGAGGGGTCAGGGGTGAGGGCTTAGAAAATCGGATCCATCGTCAGCGCCGGATGATTATGCTCTTCCATCCACGCCATTAGTTCCTCCACCGTCGACACGCTCTTATCGTCCGCGATCTTCTCGATCAAATCCGGATCGCCTTCGCGGATCGCCACGGCCTTGAACTCGTCGGCCATCGATTCTTTCAAGGTGCCGCTCATCCACACCACGCGCTTGAAGCCGCCGTCGGCATAGATGAACTTGGGGCTGATCAGGTAATACTTGCCCACACCCATCACGCCCGGCGTCTGCTGTCCGCCGCCGGCCACACCGGCCAACGTGCTGAACGTCATACCCGCCGGCGTCATCGCCGTATCCTCGCGGCTCACCACCATCACGCCGTTCGCCTCGGGGATCAGCATCACGATGCACTCGAAGCAGCCGCAGGCCGTCATGGGATTCTCCATGATGGAGTACATCGCCACTTCTTGAACGACATCGTGCGAGCCGATCTTGGCGTAGTCGTTGGTGCCCGACCAGTAACCCTTCTTCGTATCGATCGGGCTGCCCAGCTTGATNNGCACGAATAGAACTCTTCCACTTTGTCGTCGGTGAGATCGGCCAGTCGTTTGTTGCGGAAGTCGTAGGCCTCGCGGGCTTTGTGCAGCCACTCGGCGTGCTTGGCTGGATCGGTATAGATCGTCACCTGCACCTTATCGACGATCGCGCCGAAGTCAGAGTGGAAGCGCGCGTGCAGAATCTTACCGAAGTGTTCCAGATTGAAGCCCTTGTCGGCGGTGCCGTTGCTGATGCGCACCCACGCGATGTCGCGCTGCCCGATGTGCTGAATGCCCGACGCGCCGTTGATGAAGTAGTGCACCTGCCGCTCCAGCACCGGCTCGAAGTCCTGCTGCATCTTGCGGCCCGCCACCTCGATGACGATGCCCATATCCATCGAGCCTTGCGCCGGAATCGCGCTGAAGTCCGGCCCCACCACTTCGATCTTGCCGTCGGTGATGGCGTCCAGATCCGTCATGTGCAGATACTCGAAGCAGCGCGAATGCTTGCCACCGAACTCGATGCGCATATCGTTCTTGCGCACCACCTCGCCTTCAAACGCCGAGCCGTAGGGCACGGGCACGGGCACGTTGGACACTTTCACTTTCACGCCGCGCACCTCGATGCACTTCTGCACCAACTGCTCGGCGCGATCCAGATCGTCCTTGCCGTTGATTTCGTTGAACGGCATCGACACGACGTGTTCGTAGGTAGTGACGCCCGTCGGCAGAATTTCGGGGATGACGGTATCGGCGATGACAGGGAAGCCAAAGTTGATGGCACCCGCGGCCGCCGCGTATTTCAGATCGTCCACTTCGCCCAACGCGAGTACGAACGCGAACACGCGATCCTTGTTGTAGTTGAGAATCTCGCGCGGCATGCCGCCCTTCATGCCGCCAAACGTCAACGCCGATCGGGTGGCGAAGCCCAACGCGTAGATGGCGCTCAGCGTGTCGGTGCCGAACGGAACCGTGAACGTATCGTAACCCAGTTCGACGCCTTCTTCTTGCAATTGATGGATGATGCTGCGGCCATTCACGTTGCCCGAGAGGAACGTCAGAATGCTGCGGCGCTGCAACTCCCGAACGATCTTCACGGCGACTTCGTTCGACTTGGCGCAACCGACGATCGCCGCGAAACCGGGCATGCGCCCATCGACGAGTTGAATGCCCCACGATCGGAGTTGGATGTCATCGATCGGGCCGTTGAGATGTCCGCCATCCAACTTCTTCTGGCCGTTGCCATTGCCTGAATCAGGGCTGGTGAACGACGTGCCGCCTGCCATCTTGAAGCCTTCCAGCGGTTCGGGCTGCAAGCCATACACAAAGCGGATCGCTTCCAGCGTTTCGGCAGCGAGCAGCGTCGCCATACCGCTGTCCAGCGTCTCGCCCAGGTAGGGCGTCCAGTGCTTGTCGGACGGCAGCGGATGCAGCAACGATCG
>PMCF01000421.1:4225-15752 GCA_003154115.1 Anaerolineae bacterium
TTTTGCAGCATCGCTTCGGTTTCATTGACGAGGGCGCTAGCGCCTCGCATCGCACGAGTGGCAATGTATTTTGACATGGATTCCTCCGGTGATGGCGCGCCCGGTTATGGAGCCTGGGTGCGCAGAAAAGCCTGGTGTGTTCGTTCTTGCTCTCTTAAGATGTGAGCCTCACGCTCGGCCATATAACCAAGCAACAACGCATTGGCATAGCGCCCAGCGGCCGGCAGCACGGCAACTCCGGGATTGGGATTCTCCCAGCAAACGCGACGTAGGGCTTCGCTGAGCGCCAGGATCGATTGATGACCGAGACCCGCCTGCGCCAGCTGCTGCCCGTAAATTCGTATGACGGCTTCATCCTCCTGGTTGAGGAATTTCAAGAAAGAAGCCGCCGTTTCTTGCGCGAATTGGTTCACTTGACGAGGCGAAACGCGCAAGGTGCTGGTGAACAGAGTCGTCTGTATAGCACTTTTCAGTTCGGCTAACAGCCGATCGGGATTGATTTCAGAGACGGTTGTAGTTTGAATAGACTCGGTTTGTGTCATGCTGTGATCCTCAAACATAGGCTGACGTATCCGCCTTATTTGACGAGATATGCTCCATAGCCGCCGCCCGCCTCACCAACGGCCTTCAAATCCTCGTCTGTCATCTCTGCCTGGCTTCGGTCCAGACCATGCCACTCCAGAAACGGCACAAAGCCAGTTGAATCCGTCTTCCAGGGACGGATCAGACTTTGGAACTTCTCCAGCGAACGTGGATAGAACGGCGTGCCCATCTGCTTATAGATCTCGCGTACGTTCACCACAGCCGGATCATCGGCGCTCGCGCCCGTTCCCTGGGCTTGAGCATTAAAGGCCCAACAGCTCTTCTCGCCGGACCAGTCGTGCAAGACCTGCGCAATGTGCGTGATTTCTTCATCGGTCATGAAAGAGCTCACGCCCCAAAATGAGAACGCCACATCGCGCCTGCCCTGCAAGATGTCGGCGACTTCCGGACGCAGCAGCAGGGCCTCAGGCGTGCGCGCATCGGCCAGAAAGAAGTACGTGTTGGGCACATCCTTCAAAATTTCCTTGGCGTATTCCACCGTGACAGGATCGTAGTCTGAATAGATTACCGTCGTCCCCGGCGGAACCATGTGATGAATGTGATCGTTGGTCGGCAACCCAGAGGCCAAGTCTATCACCAACTGATAACCGCGCTGCTGGGTCAGTTCGGTGGCGAGATCTTGCAAGCACCAGCGCTGCAGGCGCATCGCTTTGGGTGCAAATGGCATCAGGGAGCGTACCGCTTCCGCCGCCTGGCGATCAACTTCAAAGTTGTGGTGCCCGCCCAGCAGATAATCGTAAATTCGTCCCGCATTGGGTCTGGACGAGTCGATGATGCTTTCAGGTGTCATCACATTTCTCCTGTAGATTGATTTAGAGCGTCGGACTAATTCACACTGCCATACACCGCTGCCATCTTCATATCCAGCGGCAGCGCTTCGAGTTCGTTCATGCGCTTGTCGCCGCTGCGCCCGAACTTGTCCGCCTTCCATTCCGGCAGACCCAGCGCCGCGCGCTTCTTGTCGATGTGCTCCAGCGTGAGGCGCACCATCTCGTCGGGGTCTTCCACAAATTCCAGCTTGCCGCCGTACAGCTGCTCCCAGCCTGCGCTGAGATAGTGCAGGATCGCATCGCTGCCCGTCACCCTGTCAGGCATGCCTTCAAACGGCGATGAGCCGCCGAAGATCACATATGCGCCTGACGCGACGCAGTATGTGGCAATCGCCACCGCTTTCTCGCTCATCCACTCGGGCGCGAGACCGACCGCCGGAATCTGATCGATGTCGTCGCCCAGGCCGCCCTCTTCCACCATCTGTGTCAGCACGGTGAGGATGCGGGTGTTATCGACGCACGCGCCCATGTGCAGCACCGGCGGAATGCCCACCGTCTCGCAAATTTCGCGCAAGCCCGCGCCGACTTGATCGAGCCCGGCTTCGCCGAGCAGCAAACCCAACTTCGCGGACGCAATCGCGCTGCAGCCCGTCTCAACCACGAGCACATCTTGCTTCAGCAATTCGCGCGTGACGTGCGTGTGCAGATAGTCCTGCTGGCTGCGCGGATTGTTGCAGCCCACGATCGCCGCGACGCCGCGAATGCGGCCGCTCATGATGGCATCGTTCAGCGGGCGGAACGACGCGCGATACGATCCGCCGAGCATGTAGTTGATGTACTCATGCGAGAAGCCCGGCACCAGATCTTCGATCACCTGCGGAATCTCGATGGCACCGCGATTCTTGAAGTTGTCGATGGCGACTTTGAGGATGTCTTTTGCGATCGTCATCGCGTGATGCTCGTCAAACTCCATGTGCGTCGCACCTTTGATCTTAACCTTCGTCGAGGTGGTGATGACCTTGGTGTGGAAGTTCTCCGCGAGGCCGACCAGCGCCTGCATGATGCACTGCACGTCCACCACCATCGCTTCGACCGCGCCCGTGAGGATGGCCAGTTCTTGATGGAGGAAGTTACCGGCCGCGGGCACACCCTGCCGCATGAGGATTTCATTCGCCGTGCAGCAGATACCGGCCAGATTCACGCCGTTTGCGCCGGCCGCTTTGGCGTAGGCAATAATCTCCGGCGTTTGCGAAGCCGCGACGATCATCTCGCTCAGCACCGGTTCGTGGCCGTGCACGATCACGTTGACCATGTCGGCCTTCAACACGCCGAGGTTGGTCTGCCCCACGACGGGCGCGGGTGTGCCGAAAAGAATGTCGGCAATATCGGTAGCGATCATCGAGCCGCCCCAGCCATCGGCCAACGCTATTCTGACCGCGTGTTGCAGCAAATGCTCGGGGTGTTGATCGTCGCCGATGTGGGTGCGGTGCAGCCCCTCGACCACTTCACGATCGATGCCGCGCGGCACCACGCCCCTCTCGTGCCACAACTTCTGCCGCTTGGCCGGCGCACGCTTGATAGGAGCCAATTCGCCGCGCTGCTGTCCGAATTGCGCGATGAAGAGATCGGCCAGAACGTCGGCGATCTCTTCGGGGCTGCGTTTCTCGATCGGGATACCGTATTTCGCGGCGGTCACTCGCAATTTGGCTACGTCACGAATCGAGTAACCCTCTGCTTCACCATTCGCCACGGCCTTCAATAGAAAGGCCATGTCGCGGCCATGATCGGAGTGCGCGGCGGAACCGGCCGCCACCATGCGCACGAAATTGCGCGCTTGAATCGTGTCGATCGTCGCGCCGCACACACCCGTCGAGCCGTCTTTAGTCAATCGGCACGGGCCCATGCCGCACATCTTGCAGCACATACCCGCCGAACCGATGTTGCACGCGGGCATAGCTTCCGCGCGGGTGAATGCCGTGCCGATGCCCAACGACTCTGCGCGAATCAACATCTGCTGCGCGGCGGGATCGGCTGAAAACTGTTGTGGGGTTTTCTTTTCTTTAGCCATGATCTACTCCTCCATTGCCTTGACTGGCCCCATACCGGGGCACGGCCACAGCGGCCGACCGGTCGCTTCGATCACTTGTCCGAAGCCAATCCCCTTCATCTGCTCGGACGCAGCCGTGTGACGGAACGGATTGTCTTCCGTTTCCTTGGGTGTACCGCTCTTCCACTCTTCAGTGGCGATTTGCAACTCGCCCAGATACCCCGCTTCTTCCAGCTGGGTGCAAAGATCACTTTCACTCACCTTTGCCGGATCGATGCGCGCGCGCGCCACGTGGAACGCGCTACTGGCATAGACATCTTCTACCCCCGGCATCGCCAGCAACAACTGCCGGACGGCTGCGACATGGTGGTCGCCGTACATCCTCGGAACATCGATCGTGATGGTTTCCATGTGGGCCTGCCTTTAAGTGATTTGCATTTTGTGCGGATTGTCACAATGATGAAGGTGACAGTTCGTGAAACTCGCCTCAACCAAGTATTCCCCCTCAATATAGTACACGTGGTAGACACCGAATAGTGACATCTGTCTATGTTTAATTGACATTCATCAGGAAGAATATTACTAGACGCGGGGACAAGCGGGCAGAATCAAGAAATCACCCTTGCTAGACGTTTCCCCGGCGGCGCCAGGGTGGGGATCGAGGTGTGCCGCCGGGGTTTCGACAAAAATCGTCAAACGGGGTTCAGCTCAACCGGACTGTGGCTGCTTTCACTTCAGACGCGCGATGAAATCATCGATCGGCATGGCCGCCAAGGTGAGCATCTTCACGCTCCCCCGCGACGACAACTCGGCGGACACGCGCATCATCGTGGCATTGTCTGGAGCGTCCACAATGTTCACAAAATCGTAGGGGCCCATGACCGCATATTGAGCGACCACTTTCACGCCCAGAGCCGCCAGTTCTTTATTGACTTCTTTGATGCGGCCCGGGTTGCTTTTGATCGTTTTCGCACCCTCATCGGTCAGATTACTCAAGAGCACGTAAGTCGCCATGCAACACCCTCCTGTGTTGGCTCATTCGACAAAGCCCATCTTCCCCACCCTGCTTTCCGTCCAACGCAATTAAGGAGTTTTGGCTCTCCCGACTTCAACGGGAATTGCTCCCGCTGGATGGGTACATCCAGCGCCTGGTAACGGCGGATGTGACCACGCGCAGCGGACCGGGAGCGCCTAGCGATAATCCCGCTCAAGTCGGATGAGCCGGAGTTTTGAAACGCAGAACCACGGCAGTTCAATCGGCTTGATTTCATTATGAACCCGTTTTTTTCAGAGTCAAGAGGTTACTACTCAACCGGTCATGCCCGAATGCTTCTATCGGGCATCCAGACTTGCCACTGGCAGAGTTTCTGGATTCCCGCCAGAAGCACGCGGGAATGACGGGATCGATTCGCCAACTTAGAGCAAATTTCTAAATGGTTTACGCTCACAGCGGATGGGTACATCCGCTGTTTAGCCACTGGATGTGGCCATCCAGCGGGAGCAATGACGTAAATCAAAACGGGAACCGATCTAATGACATCTAGTGGAAGTCAAAAAGTTGCGCCATTTTACAGGCGTTTCACAACTTTGTCAGCAGCGGCACTTTCCTTTGCAACGACAACCGCCCTTGCGGCGGAAGAACGCCAGGGGCAGCAGAATCATCGTCGCCACCGGCCACACCCACGCCAGATCGCCCGGCCCATCTTTGCCAGTACGCGCCGCCACTCGTCGGATGTGGATCACGCGATAGTCTTTGGTCAGCGCGTCGAGCTCTTCATCCGTCAGCTTGTTGGGATCGACTCCGGCCGCGAGCGCCGCAAAGCCGCTACCGATCAAGACCTGGCGCAGCAACGGCAGACGCGCTTCGGGATGCGTAACTTCTTCGGCGATGCCCGCCCACCAACCGTCGGGCAGCCACACTTCCACCTGCGGATTAGCGATGATGTTGCGATACCAATCGGACACACTGCCGAAGCCCGCTGTGCAGTACACCTCGTCATCCACTAGCGCATAGTTGACGGGGGTACGCCGCTTCTTTCCCGACTTGCGTCCGGTGTGCGTAATGACCATGTAGCGCCCCGCCAGGGCTGGCCCCATGTTCAACATGGGACCCAGACCCAGCCGCCACATGATCAACATGAAACGATTGAAAACCTTGAAACCTTGCCGCAATTGATCTTCCAAACGAGGGTCGATGGTCATGTTTGCTTGCTCCTGATTTGATGTTCCCCCGCTAATCGTTCGACGGCTTGCTCAATACGTCGCGCGCGCGTCTCCGGCCGCTTGGCGTCTTCAATGGCGATGACGTACTCTTTCTGATGCGTGAAGCTCAACTCCTTCCAGCGGGTCTGCGCGGATGGGCTGGCCTTCAACGCGCGCGCTAGATCGGTTGGTGCCTTGATCGGGCGCGGCGCCTCGTCCGATTCCAATATCACCGTAACCCGATCGCCCACCTTGACCTGCGCGCCCGATCGCGCCGTCTGATTCACCGGCAAGTAATACTCACTGCCATACGGGGCCAGTGTGCTGCGATACGCATACCCATTCACTGTCACCCGCACCGGCGGACGCCCGCGCCCGAACACTTCCTGCGCATTAAACGGGATCACGATGTACGCGAACGCCGATTCGTCGTCGGTTTGTAGAGTCGCGCGAAACTTTTTGCTGATAGACATAATCATCTCCCCGCCCTATGTGGTTTCATACAGAAACCTTTCAAGCCAAGCTTTTTCAATCTTGGCAATGTTTGATCGAGTAACGACTGTGCGCAACGTCGAAGTCGGTACGAGTCTCGGCATGGCAATCCCCCACAGCGTCAAGGCCAGCCAATCACCTAACGTGACACCCACCAGACACATCGCCAGCACGATCAAAACCCGCAGGGGTTCCGAATCACTCGGCAGACCGGGCCAGATTCTCACCAACAACCAGAACGGCCCCGCCAAGCCCATGAAACGCAGGCCCCATAAGACCCAATCGGCTGTGGCAGACTGGCGTTCAAACCGATGCTTTGCCTGAATAAACTCTGGCGAGAGCGACGATCCGCCATTGACGATCAGGTCCCGAAGTTTCGGGGTTAACGATTTTCGAAGTCCATACTCAAACTCCTGACGCTGTACCAGCGGCAGGCTTTCATAATCGGCAATAGAGAGAGTCAGCAGCAGGCGATCGAGTAAATGCAATCTGAACCAGTGTGCAGCCCGCGTGGCAGGCATGAGTTTGAACACATAGTAGCGGAGCATTGCCTCAACAAAATCTGGCTTGAACTGCGTCACATCAAACGGATAGACATACTGATAATCCGCCAGTTCGCCGCGCAGGTGAGCAGGCGTCTGCTGCAATAAGTCATCAGCTGACTCACCCAACGCGACAATCGGCCCGACGCCGGCCTTGTCTTGTCGATACGCCACAATGTTTTTGACGACAGTGCTGGCGTTGTATTGTGGCAGCGTCATTCTTACATGTTCGCTGTTGGCATGCACATCCAGTTCAATCAACATCGTTTGATCCTACGCCTCTGCGCAAAAAAGGTCCGGTATCTTTCGCCATCAGTATAACACAGCGGCCTCATTCTCCACTTCTCATATAGGCGGTCCACAGAAGTTTGCCCCCTGAGCATTTTCATTCTATACTTCATTGACATCTTTTCACGACAAGGCCCCCTATGGAAAACTTAACCACCCTCAACCCAACCCAATTCGAACAACTCTGCACCTGGTCCATTACGCAGTTAACGCCGCTGGTCGATACCCTGCATCGCGGCTTGTCTCAGGCGAATATGGAATGGTTAAGCGGGCATCTGCTGAAGCTGGTGCAGCGCGCCAATGCGCGTCTGCCGGAAAACGATTATCAAATCTTGCTCACCGCCGTAGCAGACGAAGTGATCGGCTACGGGCCGATCGGGGAGTACCTGCGTGATCCCAGTGTGAGTGAAGTGATGGTCAACGGCGCGCTTCAAATCTACATTGAGCGCAAGGGCAAGCTAGTCGAGACCGAAACGCGCTACAAAGATGAAGCCGCCGTGACGCGCGCCGCCGAAAACATCGTGCTGCCGCTGGGCCGCAAAGTCGATCGCAGCCAGCCCCTGGTGGACGCGCGTTTGCCCGACGGCAGCCGCGTCAACGTGATCATACCACCCTGTGCACTCAACGGGGTGACGATCACCATCCGCAAATTTCCCTCCAAGCGCTTGACGGTGGAAGACCTCATCGGATTTGGCAGCCTCACCACGCAAGCCGCCGAATTCCTGAAAGCCTGTGTGGCGACCCGTCTCAACATCATCGTCTCGGGCGGCACCGGTTCGGGCAAAACCACCCTGCTCAACGTCATCTCGTCGTTCATTCCCACCGATGAACGCATCTGCACCGTGGAAGATTCGGCCGAACTGCAACTGAGCCAGCCGCATGTAGTGCGCTTGGAAACAGCGCCCGCCCTGCCCGATGGCAGCGGCCTGATCTCCATTCGCGATCTGGTCCGCAACGCGCTGCGCATGCGCCCCGAACGCATCGTGGTGGGTGAGGTGCGCGGCGGCGAGGCGTTAGACATGTTGCAAGCAATGAATACCGGTCACGATGGATCGCTGGCGACGGTGCACGCCAACACGCCACGGGATGCTGTGGCGCGTCTGGAAACACTCGTGTTGATGGCGGGGTTCGATCTACCGGTGCACGTCATCCGTGCGCAAATCGCCGCGGCGGTGCATCTCATCGTGCAGCAAGAGCGCATGCGCGATGGTTCGCGCAAGATCACGCGTATCACCGAGCTGCAAGGACTGGAAGGCGAGAACGTGGTGCTGCAAGATATTTTCCTGTTCCAGGCCACGGCCCTCAGCAATAACGACAAAGTGGAAGGCGCCCTCAAGCCGACGGGCATCCGGCCCAGCTTCACACCGCGTCTGGAAAGGGCGGGCTTCAAGCTCAGCGGGGCCATCTTTGGAGCGGGCACCCTGGACCCGATCGGGCAGCAGGGCAGGCGGAAGTAACTCACTTAGACACCGGGCTTGTAGGGCGGCTTTCCGCGTAGCGTGCCACCGTTTGCGACGCGTATGGAAACGCGCCCTACGTGATGATAATCCCGCTAAACCCGGAAGAGCCTTCTTTATTTCAGGATCGTCAACAACAACTGCGCCAACACAATCTTCGCAATGGTCGCCAGAGGATAAACCGTCGCGTAACCGATGTTGGGCAATTCGTTATGCGCCTGTTCCAGCGCAAAGCCCAACGCCGCCGGCTGCGTCTGTTGGCCGGATAAAATCCCGGTCATGATACTCATCGGAATCTTCAATAGTTTGTAGCCCACGAACAACGTGACGAATGCGGTCGCGCAGGTGATCAACGCGCCGGCCACGAAAATCGCAAACCCGCCTGACTGCGAAAACGTCGAGACGAAAGCATAACCCGATCGCGTGCCGATGCCCGCCAAAAACAATACCAAGCCGAATTGGCGCAGCGTCAGATTGGCGTTGTAGGGCAGCGTCCACACGATCGGGCCACTGCGTTCCACATAGCCCAAGATCAACGCCACGATCAACGGCCCGCCCGCAAAGCCCAGGCGTAACGTCGAGCCGCCCGGCAGGGGAATCGGAATCAACCCCACGATCAAGCCTAGCGCCAGACCCACTCCAAAACTCAGAATATCGATCTCGCTCACGGCGCGATAGGAATCGCCGAAAAACGAGCTGACCGCGTCCAGATTGTTGCGGCTGGTCAACACTCGAATGCGATCGCCCAACTCCAATAGGGTATCACCATGCGGCAAAAACTCGACATCGCCGCGCCGCACGCGTGTCACGACGGCGCCGTATTGCTGCGGCAGGTTGAGATCGTGCAATTGATGCCCGGCGACCTTGGGATTGGACACAATGATGCGCCGATAATCCAGCTCAGACCGATCGAGTTCCAGATGCTCGCCGCTTTCCTCCCCGAGAAATTCCGCCACCCGATCGAGTTCTTCCTGCGCCCCAACCACCGTGACCAGATCGCCGGGGCAGAATTTCGTCCAGCCATGCACCAGGGTCAACTCATCGTCCTGCCGCACACGGCCAAAGACCACGTCCCAATGCTGTACGCGGATCAATTCGTGAATGGGATGACCACACGCGTCCGGCTTTGTCACGTGTATCGTTCGATTGAAGATGCGGCGATTCACTCCCGCCAGATCGCGCTGCCGCTGCTCTTCGGCGCGATAATCGATCTTCCACACACGCTGCATCACCCCCATCGCGATCAGCGACCCGATCACACCCATCGGATACGTGACCGAATAACCGATGACAGGCTCGGCCAACAATTGATCGAGTTGCGCGGCGGAGGCGTAGCCCTTGATCTGTTCCAGCACCCCGGCCAACGCCGGTGTGTTGGTCAGGCTGCCCGCGTACATGCCGGCGGTCACCGTTGCCGAAAGCGACAAGACTAGGTGGGCGATGGCCGCTAAGATCGCGGCAAAGATCAACATCCCCAACACCAAAGCATTGTCGCGCAGCCCTTTACGCTTGAAGGCGGCGAAAAAACCGCGGCTGCTGCTCAAGCCGATCGTGTACACGAACAACACCAGGCCCAGTGTGTAGATGATCTCCGGCAACTTAAGATCGGGATGCAGCGCGCCAAAGAACAATCCGACAAACAACACGGCCGCCACGCCCAGGCTGACGCCGCCAACCTTGATGCGCCCGATGACGTAGCCCAGCGCCGCCACGACGAACAACAACAGCAAAGAATTTTGCAGCAACAAATCAATCATGAACACTCCCGTGACGGTTGGCTAAGCGCGTCCCCGTCGGTCCGCGCAAGTATACGCCAGCCCATGAGGTAACACAAACGGCCAATTGGATGTGGTATCATTCCGCCATCAGCAGGAGGCGGCATGAGCGCGGAACTACCAAGCGGCAACACTGATAACAGATTGCGAACTGGTTGTCTGATTGTGCTGGCAGGCGCCGTCATCATTTGCGTCATCATCGCCATCGGCGTGCCGGCTGTCGGCGGATCGTTGGTGCAAAGTATCTTTCAAATTCCGTCCAAGATCATCCAATTGCCACTGCCCACCCCGACGACGATCGTGCTGCCCACGGTGATCAATCAGATCAAGCCGTTGGGCCAGCTGCACACGGCCAGTTATTTCCTGTCCACCGTCGTCGATACGCAGATGCCGGTCGGAGCGTTGAACCAGATCCAGCGGGTGCTGCTGGTCGCCTGCGGCCAGGTCGAAGCGGGCATCGATCTATCCAAGCTGCAGCCGCAGGACATCATCACCACGGGCGACAAAGTGACCATTCGCCTGCCGCCAGCCGAGGTGTTTGTCTACCAGCTGTTTGATGATCGCAAATGCACTTACGTGGTGGCGCGCGAAGAAGGTATCTTGCTGCCGCCAAATACCGTGCTGGAAACGGCCGCGCGTGAAGCTGCGGTGGCTAACTTCAAAGAGACGGCGCTGGCGAACGGCATCCTGGAACAGGCCCGCCTCAATGCGGAAGGCGAAGTGCGCCGCTTGCTAACCTTGTTGGGGTATCGCGATATTCAATTTGCGAAGTGAAGTAAGCCAGCGTCATTGCGAGGAGCGCTTTCGCCTGGCGCGCCCCCGCGCATTGTGCGGACAGGGCGTGCGGCGAAGCAATCCCCGCCTGTTCGGATGGAGATTGCTTCGCACACAACGCTCGCAATGACGGTGCTCGGCACGTTTTACGTTTCACCTCAGGGGCGACGATGAGCGAACCGTCTTTCGACTTCGGCGGCGAGATCGTCTGGCGGCCCACGCCGGAATTGATCGCGCAGAGCCGCTTGAAGCAGTTCATGGATGAGCAGGGACTGACTTCGTTCGACGAATTGTGGCAGCGTTCCACCACCGATCTCGATTGGTTGTGGAACGCCGTGCTGCGCAGCCTCGACATTCAGTTCTACACACCCTACTCCCAGGTCGTCGATCTCTCCAAAGGCAGTGCGCCGAGTGAGATTAAGTTCGTCAAAAACCTGCCCAAGACGCGCAACGCCAAAGTCATGCGGCGCATCAGCCGCGCCGCGTATCTCGGACAAGACCCCGGCGATACATCCAGCAATTCTCAATATGAAAACAATTGACGTCAGTAGTTGCGACTTCAGTCGCTTTTTGGCCG
>PMCF01000058.1 GCA_003154115.1 Anaerolineae bacterium
TGTCAAACTGATTGTGAGCCATGCCTTTGTTTACCGTGTTTCCTGGAATGTCATTCTGAGCGGAGCGACGCCTGGCGGCCCACCGGCGCATCGCGCCGGGCATGGGCAGAATCTCTACCACGACCGACACTCGCTACTGACAGGCACAGAGATTCTTCGCACGCCCTGTCCGATGTAGAGCATCGGGGGCGCGCCTGGCGAAAACGCTCAGAATGACACTTCGGTAAACAATTGCGTCTGATGTCATTTCCTGCGGGCGCTCACTCTACAACTCGTCGCCATCTTTCACGACGATGCCGAGCAAGCCCGCGATCTGTACGGCCTGGGTGCGATCGACGATGGCGCCCTGCAATTCCTTCGCGCCGACTTGCAGTCCATCGATGATCGATCCCCGCAAGTCGGTCTCCGCTAATTTCGCACCCTGCCAGTTGGCGTTGGTGAGGTTGCAGTCTTTGAAGACCACGCCGCTGAGATCGGCTTGTTCGAAAGAGGCGCCACGCAAGTTGCATTTTTCAAAGCGCGCCGCCTTATACTTCGACGCGGCGCAGGCGGCGTCTTCCAGGTTGCACTCGCGGACGAGCAGGCTTTCCAGCTGGGCCTCTAGCAGTTGAATGCCGATCAGGCGGCAGCCGATGAGTTCCACACGCAACAGCCGCGCCTTCTCCCAGTCTGCGCCGGACAAATCGCAAGTCTCCAGGCGCACATCCGCCAGGCGGACTTTGATCAGCCGCGATCGCGTGAAGATCGATCGGCGGAAATGCACCTGCTCGAAGATCACATTGCTGGCCGCTTGCTGCGTGAAGTCACAGTCGGAAAGCGCGACAGACGCGTATTCGCCGTGATCTTCCAGCTGCGCCAGCCTTTGAGCTGGCAGCAACTTGGGGAGTTGGGGTAATTGAATACCGTGTTTGCTGGCTGAACGCATTACACTGAACTCACAATTCTGCCGGCGACAAGGTGAACTTTGCCGCCGGTTTGATTTCTATGGCATCCAGCGATTGATGCCGGAAGTAGGTATTGTACAACTCCGCGTAGTGCCCACCGTGCTGCATCAGCTGATCGTGGTTGCCTTCCTCAATGATGTGGCCCGCCCGTAACACGATGGTGCGATCGGCCGTCTTCACCGTCGAGAGACGGTGCGCGATCAAGATCGAGGTGCTCTTCGCCAGAATCAGATCGAGCGCATCTTTGATCTGGCTCTCCGTAAACGGATCGATGCTGGCGGTGGCCTCGTCGAGGATGAAGATGGCGGGGCGCTGCGCCAGCACGCGCATCAAGGCGACGAGCTGGCGTTGCCCCATCGAGAGTCTGGAACCGCGCTGACCGACTTCGCTTTGTAGTCCATCGGGCAGCACATCCAACCATTCGCCCTCGCCGATTTGCCGCGCAATGGTTTCAATCTCCCCATCCGTGATCTCGGCGTTGGCATAGCGAATGTTGTCGGCCACGGTACCCGCAAACAAGAACGGCGTTTGTGAGACAATGCCCAACTGCTTGCGATAGCTGTTGAGATCGAAGGAACGGATGTCCTGCCCATCGATCGTGATCGTGCCCTCTTGAAATTCGTAGAAGCGCGCAATGAGTTTGGCGATGCTGCTTTTACCCGCGCCGGTGTGGCCCACGAGCGCTAATGTCTCGCCCGCGCGAATATGCAATGAGAAGTCACTCAACACAGCTTCTTGCGTAGAGTAGCGGAAATTGACGTGATCGAAATTGACCTCGCCGCGCAGCGTGGGGGCAGGGCGCTGATCGGTTTGGCGGACCACCGGTTCCGCATCAATCAAAGCAAACACGCGCTCGGCAGCCGATAAGCCCGCCTGGAATTGGCTCCAAAACGCGGCGATGTTGATGATGGGGAACCAGAACCGATCGACGCTGGCGACGAACAGGTACCACGCCCCAATCGAAATCGCGCCCGACGCGGCCGTCAATCCACCGAAATACACCAGGATGGCCGTGCCCGCGCCCGTTAAGGCGTTGAGCACCGGGAACACATTCGCCAGCACAAAGCCGCGCCGCAAGTTGACGCGATACGATAGAGTGTTGATGTCGATGAAGCGCTGATAGAGCGCGCCTTCCTGCCGGAAATTCTTGGCGATACTGATCCCCGTGACCGCTTCTTGAACGGACGCATTCACTTCGCCCATCGCGCGAAAACCCTGCCGCGTTGCGCGCCGCGCCAACGAGCGAAACGCACTGGCCGCGAAGTAGGCGACGGGCGTCATCGCCAGCATGGCCAGGGTCAGCCGCCATTCGATCGAAAACAGAATCGGCAGCAGAATCAAAACCGTCAACACCTGACTGGTCAGATCGGTGACCAGCGTCACCATCTGCGCGAATTCCTGGGTGTCCGACGTGATGCGGCTGACGATCTTGCCGGTCTGGAATTCGTCGTAGAACGACAGGTCATGTTTGACTGAAGCATTGAAGGCATCGTTGCGCAGCGCCAGCACGACGTCGCCCGTCACCTCGGCGGTGAGCCGGCGGCGCACCCAGTTGGCCGCCCAGTTTAGTACGCCTACCAGTAAGACGATCAGCACCAGCCCCATGAGATACGATTCGGTGCGCGTCTGTACCAGCGACTGTACCCCGCTCGAAACCAGTAACGGCATCGATGCGCCGAAGCCCGCCATGGCAATCGTGACGAAGGCCAGCGCGATCATGCGCCGGCGAAAGGCGCCGAAGTAATGCAGGATGCGGGCAATTAACGCCCGATCGGAATAGCTGCGATCATACGCCTCAGCATTGAGGCCGCTAAACATCCCCATGAAAACTCCGTAATGAGTAACGAGTAACGAGTAATGCGTACAGGCCGGCGGTGTTCTTACTTGTTACGCATTACTCGTTAGCTATCATCTGGCAAAGATTCTCTGATAAGCCAGGCTTGTTTCCAGCAGTTCGTCGTGGGTGCCTACGGCGGCGATGCGCCCTTGCTTCATCACGATGATCACATCAGCCCAGCGGATTTGCGACAGCCGGTGCGTGATGAGGATCGTCGTGCGGCCACGCGCCGCCGTGTAGATCGCCTGTTGAATTTGATCCTCAGTGGCGCTATCGATGGCGCTGGTCGCGTCGTCGAGGATCAAAATCTTGGGATCGACGAGCAGGGCGCGGGCCAACGCCAAACGTTGTCGCTGCCCGCCCGAAAGTGTCACCCCACGCTCGCCAACCACCGTGTTATAGCCGTCGGAAAAATTCAAGATAAAATCGTGCGCCTGCGCGGCTTTAGCGGCGGCTTCCACTTGATCCTGCGTTGCTTCAGGACGACCGAACTTGATGTTCTCGGCCACGGTGCGCGAGAACAAGAACAGGTCTTGCTCGATGATCGAAATTTGTTTGCGCAGCGCCGCCATCTGCCAGTGGCGGACATCCACCCCATCGATCGTCACGCGGCCCTCGCTGGCTTCGTAGATGCGATTCAGCAGCTTGATGATGCTGGTCTTGCCTGATCCCGTTTGCCCGACCACCGCCACGGTTTGGCCGGGTTTCACCGCGAAACTGACATCGTCCAACACGGGCGCTTCCGATCGATATTTGAATGTCACATGCTCGAACTGAATAGCGCCCTGCATGGGTTCCGCATAGCCCGCCGTGTTCTCGTCGAGGTCGCTCTGCATATTGATCAGATCGAGAATCCGGCGCGCGCTGGAAATGCCGGAGGCGATCTGCGGATAGGCGAATGACGTCTGAAAGGTCGGAAAGCCGAAGAGTTGCAGCAAACCGTTGAAGGCTACGACTTGCCCCACGTCGATCAATCCCTGCTGATACAGAAACAGCGAATGCGCCAAGCCGACGGCTTGAATGATGCCTAACCACAACAACGGCAGGAAGCGTGCTTCGATGTGGCCCTGCGCGACATACGCATCTCGATAGGACTTCGCGCCCACCTCGAACTTTTCGATCGCTTGCTCTTCTTGCGCCGCCCCCTTGACCGTCTCGATGCCCTCAATCGCTTCGGCCAACGTCGCATTCATGCCGCCGAACTGCCGCCGCACGGATTCGGTCGCCGGTTTGAGTTGATTCAAGAAGCGCTGCAACAGAATGAAATAGACAATCGCAAAGACGAGCGGTACCAGGATCAGCGCAGGATACATCGTCGGCGCGATAAGGATGGGCATAATCAGGAACATCAGCGATCCGACGACGAGGTTGATGCCGGGGTTGAGCATCAGATTGACTTCGCGCACGTCGTTGGTGGCGCGCGCCATGACATCGCCTACCGATTGCTGATCGTGGAACGCCATGCTTTTGCCGATCAAACTGGCGTATAGTTCGTGGCGCGTGTCGCGTTCCATCCGCTGGCCGATGACCTCGCTGCTGAAATTGCGGCCGAGCTGCAGTACCGCGCGGACCACCTGGGAAAGGACGATGCCGATGGCAGCCGTGCCGATGAGCGTGTAGTTGATCGGCTGGTTGACTACGGCATTGAACGCCTGGCCGATAAACAGCGGCATCAGTGCGGCTCCGGCAGCATTGCCGGTCGCGCCGACGATCATGACCACGATCCAGAATTTATGGCGTAAGATGTGGGCGGTGGCCCAGCGGGCGGCGTCGTCACGGTGTTTCGGCGCCCACTTCAGTTGGATGGCGAATTCAGATTGCATAGCGGTTGTTGGCACAGGGCAGGGCGGTAGACAAGAAACGGAACAACCCTATCGGTGAGTTGTTCCGCTTGATAAGTGAGAAAACTCAGTGGGATCAGGCGGCCATTGAAAATACCGGCACGCTTAGTTGGGCTGCAGCGCGTTGGTTTCCCAGCACCACTTCATCCATGCGCTTAAGCGCTTCCGGCCCGAAATAAACCTCGCCACACTGTTAGCATACTTCGGCCTGCACATCCTCGAAGATAAAGACCTTCTCGCCCCATTCGTGGATATGCCGAACGCGCTTGGCCGTCACTTTACCCTTGCAGAAATAACAGTGTTCCATTTGAACTACCTCCTCGTTTTCCAGCCTGCCAGCCATTCAGTCGGATCAGGGCGGTAGAGCGTGATAACGATAATGACTTCCGGTATCGATAGGCCGCACACGATGTGCAGCGGATTTCCGCTGGAGGTGTAGCCTAGTTTCACAGATTTTTGAATATAAGCCGCTGCGTCTGCGAGCATCATAGTTCTTGTATTGTAATCTTACCGCAGATTGGTCAATGGCGCGAGCAATGTCGTTGGTTGTTGTTCGTTGGTTGATAGTGCAGGGCACAGGGCGGTAGACAAGAAACGGAACAACCCTGGTGGCGAGTTGCTCCGTTGGCGCAAGCCATGAACCGCGCTGTGAAGCCGCTGATGCTATTTTGCGCTTGCCCGCCAGCTGCTTTGAACAGCGTCACGTGTGACAACTATCAGGATTTTCATGCGGCGCTGATTAATGCTTCAAACGGTGTGATCTGCTCTTCGGCCAGTGCCGCCGCGTAGTCGAGACAGGCTAGAACATCCGCGCGCGTAATCGACGGATATTCCGCCAACAAGTCTTCGATAGTATCTCCATTCGCCAGCATCCCAACGATTTGATGGACTGGTATGCGGGTGCCTTTGATACAGGCCTGACCGTGGCAAACCCTGGGATCGATGGAAATCCGTTTATTCATGTCGCACCTCCTCGCTAACTACAATCATTCTACCCTAAACGGCTCCCACCTGCCAAATGCCTTCGCTGCTTAACCTTCAATCTTTAGCGGTCTCCCGCAGCACTTGTTGCATCAACGTCAACAGCGGCCCGCGTTCTTCAAAGCCCTGCTCGTTCAACGTGCTGATGGCGAGGTAAATACGCGTGCGACAGCGGCGCAGCAAGCCGCGTACCAGCCGCAGCAAGGTGGCCTGCCGCGCGGCCACTTCATCTTCGTCGCCCCACTTTTTATCCGGCGGCCACTGGCGGCTCAACACGTACGGATGCGTCAACGGTTGATACAGCCGTTCCCACCACGCCGGGCTGCCCGCGTTCAACCAGAATTGATATCCTACCGATTCATTGCTCAGCAGGAAGGTGTAAGCGGGAGCGAGCAGCACGGCATTCGGCTTCTCAGCATATACGCTTTCAACGAAGGTCGCTGCGACGACGCCTTCACTCACCATGCGCACATAGTCGCGTCCCACCTTCGGATCGAGCGTGGGGGCGTACGGATCAGGATTGACCGTCTGTCTAAATTTGCGCGCCGATTCGACGATCTGTGCGGTGATGCGGCCCGGATCGATCTGGCGATGAAAGCCGTAGCCGGGTTGTGACAGCACTTCACCGAACAAGCGCGCGAAGAACACGTCGAGCGGCGGTGTGTCGGCCTGCGCGTAGTCCTGTAGCCAGGTCCGCACCCGATCGTACCTCGCGCCGACCTCGAACCCGATACGCTCTTGCAGATCAGGCTTCAGGTTCTCGAAGGGACGCAATTCGGCGCGGCCGTTGTGTTCGGCCCGGCCAGGGTGCTCGGCCCGGCCGCTGCGCGCCACATAGAGACGCTCGGCCATTAGATGGGCGCGCGCGGGATCGAGACGATCGATCGAGAGGGCGATGACCAGCGCCACATCGGCTTGCGGCGGCACGATCTGCCACTGCGGATGCGCCAGCGCCGCCAGCGTCATCAATCCGCGTGTCACCGCTTCTTCATTCAATGAACGCGAAGGTCGCAGCGATCGCGTCGGAATCGCGTGGCGGCTCAGGCGATCTTCCAGCGCAAAGCGCAGCGCATCGCCGAGGAAGGGGGCGAGGATCACGATGTCGGCGGGCGCGACGTTTTGTGTCTGAACGAGATCGGTTACTTGCTGGGCCACCCAGTCGAGCATCTGCGGATGAAAGCGCCCGCCGCCGTAAGTCAGGGCTGCTCTGGCATCGCCGCTTCGCATAGGCAGATCGCTATCGCTGGATAAGATATGCGTTACGGTTGCTTCAAGTGATTGAACGGCAGGGGACATCACGCGCGACGCGTCGAGTTTGACGATTTCATGGCAGACCGATCGAAGTTCGTAGGCCGATCGGGCGTCTGCGCCCAGGAACGATCGGTAGCCGGCATGGGTGTCGTAAACGATCAGTGCTGAATCTGTGTGCGGAATCCAGTCGCGCAGCAGGTCGTGCGTGAGGGGCGTGTCCTCTTCCACGTTCTCCACGATCAAATGTCGATAACGCCGATAGAGTTTGTCGCGGAACCAATCGTGCTGCTGCAGGGTGCGGAAAAGTTCGAGCTGCAATGAAAAGTCGAGGAGATTGTGTTCCAGGCAATACACGCGAAAGCGCAGCAGGCAATCTTGCACCTGCGTGAAGGTAATGGTTTGTTGTGAAGATCCAGCCCACGCGCCAATGAGACGCTGGCCCACTTCCGTGTAGGGAAATCCGACGAGTGCCGCCTTATTGAGATTATCCAGCAGCTGACTGTAGATGCGTTCGCTGGGCAGTCGCACATTTTCAAAATAATAACGCTCGGTGATGAACGGCTGCACGACGCGCTCCATATAATACTGCGCCGTCTCCAGCGTGAGGAATGTGGGAGGCCGATCGGGTTGAGCAAAGCCCGCCTCACGCGCCAGCGCGGGCCACATCAGATCGACCGAGCGCTTCGCCAGGCCACCGATCGTGAGGGTTTCCACTTCACCGCCGGCCGGCAAATCGGCGCGTCGCAACACCGCTTGATAGGGTTTCAGCAGGCTGCGCTGAGGAGCAATGACCAGAATACTATCACCTGCTTTGCCAGAGCGCAGCAAAGCGTGCAGATGCTCAGCGGCGAGAGTAGTCTTACCGCTACCGGCAGGCCCGGCCAGAAAAGTGTGTGCAGTGTCGGAGCTGAAGTCAGGCATAGGTCCATTTTAGCACGGCGCGGAACTTCGCGTAGGCAGATCAGCCGACGCGGCGCTTAATCTTATATCTGCTTGAAAAAAGAAAACGCTATGCGAAATCCGCGTGTCGAGGCAAACAATGACGCTACTGCAAAAAGGCTCTAGCCGCCGTCCCCGGCGGCGTGTTCCATGTTCAAACCCGCCCCGAGGACGGGGCTTTGAGCAGTTTTTTCAGTGGAGTCAAACAATGAATGCCAATCGGGCGCTCGTCGCTAGCTGTAAGGAGACTGCTTCGTCGCACACGCCCTGTCCGACGCATCGCGTCGGGGGCGCGCCAGGCGAAACGCTCACCTGCCCCGCGCCGTTGGCGGGGTCGCAGTGACGGCTGAGCAGCAATGATCGATCGCTCTTCTCTACTTACGCAACGTCGAGCCGCGTTTCAGCGACTCCGTGCCATATTTGTGGCGGATCTCGTCCACGGTGCGGGTGAGGCGTTCCACCCGATCGTCTGTCGAATCGAATAGATCGAGTTGCCTGGCCGCGGGACTCAACTGTCGCCCGGCCACGCCGATCAAACGAATGGCGCGTTTATTCCAGTTGGCTTCAAACAAAGTCCACGCCGTCGCAAAAATCTCTTGATCGATATCGGTGGGCTGAGGCAGGGTGGTCTGGCGCGTGAACGTGGTGAAGTCGCTGTAGCGCAATTTAATGGCGATCGTGCGCGCGCTGAGGTCCGCTTCACGCAGATGCCGCCCGACACCTTCGCTCAGTTCCAACAGCGTGGCGCGCACATACGTTACCTCCCGTACGTCTTTAACGAACGTCGTCTCCTGGCTGATCTGTTTAGTGACCCGTTCACTCTCGACCGGCGATTCGTCGAGACCTTGTGCGCGTTGGATGAGTTCATCTGCGCCGCGCTTGCCCAGCCATCCCGCCGCTGTGCGGACACGGGAGGCCAACACATCCGATCGAGCCTGCGCGATCTGCCCGATCGTTTCGATGCCCAGCGCTTTGAGGATCTCGGCGGTCTTGGGGCCGACGCCCCATAAGGCGCGGACCGGTAATGGCGCAAGGAAAGCGGCTTCTTCACCAGCGGCTACGAGGCAGATGTTATTGGGTTTGGCCTTTTCTGTGGCAATCTTGGCGACCAGTTTATTACGCGCCACGCCGATGGAACATGGCAACCCCAATTCATCACGGATGCGATCGTGAAGATAATGCGCCAGCTGCTCCGCCGAACCAAAACGCAACTCAGTGCCGGTGATATCGAGGAACGCTTCATCGATGGAGAGTTGTTCGATCTGGGGCGTGATTTCATGCAGCAGTGCCATGACATGATGCGAATGCTGCGCGTATAAATCATGGCGTGCCGGCAAGAGGATCAGATCAGGACACACTTGAAAAGCCGTGCGAGTGGGCAGGGCCGATCGGACGCCGAATTTCCGCGCTTCGTAAGAGGCCGAAGAAATCACGCCGCGCTGATCGATCCGGCCGCCCACCGCCACCGGCTTGCCACGCAGCTCAGGCTGGTCGAGCAATTCGACGGAAACGAAGAAGGCATCCAGATCGACGTGCAGGATCGTGCGTGACATGACTCATCAGACAGACCTCACAGGTTTTTGCGAAGCACCCCGCGCTGAAGCGGAGTGGGCGAAACCTGTGAGGTCTTACGCCTAGCGTTTCCCATTCGGCGAAGCGAGCAATTTCTTATACGCGCCTTGCCACAGGGTGGGTGACTTTGTAAACGTCGTGACCTTCACATCGGAAAAACGCGCCAGCAGGCCGGCTAATTCGAGCGGGGCCGTGCGATAATCATCGCTGCGCAGAATGTCGTCCAGCCGCTGCGCCGTATCGGGCAGCCACAACCATTCGCGGCGCAGTTGATCGGCCTTGAGGTAGTAATCGCGCTTCTCCCACGCGCTTGCGGATTGATCGATCGATTGATCCATGCTGCGCAGGCCGAAGACGATGAAGGCCAGCATGTCTTTGGCGTCGGCATCGATGGCCGGCTTGGTGCTGAGGTGGCGCAGGATTTCGGCGATGGCGCGGCGAATGGCGTTGCGTTGCTGGGTGGGTGTTCCGTCGACACGGGTAATGCGGCTCATAATGATCTTTCAATCTCTGTCAGTGGATTTCCGGCAATGATAGCACGGATGTTCTAGTCAGGCAACCTTGAAAATCAGGGCGAATTATCCTATGATTTGAGTCATCCCGCAACGCTCAGTGAGGCGCGAAATGACGACAGAAATTCCGTTGTCTACACAGAAGCGACGTAACTCAAAGAACCTTGGCTTGGTGGAACTCGCCGATAGGGGGACGCAACAATCAGCCTGGATTCAAGGGCGTTACTTTCATACCAATACGAATTTCTAAAAATCTGATACAATGTGACTTAATGCACCTTAAGTTCAAAACTATGCTGCGAGGAATTAACCTTGGTCAAAATAGCACCCACAAGCCCCGGCGCTCCTAAAAAACCTGCTCACGTTTATCAGGAGCCACTTGAGCCAGAGATTGAATATGCCGAAGCGTTCATCGCCACAATCATGACCAGTCCGCGCACTGCGGCGACTTACCGTTTTGGATTGAGGTGCCTGGCGAGTTTCATCGCAGACTCAGGGTATAGCGCCCTGCCCCCGCCCTATCCACTCGCGGATTTTCGTGATGACGTGCTGTTGAAGTTTCAAGACTGGTTGCTGAAGCAGCGCTATTCGCCGGCCACGCAAGAGAATTACCTCGCCGCCGTGAAACGCTTTCTGATCTGGCTCGACGCCAATGATTATTTGCCGTCCGGGTTCCAGGTGGGCAAAGCCGTCAATCGCCTCAAGGCCGCACGGGGGACACACCGGATAACCAAAGCGGGACGCGAACCCGATCCGGGGCTGCCGCGCATCGTGACCTACTACGACGCGATCGCCCTGCCCTCGCTCGATGAGAAACGCGGCCAGATGAAGCGCTTGGAGATTCTGCGCGCACGCGCCATCGTGCACACACTGTACGCCTCCGCCGGCCGCGTCAGCGAGGTGGCCTCCCTCACGCGCGAGATGGTGTTGGACGGACGCAAGGCCGAGGTGCGTATCACCGGCAAGGGCAATAAGGATCGCTTGTTATTACTGACCAAGGAAGCGCAGAACGCGATTGCGGCCTATTGCCGTGAGCGCGATCGCATTGACGATCGATCGCCGGGGCTGTTCGTCTCGCACGGTCGAGACGTGGGCAAGACGCTGGGGCGCGGCACATTGTGGTCGGTGATCAAGAAAGCGGCGAAGGAACTGGGCCTGTTCAAAGGCACCTCGCCGCACGCCTTTCGACATTTTCGCGCGCAGCAGCTATTGCACGAAGGCATGGACCTGGACGTGCTGCAATCTTATCTGGGCCATGCCGACATCAGCACCACGCGCCGCATCTATGCGCCCTACACGACGACGGAGAAGGTGCGCGATCAGTTG
>PMCF01000291.1:0-15829 GCA_003154115.1 Anaerolineae bacterium
GCCCGCGCCGCATCGCGGATGACTCGGGTCGGTGCACTCAGCAACAAAGGCGTCTTCATCCGTTACCTCCTGAGTGCTCGAGGATAACACATAATCAATCAAACTTGCTCATCTCTCCCACCAATCTGAGGAGAACCACAAACAAGTGACCATTGCGCGTGCCGCCGACCAGCCGACCATCAGGCAAAGCGACAATGGTCGTGCCACCCGTGAAAGGTTGTTGATCTTCGCGCGCCACCTCAGGCGCTGCCTGATTGATTTGACCAGGGTGGCTGGGATCGTACCAGAACAACCAATCTTCTTTAGCGGGCGTTGTTTTCACTCCGTAGACTTTGCTATCTGCTCCGCAGGTCAAATCTTCCACCGAGGCGTTTTGTTGGCTTATGTAGGTGCGCGTCATAACCACCGCAATCGGCGCGATCGGCTGGGATAGAAGCGTGCCGGTCGAGACGTGTTGGCCTGGTTCATAGTAATAGACTTTGCTATCGAATGCCATCGCATAAGCTCGATCATCAGGGCTACTGCTTAGCTGACTGGTAGAACCGGGGTACATGCCAAAAGATTCCAGCCGCTCGATCTGCCGCGCGGAAGGATTGAAACTGAACAAATAGGTGCCTCTCTCAGGCTGCGCGCCAATACCGTAAAGTTGTCCATTGCGACGGATCGACAGTCCCGCTACAACCAGCGAATCATAGTTTGGTGAAAGAGGGATGGCAGCCATCTGCCGCCTGACAGGATCGAAAGTCCATAACCCCCGATCGGTACCAAGATAGACTCCGCCGCCGGGACGAGAGGCGATGGAGCTAACCCAAGTCTTGGCTGGAACGCGATCGGTGATGATCGTGCCGCTGGTGACATTCAACGCGAAGACAAATGATGGCGGAGGACTTGAACCAGTGGAACTGTAGGCGGTCCCATAGATGAGACCATCCTCACCTAAGATCGGATGAACGTTTGTGAGTTTCGCCCCCGGTTGAATAGTTACGCTTAAAGTTCCTGTCTCGTCTGAAACGACGTCATAAACGTAGGGTGGTCTGAACGATCTCTGGCCCAGAGAGACGTTGCCCAAAAACCCATAGAGGAGGCCATTAGATCCAGCGACTAGATATTGGGTCGGGCTGACGACCCTCAGATCACTGATCGCGTGCGTGGCTGGATCATAGACAAATAGCTGGTCATGTCGATCTTTATAGCCGCCATAAGTTGCTACGCCATACACTCGCTCATCAGGCGCGATGGCTAGACTATAGATCCAAGATTCGGGATACGGCAGAGGTATCCCTTCAACGACATCATGAATTGGATCGTAGACTTCGAATCGATAACCCCAGAAGTAAATGTGATTATCTGGACTGATCGCGATTTGCTCCCCAGAGGGCCAGTTCGAGACGGGATGGATATACGAAAGCATACTGCCTTCATCTGAGGCAGCTACGCCGCTGAGCGGACCCAGTTTGCGGTAGTCGGTTGCGTCATCAGCCCAAAAAGACTGGATGATCCGGCCTGTGGGTTCAGGTGTCGTGTTGAAGAATGGCACCGCCGTAGGATACGGTGCTGGACGAAATGGCGTGGCTTTGACTGTTGTCGGCGTCACTTCCGCAATGAGCGAGTCAGGCGTCGGCCTCTCAGGAACTGTCAGCGTTGCGGCGCGGCCTGCGATCAACACCATGCCGACCGCCAGCGTCACACTCAACGTGACCGCCAGGCGACGATCGAATACGTGCGGAATAATGTGTCGCAGCCAGGCCGCGCCGACGACGGCCAGCAGGTAAAACGCGGGTGTGATCAGGATCAGATATTTCGGCTCATAATAGACCGAAGTGCGCGGCAGCAACAGCATGATCGGCGGCGGGATCAGCAGCAGGATCGACAAGAACAGCCGCGAGGGCCGGGGCAGATCGGGCGATAAGAGACCCAGCCCGATCAAAAAGACAAAGGCCAGCGCAATTATTTCGCCCATCGGCCAGGCCACCGGGCCGCCCGCGCTGAATTGCAGCAGCGTCGTCCACACAAAGAGCGCGCCATGCTGCCACCCGGCCAGCAGCGAAGGTCCAACGTGCGGGGCGATCAATTCCGGCAAGCCTCGCTGCGCATACACCAGCCACGGCAGAAACAACAGGCCGACGATGACGTGTGCGCCGATCCATTGCATCGATCGTTTCAGCTGAGTGAAGTGGCGCGGCCGCTGAAATGGTAGCGGCAAGAAGTAGGCGCCCAGCGTCGATGAGATGGGTCGGTAGCGGCCCGGCGGCTGAAAATCATGCCACGTGACAACCAGCACGAAAATGCCCTGCGCCAGCGGCAGCAGCAGCAGTGAGTAATGCGTATACAGGCAAGCCAGCGTCGCCGCCGCATTCAAGATCAAGAAACGCAGCCGGCGCTGCTTCAACCAGACCAACAGTGCCCAAGACGACATCAAAGCCAGGGTCAACGTTAGTGAGTAAGTCCGTGCTTCTTGGGCATAGTAAATGTAGAATGGCGAGAACGTCGCCAGCAGCAGCGCCCATAAACTCAACCGGCGATCCACCAATTGGCGTGCGAGGCAATAGAAGAAGACCAGCGCCAGTGTGCCCCACCATGCCGAGAAAAAGCGGAGCGCGAATGGACTAACGCCCGCCAGGTTCACCCACTCATGCAGTATCAGGTAATACACGGGCGGGCGATCGATCGTATCAAGCACATAGCTGGGCGGAGCTATCGCCAGATCGACCGTGAGGCCTTCGTCGAACCAGAAAGGGCGTGCGTCAAGTTGATAGACGCGCAACGCGAAGCCCAGACCGATGATAAGCAACAACAGGTAGAAATAGCGCCGTTGTGACATAGCGACAAGTATAGCGGAATATGAGATTAGGAGAAAAGATCAGGAGCGGGGTGTACACAACAGGATGCGTGAGGCAAGAGGCA
Source organism: Anaerolineae bacterium (assembly GCA_003154115.1). Lineage (GTDB taxonomy): Bacteria > Chloroflexota > Anaerolineae > Fen-1058 > Fen-1058 > Fen-1058. The sequence continues at coordinate 2,905 of PMCF01000291.1, forward strand.
AGTTTATCATGGGAGTCGAGGCTTCAGCCGGTCTGATCAACTGACACTTGTCCGGCTAAAGCCTCGACTCCGGAATTGGGTCACCCACACCAGAACGGAGCCAGCGAGGCGAGATGTCTCGATCGGCTGCTTTCGTTGTTTTCTCAATTCGTTGTCGTCTTTAGTGCGACATCGCCACCACAAACGCCACGGCGTATTCTTCTCGTGTGTCAAACTCACCGACCATTCCGAGAGGCGCGTTCTCCAACACACGCTCCCAACGATGCCGGCGATAGCCTCGACGACCATTTTCCGCCGGGAGGATTTACCCGCGGCCACATTGCTGTATAATTTCATTGACCATGAACACCATTGCCCCCAACTTTCAAGCCGCACCATTGCGATCAACGCCCATCCGGGTCTTGATTGTGGACGACTCGCTCGTCATCAGCACGCTGCTGGCATCGATGCTGGAAGGCGTGCCGGATATTCAAGTGGTAGGACAGGCGTCCAACGGGCAGGAGGCGGTGCGGCTGGCGCTGCGCCTGCGGCCCGATGTGATTACGATGGACATCCGCATGCCGCAGATGGACGGCCTGGAAGCCACACGGCAGATCATGCGGGTGCGGCCCATCCCCATCGTCGTCGTGTCCAGCAGCGTCTATGCCGCCGATTACAACATTGCCTTCAATGCCATTGAAGTCGGAGCGCTATCCGTCATCGAGAAACCCAAAGGGCTGGGCGTTGACGACTATGACGCCGTCCGCGATCAGCTGCTGTCCGCCATCCGCTCTCTGGCGGGTGCCCGCCTCTTGCTGCGGCACGATGCTGCGACGCAATCTTCCGACGTCGGGCCGTTGACGGCGCTGCTGCATACCTACTTCATACGCTCGGTGCAGGTCATCGCCATCGCGTCTTCCACCGGCGGCCCCCCGGTGTTGATGCAGATTTTGCAATCGCTGCCCGCCGATTTTGTGATCCCCATCGTCATCGTGCAGCACATTTTGCCGGCGTTTGTGCCGGGCCTGGTGGAATGGCTCAACACCCGATCGACCGTGCGCGTGACGCTGGCCACCCACGGCGCGCGGTTGCAGCCGGGCACGGCCTATCTCGCGCCGGGCGATACGCATGTGACGCTGGCGCTCGATCGCAGCGTGGCCCTCGATCAGTCCGCGCCCATCGCTGGACAGCGGCCTTCGGCCACGCGCTTGTTCCAATCAGTGGCGCGTGTGTGCGGTTCCGGTTCCATCGGCATTGTGCTCACCGGGATGGGGGAAGACGGGGTTGACGGCCTGGCGGCCATGAGCCGGGCGGGAGCGCACATCATCGCGCAAAATGAAGCGACCTCCGCCATTTTCGGCATGCCCAAAGCCGCCATCGATCGCAAAATCGTGGACGAGACTTTGTCACCGTCTGAAATAGTCCAGCGTCTGATCAAACTTCACCGTTTCATGCAGAAGCCACGTTGAGCAAGCACTAGAGCGAATTCCTAAACGGTCTATGCTCGCAGTCCGCTGCGCGTGGGGACATCCGCTGTTTAGCCACTGGACGTGACCATCCAGCGAGAGCACGTAAAACCGCAATTTGTTCCCGCGCTCAGTATAGTCACTACAAAACAAACCGGAGCCGATCGGGATAGCTGGTCTCGATCGGCTCCGGTCGTTTTATTCCCAATTCGTGGTTGTCCCTAGTGCGACGTCGCCACCACAAATGCCACGGCGTATTCTTTCTCGTGCGTCAAACTCACCGACCATTCCGTAAGGCCGAGTTCCTGCGCGCGCTCCGCCGCATGTCCGTGCAAATGGACGTGCGGCTTGCCCAGCCGATCGGGCAGGATTTCGACCTCGTGGAACTTGACGCCGAAGGGCGACATGATGCGCAGGCCCACGCCCAAGGTCTTGCTCACCGCTTCTTTGGCCGCATAGCGCGCCGCGAATTCTTCCGCGAACCCGCGGCACGATTTGATCTCGGCGGTCGTGAAGCAGCGTTCGAGCAGGCGTTGGCCGTAGCGCGCGATCGCCGTTTTCATGCGAGGGATGTGTAGGATATCAACGCCGGTAGATAACATGGGCAATGATCAATGATCAATTAACAATGGCGAACTCTAATCTCTAGAGTGGTTTCCAGGTTGGTTTATGGTATTACGCCGTGCCGTGTCATTCCCGCCTTCGCGGGAATGACTGAGCCGTAAATCAAACTGGAATTCGCTATAATCTCCAACCTTCACGCGTAGTGTCTAGCTTCCAAGCGGTCCCGCTACTGCCAACGCAAAATTCTCTGCGTCGAGATACTTCTGCGCGGCGGCTTGCACACTGGCCGCGGTGATGGCATTGATGCGATCGGGATAGTTGACGAGATAATCGAGGCCGAGGCCGTACAGCTCCATATCCAACAGGATGCCCGCCACACCATCGTTGGTCTCCAGCCCGATCGGCATGGAGCCGATCATGTACGATTTGTTGTCCTTCAATTCGGTGGGCGTGACCTTCGTCTCGATCATGCGCTTGATCTCGGCCTGAATCAACGGAATCGCTTTATCGACGTTGGCCGGATCGACGCCCGCGCTGACTTGCCACGCGCCGGGGCCGAGGCCGCCTTCCAGTTGGCTGTACGAGTAATACGCGAGTCCGCCTTTTTCGCGCACGCGCGCACCCAACCGGCCATACAACCCGAACACGCCCAGGATCGAATTTGCCATGCGCGCGTCGAGGTAGTCGGGGGCCGCTCGGGTGGGGCCGACAAAGCCCAGCACTAGATCGGACTGCGACTTGCCGGGAATATCGACGCGCTGCTCACGCCGATCGGTCACCCGCGGCGCGGATGGCGGCGCACCCCGATCGACCTGTGCGCCGATCCAATGGCCAAATTGATCTTCCCAAATGCGCAGCGCCTCTTCGGCCTTCACCGCGCCGACGATCGTAACCAGCAGGCCCTGCGCGCCATACGCCGTGCGATAGTAATTCACCAGCTCATCGCGCGTGAAGGAGGACACCGTTTCGGTGTAGCCTTGCACGCTGCGCTTGTAAGGATGACCTTCCGGGTACAACAAACTGCGAAAGGTCAGACCTGCCATGCGGCGCGTGTTGTTGGCGCGTTCTTGCAGATCGGTCAACACCTCGCCGCGCTCTTTTTCGATTTCGGCCTCAGGGAAAGTGGCGCGCTGCAACACATCGGCCAGAATGTCCACCGTTAACGGCAAATCTTCGGCCAGCGACTTCGCGCCGAACGACGCGACGTTGATGCTGGAACCCACATCGACCGTGGCGCCGACCGCTTCGATCTCTTCGTAGATCTGCGCGAACGATCGGCGTGCGGTGCCGCGCATCACCATGTGCGCGGTGAAACTGCTTAGGCCCTCTTTGCCGATCGGATCATCGGCCGCGCCCGCGCGCAACAGTCCATCGATGACGACCGACGGGCTGGAAAAATTTTCTTTCACCAGCACCGTCATGCCGTTGGCGTATGCTCGGCGCACAATGTTGCCGGGATTGGGAATGGATTCTTTGTCTAAAGGCATAGTGTCCTCGTTGATGATGGGCAGTCTGTGATGGTTCAGATGAGAGCGAATTCTAGGTCAGTTTACGACATCGGACTCGAGGCTTTAGCCGGATCCGCTACCGTGCCAGCCAACCGGCTGAAGCCTCGAGTCCAGACGAGGCCGTCAATGAACCTAACACTCTATGGAGATCAATTTTCTTCATTGGGAATCTTGCCCAATAACTCGGTCAATGGGCGACGCGCCGTGCGCCAACTGCTTAGCGCAAATTCCCACTCGGCTACATCTGATTCTACGTCCCAAGTGTATCCGCGCTGTGCGGCAATGTTTTGACGTTAGAATTCTTCGAAGGTCAATTGATACTTGTCACGCAGCGCCAGGTCGATGCGGCTGGCGTGCGCCATTTTCTGGCGATATTCCACTTCCAGCAGGGCACGCACTTTGCCGTCATCGTCTTGCACGCCGGCCACGGATAGGTGTGCCAGGTGTTTTGCGGTCTGTTCCGATAGCGTGATGACAACGCTCATGCGTCCTCCCTTACTTCGGCAAATAGGTGCCCACGGTGCGATTGCCGCGCCGTAGATATTTTTGCGCCACCCGCTGCACATCTTCCACAGTCACCGCTGCCAACCGATCGAGATACGTCTCGAACCAGTGATAATCGGCGAAGACCTCGCTCCAGCCATACCAGAAACCTTGATTGGTGACCGATTCACTGCCATAGGCGAATGAAGCGCGCGCCTGCTTGAGCGCCTTCGCGAGTTCGGCGGTCTGTACCGGCTCGTTCACCATCCGATCGATCTCGGCGTCGAAGGCGGCTTCCACTTCCTGTGGTGTATGGCCTTGCCGCACCGTGGCGCTGAGGCCGTAGAGGTACGGATCAGCGGTCGGGATGAGTGAGCCGCCCACGTCCGTCGCCAGTTCGGTCTCGACCAGCGCTTTGTATAAGCGCGATGAGGCATTGGTCGTGCCGCCGCCAAAGATCGAGAGCGATGACGCGCCGGCTAGAATCGCATCCATCGCCACGCACGCCGGGAAGTCCGGGTCTTTCGCCGCGGGCGCGTGATAAGCCAACTCGATGTACGACGTGGTGCCGGGGCCTTCCACCGTGACGCGCCGCTCGCCGCGCTGCTCCGGTTCAATCACGACCGCGGGCGCAATGGCCGGGCCGCGCTTGATCTTGCCAAACGATTTCTCGATCTGCTTCAACATCTCAGCGGCTTTGAAGGCGCCGACGGCCACGGCCACTGCATTGTTGGGCGCGTAGTACGTGCGGTAATGCGTGTAGAGATCATCGCGCGTCATCGACTGCAAATCGCACAGGTGGCCAATGGTTTCGTGGCCGTAGCCGTGCGCGCGAAACGCGGCGGATTGCACTTCTTCGCCCAGCAATTGGCGCGGACTATTTTCGCCGCCTTGCTTCTCGCTGATGATGACGGTGCGCTCGGAGGACACGTCGCGCGGGCGGAAGGGGGCGTTCACCATCCGATCGGCTTCCAGCGACAACCCCAGCTCGATCTTCTCGGCAGGCAATGTTTCGAAGTACGTGGTGAAGTCCAGCCACGTGAAGCCGTTCCACTGACCGCCTTCACGCGAGATGATCTGATCGGCCGAGCGGCCGGGATATTTCTGCGTGCCCTTGAAGAGCATATGCTCGACCCAGTGGCTGATGCCCGTGATGCCGGTGCGTTCGCGCCCGGAACCGACGCGATACCACACCCAGAAGGTTGCCACCGGCGCATTGTGATTTTCCTTCAGCACCACGGTCAGGCCGTTGGGCAGCACGGTTTTTAGCACGCCATTGCGCGCACGCGCTGGGGGACGTTTCGGAGTTGATCGGCGAGTGGTAGTTTTGGGCATAGGATCTCCTGGGCTAAGGACTAGAAACCGGGTTTCTTCGTTTTGGACTGTATACGCACTTGTCGTGCAGAAACCCGGTTTCTCACCGGACTTTCAAAAAATGATGCGTGACACGTGCTTCGTGAATCATCTTCACGCCTCACGCACCACGCACCACGATCTACGTCTTACGTAGTACGCGTCTTACCGATAATTATACCCGCGTCCGATGCCCCTGTAACTAAAGCCCATATCCGCCATGGATTCCGGCTCGTACACGTTGCGGGCATCGACGATGATGGGGCTCTTCATCAGGTTCTTCAGGCGGCGCAGATCGAGCTGCTTGAACTCGTTCCACTCGGTCATCAAGACGATCGCGTCGCAGCCTGCGCCACACTCATACGCATTCACCGTCAGTTCCAGCCCGGGTTTGATCTGGCGGGCGACTTGCATCGATACCGGATCGTAAGCCTGCACCTGACCGCCATCCGCCTCGATCAGATCGATCACTTCCAACGCCGGGGCGTCGCGCATGTCGTCGGTGTTGGGTTTGAAGGCCAGCCCCAGAATGCCGACCTTCTTGCCTTGCAACGAGCCACCTACCAGCTCGCGCAGTTTGTCCACCGTCTGCTTGCGCCGATCGGCGTTGATGTCCATGACGGCCTGAATGAGCTGCGGGTGGCGTCCGCGCTCTTTGGCCATGTGGGCCAGCGCTAACACATCTTTGGGGAAGCATGAGCCGCCATAGCCGATGCCCGCATCGAGGAAGGCGCGGCCAATGCGCTTGTCGTAGCCCATGCCCGTCGCCACTTCTTTCACGTCGGCGCCCAGCGCTTCGCAAATGTTGGCGATCTCGTTGATGAANNGTACTTGATCATCTCGGCCGTGCGCAGGTCGGTGATCATGATCGTGGCGCGTACCGGCAGATATAACTGCGCGACTTTCTCGGCCGCCTCGCGCTCCAGCGAACCGAGCACGATCCGATCGGGATACAGGAAGTCATAGATGGCGTTGCCTTCCCGCAAAAATTCCGGATTGGAGACGACGTTGAATTTGATCGGGCGCTTCTGCGTGGACTTGATAATATCGGCGGTCCAGTCGCCCGTGCCCACCGGCACCGTCGATTTGTTGACGACGATGATGGGATGATCCATCACTGCGGCGATCGATTCGGCGGCGCGCCGCACGTAATCCAGATCGGCCTTGCCATCGACCGCGCTGGGCGTGCCCACGGCGATGAAGACATACTCGGCGGCGAGCTCGGGGCTGGATCCGTTCACGGCTTCGGCGTAATCCGTGGTGAACTTCAAGCGGCCCGCGCTGACGTTGCGGCGCACCACTTCTTCCAGGCCCGGTTCGTAGATGGGCAGGATGCCTTTGTTGAGATTGGCGATGCGTTCCTCGTTGACATCCAGGCACACGACCCGATGGCCCAAATCGGCCAGGCAGGTGCCGGTCACCAGACCGACGTATCCGACGCCAACTACAGCAATGTTTTTCATAAAGGGTTCCTTTCTTCCAGGTGAGTGCAAAACTCCGCCGGACTTGTATGTCCGGCGGGCCTTATTTGAATGTTGAGTCGATCAGGCTACAAGATGTCGGCGAGTTGACAGGCAAAGCCGGGCAGCACCTCTTCGCCGTCGAGCGTGTCTTTGTCGAATAACTGCCGCGCGCGGCCATCGGTGTGATACACGGTCGCGCTGCGCAGTCCGGGATGGATGACCCAGACCAGACGCGTACCGTTGGTCAGATACTTTTGCACTTTGCCCTCGACATCGACGACACGATCGCCGGGGGAGATGATCTCGATGACGAGGTCGGGCGCGAAGTTGCCGTAGCCCGTAGGCGAGCGTCCGTAAGGCAATTGCTCATTACTCACAAAGGACAAATCCGGCGAGAGGACGGTATCGTCGCGCATGCGATAACCGGCGCTGGAGCCATATAAGTGCCCGATTTGTTTTTGCTCTAAGTATTTTCTGATCGCAAAGTACAAGTTTCCACCAATCTCTTCGGGCTGCAATCCCGCCGGGGTCATGATGAGCGCTCCTTCCAGCAGTTCATACTTGAAGCCGTCTTTGGGCAGGCGTTCAAAGTCTTCCAGCGCCATGTGCTGGCCAGGGTAGGGCTGCGTTTTCATGTCGATCGCGTCTAACATGGTTACATCTCCTGTGCTGCCGGTGACTTGCTATCATTCTACCCTTGATTGACATCACCCGCAATTATCCGGGCCGTGCGGCGGCCCAGCTCGACGGCGTAATTGGTGCCGCGATCCCACGGATAGACTTGCGACATCGACGCAAAGTACAAGCCCTTGAGCGGCGTGCGAATATCAGGGATGTTCTGGGAATGGTTGATCGGCGGGATGGGCTGCGCGTAGGTTTCGCGGAACAGCCAGACGTTTTTGATCCACGATCGATCGAAGTTGGGATTGAAGCGCGGCAGGGCCGGCGCAAACCGATCGAGCAGCTCGTCCTGCGTGAGATTGAAGAATTCGTGATCGGTGGCGAGATAATCGCCGCAGTAGATCAAATGATCGCCGCCGAAGTGTTCGGGCGAAACGAAGTTGGTGTGCTCGCACATCGCCAGGAAGGGGAAGCCCGCCTCCTTGGGCAAGTTGTGCCAGTAGTAACCTTTTTCGCTGAGCTGCTGCTTGAGCGACAACACCATCACCACCGCGCCCATCGATTTGAGGGCGTTGAGCTGCGCCAAATAATCGGGTGGCAGCGCAGGCGTGAGGCGCGCCATCAAGCGCGGCGAAGTGGTGGACAGCACGGCGTCGTAATCGATCGCGCCCTGCGGCGTGTGCAGCGTAATGCCGCCGGACTCTTTCGGCGTGATCTCGCGCACGGCGGTGCTGAGGTGCAGGGTTGCGCCGCGCAGCTGCACGGCCGCGGCCAGCGTGTCGAAGAACGCCTGGAATCCGCCGACGAATGTGCCCAGGCGCGTGGTGCGCGAATGCAGGCGCGCCCAGAACCAGGCCATGTTCACGTCGCGATAGTTTTCTTCGCCGAACTTGCCCACGAGCAGCGGTTTCCACATCGATTCGTACACGCGTTTACCCATGCGCCGATTGAGCCACTCGTCCGCCGTGACTTGTTCCAACGCTTTCCAGTTGCTGCTAAACTTGAGATACGCGCCCGCCAGGCCAAAGCGCGCCACATCGAGCGGGTTGAAGTGCCGCAGCAAAAACAGCGGCATGTTGGTGTACATGTGATCGAACGGGTAGAACTGGCCCTGGTAATAGATAACCGTGTAGGGGCGTGGAAACAGCACTTTGTCGCGCGCGCCGATCTCGTCGATGAGGCCCAGCACGTCCTTATCGGACTGGAACCAATGATGGTAGAACTTTTCCATCGTCCAGTCCCAGTACGGTTCTTTGAAGCCGGCCGCTAGGCCGCCGGTGTGCGGTGCGGCTTCGTAGATCGTGACTTGATGACCAAGCCCGACGAGATCGTAAGCGGCTGACAGGCCGGCGGCTCCGGCTCCGATGATGGCGATGTTCATGGCAATGTCCTGAAGAGTGAAAAGTGAAGAGTGACCAGGTGCGATTTCACTGTTCACTCTTCACTCGTCATGTCACGTCGTCGTTGTTTCCGTTTCGCGCAAATGCGAGGCTTGCGACAAGTCCCCCCAGCGCAGTCCTTCCCGGATCATGTAGTAGAAGCCCAACAGGGTGATGGGCAGCCACAGGGCCACGTGCAGCACCACCGTATAGGCTGTCGCACGCGCCTTAACCACGCCAAAGGCTTCCAGCACCCAGATGCCCGAAGCGTCAAAGGTGCCAATGTAACCAGGCGCGGCGGGCAAGGTCGTGGCGAGGTTGACCACCCCGTTCATCAACATCAGCGTGAAGAAGCTCAGCTCCAGGCCGAAGGCGTGCATGACGAACCAGTACTTCACGGTTTCCAACAGCCAGATCAAAACCGACGTAAAGAAGATCATAATGACGTGCTTGAAGTCGCGTAGCGCCGCCAGGCCAACCATGAAGCGTTCGATAAAGCCGCGGAGTTTGTCGCGGAAGCGGTGTGGAATAAGGTGATCGATCAACGGGTTATACAGGTGGGCGGCGGTGGCTGGTCGGGCGGCGAGAAACAGAAAGACGAGCAGCGCGCCTAAAAAGATCAGGCTGCCGACTACCACGGTAAAACGCAGCGCTTCCGATAAGAATGGCGCCGTGGGCAGCGCGACAAATACGAAGAGCAGCATCACTAGCCCATCGAAGATCCGCTCCACGACAACCGTCGCCAGCGAGGAACTGATGCTGACCTGTTCGTTACGCTTTAAGACGTAGGCGCGCAGCACCTCGCCGATGCGCCACGGAAAGATATTGTTGCCCATGTAGCCGATGACGACCACAGGAAACAAGCGGCGCACCGGGATGCGCTTCAATGGTCTCAATAGATAATCCCAGCGCCAGGTACGAACGAGGACGGCCAGAAAATAGACGGCGACGCTCGGAATTAGCCACAGGTAATTTGCCGAGCGGAGATCGATCCACACCTCTTCCAGATTCAAGCCACGCAGGGCGAAGAACAAGAAGACGACACTGACGGCCAGGCCCAGCCAAAATTGCCAACGTTTCACAAGTCACTCCGGGCGTAAAATCGGCGAGGTCTACGCCTCGCCGCGCGGCGAATTGTACCTTAACACTGAACAATGAACAATGACCGATGATCAATTCTCAATGATCAATGATAACGGCTTGAGCACCCTACGCCACACAGCTCATTCGGTGGTAATGGACACTGTGAAGACCCTGAACCCCTCCGTTCCCTCAGGGCTTTTCCATTGTCGTCAAGCACGCGCTCAAGTCGCCGTCCTCCGCGGCGATCTACTGCGCCGGGGACGGCGCGACGAGCGTAACCGTCTGACTTTGGAAAAGCCCTGTTCGTTCCCTGGATTCGTTTGGCCACGGCGGGACGGCTGGACATTGCCCATTGATCATTGTTTATTGACCATTGTTCATTGTCTCTCGTTCATTGTATAATCTTGGCATGCGCACACCCTATGGACAGGAATGTCCATACTACTATGCTGATTATCATCGCGGCCGCAATGAAGAGCTGTGCCGCCTCGTCGAAGCCAGTCCGGCCAGCGAGCCGTGGATTCCAGATGTCTGCAAAGATTGCCCGGTACCCGCTATCGCCCGTGCCAATGCCTGCGAGCACATGACGCTGCAAGCCCGCGTGGTGAAAGGCTTTCTGGGCTTTGGACGCAAAATCGTAGTCGAGGCCTACTGCGCCAAGGCGCAGCGCAATGTGAGTGAACCGCAGATCGGTTGTGGCCAATGCCACGGCGATGCGAAGATCGCCGACCTGTTCAACGAATAACGCGTGAGCACTTCACCGCGCGCGGAAGGATGAAGCTATGACGCAAACGATTCTGGTAGTCGATGACGATCTGGATACGCTGACGTTGATCGGGTTGACGCTGCAGCGACGCGGCTTCACGGTGCTGAAGGCGCAGAGCGGGCCGGAAGCCCTGGACCGGCTGCGCACCGAACTGCCCGATCTGGTCATTGTCGACGTGATGATGCCGCACATGGACGGTTACGAAGTGTGCCGCATTATCAAGGGCGATGCGCGCACCGCGCATCTACCGGTGGTCATGCTCACGGCCAAAGCGCAAACGGCCAGCCAGATCGAAGGCTTCCGGGCGGGCGCCATCGACTACATTACCAAGCCGGTTCATCCACAGGATTTGGTCGCGCGCATCGTCGCCGTGTTGGAACGTGCGCGGGCCGCGCAGGCCGACACCGGATCGAATCTGATTGTGGTGGCCGGCGCCAAAGGCGGCGTGGGGGCGACCACCCTGGCGGCCAACCTGGCCCTCGCCCTGGCGCAGCAGCATCGCACGCTGTTGATCGATCTGGAAACCGGCGGCTCGCTGGCGATTCATTTAGGAATGGAGCCGCAGCAGGGCCTGACCAATCTCTTGCAGCTGGAGTCGGGTCCGAACGATTCCGCTGCGCTCAACGAGGTGATCACACCGCACCCTAGCGGTTTGAAATTCATTGCCGCCACCGATTTGTTCATTGAACCGGCGCGCATCGGCCTGATCTTGAATCAGGCGGCGAACTTGTGTGAGGCGTGTGTGCTCGATCTGGGCTGGGGCGTCGGTGATGTCACCCGGTTGGTGGCGCAGCGCTGCAAAGCGTTCGTCATCGCGTTGGAGTCCGATCGGGTTACGCTGAGCCAGGCGAATCGCCTGCTGCAAGTCTTGAAGGAGGCCTATATGCCGCCCGAAGCGATCAAGCTGGTGTGGATCAATCGGCAGGGGTTGCCGGCCGAGGCCGGCCAGGCCGCCATCACCGCGGCGTTAGGTCGCCCGCCCGATGTGATCATCGGCCCAGCGGCAGACGTGCTGTATCAAGCGCTTGATAAAGGCCAGCCGCTGGTGCTCTACCAACCCGATCATCCCGTGGCCGTTCAACTGCGCGAATTTGCGCGGCAGCTATTACCCCCGCGGTAAATCACACGAGGGAGAGCACTGGCTCTCCCTCGTTTTTCTTCGCCACTTCAATGTACATTGCTCCCCGCCCGCGCGGGCGAATCTTACGCAACTACTCAATCTGTGCTCTCGGAAGGCTGACCGCGAATTGGAGTTACTTGCAGCGCGTGGCATGTCCACAGCATGATAGTCGGATGGATTGAAGTGATGTGTGAGGCAAACCCTGCCCAATGAATTTCATCTGATAAAATCAAACGAGGCCGCTGAGTGTTCTGACAGCGGCCTCGTTCTTGCCTTCTTTTATGCCAGCGCGGGCGTTAATTTTTTCACACGACTATCGACTTCGCGCAGCATCGCCTGAATCTCATTTACTGTTTCTTCATCGAACAATGGCTCGCCGCACTGCTCGCATACCCAGGCGGGCACATCAACGATCAGATGATAGCCCTTGCGCGTAACCGCATGGCTGACCGTTTTACGCACCAAGTTTCCCTGGCAGTATAAGCACTCCATGTTCACTTCTCCCTTCGTGTTCGCCAAATCGTTTTTTCGGAAGGTTGACCACGCGGATGCGGCGTCATTTACGTTTTACGCATTACTCGTTACGCACTCCGCTTCTCACTTCTCCGCACAAAGAACTTGCTGATCTCCGCCACNNGGGATGTACAACACGGCGAGAATCAACACGATGGATAGTCCCACGGCCGCCTGCATCCAGCGATTACCAAACACGCCCAACCGATAAAGTGGATACCGTTCCGATCGGGAGGTGTAGGCGATCGGGAGTTCAGCCAGCGCCAGCGTCACAAACGCCATCGTCTCGGCCAACCCGATCGAGGTGCGCAGGCCGATCTGATACGCGATCAACACCACGGCGGTCAGGGCTACGGTTATCACGGCGATGCGCGTTACCATCACGCGATTGATGATGGGTTCTTTCTTGGGCCGCGGCCGCTGCTGCATGATGTCGGGATCGCCCTTTTCGGTCGCCAGCGCTAACGCGGGTGCGCCATCGGTCAGCAGGTTGAGCCACAACAGCTGGATCGGCGTCAGTGGTGTCGTCCAGCCGGCCAGCGCCGCGATGAAGATGACGGCGATCTCCGCGACGTTGCACGACAACAGATAGAACACAAACTTGCGGATGTTGCTGTAGATGATGCG
>PMCF01000291.1:15848-91964 GCA_003154115.1 Anaerolineae bacterium
ACCCCGTCGCCCGTCATCGCCACGATCTCATCTCGGGCGCGGAACGCTTCCACGATGCGGACTTTGTGGGCCGGGCTGACCCGCGCAAAGACATCGGTCTGCGCCACCATTTGATTCAACTCGTCGTCGCTCAGCTTGTCGAGTTCGATGCCCGCGTGAACTTCGGCGTCGGCCCGCAGCAATCCGATCTGGCTGGCGATGGCGCGCGCCGTGTCGGGATGGTCGCCCGTGATCATGACGGTGCGGATGCCGGCGCGCCGCGCGTTCTCGATGGCGGGTTTCACTTCGGGCCGGGCCGGATCGATCATGCCGATCAGGCCGACAAAGATCAGATCGCGCTCGATCTCTTCGGCCGTGGGTTTCTCCGGCAGTCGATCGAGTTTACGATAGGCCACGCCTAGCACGCGCAGAGCCTGATTTGCCATGCGGCTGCTGGCCGCGCGAATCTCCTGAATATCGTGCTCCTCCATGGGCAGTGCGCCCTTGCGGTGCAGCATGTGCGTCGAGCGTTCCAATAAGCCGCCCGCCGCGCCTTTCACGCATACCACGTAGCCTTGTTCGCCCGGCTGCAAGGGGCTGGCATCATCCATCGTGACGTGGCTGAGCGCATGGATGGTGCTCATACGTTTGCGATCCGAATCGAACGGCACTTCGGCCACGCGCGGATAATGTTGCTCGACGTCCGATCGCCATAGGCCCGCTTTAGCGGCGGCGACGATCAACGCGCCTTCCGTGGGATCGCCCACCATCCGATAGGTGGTCTTGTCCCCGATCAATCCCGTTTCCTCCAACTGCGCGTCGTTGACCAACATGGCCGTCCACAACAACCCGGCCACTTCGACATCCGACAGTGCATCCAATTCGTGACTTTCTTTGCCGTGCGTAAAACGGCCTTCGGGTTGATAGCCCTGGCCGGAAACATCGACCTCGGTGTGATGCACCCACAACTTCACGGCCGTCATTTCGTTTTGGGTGAGCGTGCCGGTCTTGTCCGAACAGATCAGCGTGGCCGAGCCGAGTGTTTCCACGGCGGCGAGTTTGCGGATCAAGGCATGGCGCTTGATCATCTCACGCATGCCGATGGCGAGGGTGATCGTCACGATGGCGGGCAACCCTTCCGGCACGGCCGCAATGGCGAGACTGACCGAAATCAGGAAGGCTTCGACGACCGCCTTGCCGAGATCGACGGTCGGGTTGCCGAGCGCGCGCAGCACGTACACGCCGAACACCAGACCGCAGACGGTCAACGCGGCAATCCCGAGGGTCTTGCCCAGTTGATCGAGTTTATTTTGCAGCGGCGTCTGTTCCTCCTCCACCGATTGCAGCATGGTCGCAATCATGCCCATCTGCGTGTTCATGCCGGTGCCCACGACGAGGCCCTTGCCACGCCCGTAAGTCACTAGCGTGCCCATGTAAGCGGCGTTGCGGCGATCGCTCAACGGCACATCGGGCTTCAGGGTGTCGGTGGCTTGCTTCTCCACGGCCACCGATTCGCCCGTCAGCGAGGCTTCATCGATCTTCAGATTGACGCTCTCGATCAGACGTAGATCGGCGGACACGTAGTTGCCGGCTTCAATCAGCGCCACATCGCCCGGCACCAATTCGCGGCTGGACACCCGCACCCGATGCCCGTCGCGGATCGTCTCGGCTTCCGGCGCCGCCATCTTCTTCAAAGCGGCCAGGGCTTTCTCGGCGCGGCTTTCCTGTACCACGCCCAGCACGGCATTCAGCACCACAATCGCCATGATGACCACCGCTTCGATCAGGTCGCCCAACAGGGCCGAGATGACTGACGCGACCACCAGCAGAATGGTGACGAAGTTGTTGAGCTGTGCCAGGACGAGTTTCCAGAACGGCGTGGGCGGCCTTTCGCGCAGTTCGTTGGGGCCGTGCTGCGCCAGTCGAGCTTGAGCTTCGGCTGCCGACAGGCCGGCATCGAGCCGCGTCTTCAACTGCGTGGCGACAGCTTCAATCGGCTGGCTGTGCCAGGGAACTTGCGGAGTATTCGCAGCCATAACATCGCTCCCATGAGAAAAGGTACAGAATCACTGCGCTCCTATCACGACGATAAAGAAAATCGCGGATGAGGTGCGCTGGTGCACTTCGTCCGTGATTGATTATAGCATCGCTACGCGCGTGGAGCGTTAGCGCTTGGTGATTGAAGGCCGGGAGTCCGGCGCGACATCGACCGGCTCGGGCACGGGGTCGCGGCGGCTAAGCTGAACCAAGCGCCACGGCAGTTTCACCAGACCGATGACGGGCATCAAGGCCCAGTCGAACACCTCGTTGAAGTTGGCGAAGCCTTGTGCCAGCCAGACCAGCGCCGGATCAAAAATGTGCAACCAGCGAAGATGCGCATACAGCAGCGCTAACACGATCGTGCCGATGGAAACGCCGAAGCGCGCCCCGTCGGTGACGTTGAGGCTGGCAAAATTTTCCAGGAGCAGTTCAACGGCAATGTTCAACACCAGCACGTAGGCGGCTGTTTTCAACACCGGCTCACGCTGCACGAGATAACTAAACCAACCGGCGGCGAAGCGCATCAACAAGATGCCCAGCGCGACGCCCAGCAGCACCGCCCATAGCTTATCGGACACCGCCACTGCGGCGACGACATTGTCAATACTAAAAGCGAGATCAGCCAACTCGACGGCGATCACGATCGACCAGAACGATTTCGCTTCAGTCGGGTGGACGTGCGCGTCGGCTTCACCGGGTTCGGCCTGACCGAGATTATCGAACGCGAGTTTGAGCAGATACACCGCGCCGATGACGCGCAGCCACGGATTGTGAATGACGAAACTCGCCATCACCAACATCAAGCCGCGGCCTGCATACGCGCCCAGCAGACCTACCCGCAAGGCCGCGGTGCGTTGATTGCCGAGCAGCCCATGCAGCCGCTCGCCAAAAAGCCGCAGCGCTTCCGGCCACATAATGGCACGGTCGTCGGGCAGATGCGAGACCATCGCGCCCAGCACAGCCACATTATCGATCGACAGAATCCCTTCCAGAAAAATTAATTGCCCGATGATGACGACGACGCTGAGATCCATACACACTCCGGGAGTAGGTTTGGACATTCGGGATTGTAGCATCGTTAGGTAGAGGCTGTCAGTATCCTTTGCTCAGGTCTCTGCCATGACGTTACTCACTTTTGGGCTGCGGCGCTTTAGGCACTGCCGGGTCAGCGCATAGTGATCTCGTGTCAACGTTGCACGGCAATGTATATGAGACACAAAGCGTTCACACCGAGCTTGTTCGGCCTGCACCTTGTCGAATACCCTGGCGGAGTTCTGCCGATTGCAATCCCCATGGAAGAATCTTCATAAGTGTGTGGTGTCTAGGCTGCGCTGAATGGCGATCAATCACCAAAGCGGCGAATGAACCACGTCTTGACGATCTGGGTCAGCACAATGTAGCACATCAACATACCCGCCAGCAACAACCAGTAGAGCGGTGGCAGCGCCACCAGGCCGAGCATACTCGCCAGCGGCGAGACCGTCAGCCAGGCCGCGACCGCGACAATCAACACCGACGTGATGATCAACGGCGTGCTCGCCCGGCTTTGGATGAACGGAATCTTGTTCGTGCGGATCACGTGGATAATCAACGTCTGCGTGAAGAGCGACTCGACGAACCAACCGGTGTGGAAAAGGGTCGGATTGGCCCAGCACTTGAAAATGTACAGCATGATAAAGAAAGTGGCGTAATCGAAGATGGAACTGATNNCCGATGAAGAGGATGAACCGCCGGATGTCGCCCAGCGCCCATTTGCGCGGCTTCGCCAGCCATTCCGCATCCACCGCATCGGTCGGGATCGTCGTCTGAGAAAAATCATATAACAGATTGTTCGTCAGCACCTGAATGGGCAGCATCGGCACAAACGGCAGNNGATGTTGCCGAAGACCTTGCGGCCTTCGAGCACGCCTTCTTCCAGGACAAGCAGGCTGGTCTCCAACAGGATGATGTCGGATGATTCTTTGGCGATGTCCACCGCCGAATCGACCGAGATGCCCACATCGGCGGCGCGCAAGGCCGGCGCGTCGTTGATGCCGTCGCCCAGGAAGCCAACCACATGTCCCTTTTGCTGCAAGGCATGAATGATGCGCTCTTTGTGCGCGGGCGAGAGTTTGGCGAAGATCGTCACGTTATCGACGGCCTCAGCCAGCTGCGCCTCCGACATCTCTTCGATGGCCGGGCCGAGCAGGACTTTATCGATCGGTAGTCCGACTTGATGGCAGATCGTGGTTGTCACCAACTCGTTGTCACCCGTGAGGATGCGGACTTGTACGTTGTGTTGCTTCAACTGCGCGAGAGCTTCAGGCGCAGTATCCTTGGGCGGATCGAGAAAGGCCAGGAAGCCTTTCAGGGTCAGATCAGCCTCATCGCGGAGCGCGTATTCACGGCCACCGCGCGCGTCGGCGATTTCTTTGTAGGCCAGGGCAATCACCCGGAAGCCTTCGCTATTCAGTTGATCGATCAGGGCCTTGCGTTTGGCGTCATACTCGGGCAGGCGCGGCAGCACCTCGCCGCGGACTTCGACGTGAGTGCAGACGCTGAAGATTTCTTCCACTGCCCCTTTGCAAATCAGCATATGCCGCCCGTGATCGTCGGTGACGACCACCGACATGCGCTTGCGCGAAAAGTCGAACGGAATCTCATCGACCTTGTGGTAATGGCCGCTGGTAACGATATCGTTTTCGAGGCCCACATGATCGAGCACGGCCACATCCAACAGATTCTTCAGGCCGGTCTGATAGTAGCTGTTGAGATAGGCGTAGTGCAGGATTTCGTCGTTGTCGTTGCCCGACACATCCAGATGTTTTTCCAGGATAATCTTGCCCTGTGTAATAGTGCCAGTCTTATCGGTGCACAGCACATCCATCGCGCCGAAGTTCTGAATGGCGTTGAGACGCTTGACGATGACCTTCTTGCGCGACATCGCCATAGCGCCCTTCGACAGGTTGACGGTGACGATCATCGGCAGCATTTCGGGCGTCAGACCGACGGCGACCGCCAGCGCGAACAAGAAGGCTTCCGTCCAATTGCCCTTGCTTAACCCATTGAACAGGAAGACCAACGGCACCATGATCCCCATGAAGCCGATCATCAGCCAGGTGAAACCATTGATGCCTTTGTCGAAGCTCGTCAGTTGGCGCTGCCCGACGATGCTGGAGGCCAACGATCCGAAATAGGTTTCTTTGCCCGTCTGCACGGCCACGGCGGTAGCCGTGCCGCTTTCTACGTTCGAACCCAGGAAGCAGATGCTATGCATCTCCAGCGGATTTTCGACCGCCGCCGCCACAGGCGTCGCCGTCTTCTCCACCGGCATCGACTCGCCGGTCAGGGTCGCCTGGTTGAGATACAAATCTTTGGCGGACAGGAGGCGCACATCGGCTGGCACCATGTCCCCCGCCGAGAGCAGTATGATGTCACCGGGCACGATGGCTTTCAACGGCACTTCGCGCTTTTCACCGTCGCGCAGGACCGTCGCCGTCGTCTTGACCATCGCGCGGAGTTTTTCCGCCGCGTTATCAGCCCGCATTTCCTGGGTAAAGCGCAGCACGATGCCGAGAACGACCATCATGAAGATGATCACGGCGGCGCGAATATCTTCAGTGAGATAAGAGACGACACCCAACACGGACAGCAAGATCACCAGCGGATTCTTAACGTTGTCGAACAGCCGCTTCAGCACCGACTGGCGTTTCTCTTGAGCGACTTCATTGGGGCCGTATTGTTCCTGGCGAGCTTCAACGACCTCGGCGCTGAGACCAGCCAGGTTCGTATTCAATTGTTGCAGGACACTGGCTGCGTCTGCGCGTGCGCTGTCGATCAAATGCCGCGAAACGCGAATGGTGTGACCGTTGCTGCGAGGCAGCACGGTCCATCGGCCTGGAGTTTTAAGCAGATCGGTCAGGAGTCCCATCGGACACCTCCATCAAAGAGATTGGTTACTTCGATGGCGGCGTTGGCCGGAGATGAGGCACAAAAACGCCACCTCGACCGATGGTCAAGAGGTGGCATGACAAAGCCAATCGATTGGGGAAGATCACCGATCGGGCGCGAGGCAACCGCCTAGACGCGACATTCGCTGAGGAGCTCTTCCATCGATCAGATTGTATCCACTACTTAGCCAAGGGTCGATATTGGTACGGTGCGAACTATCATCCGCGTCCACGCGATCACCCCCTTGCGGCACTCGTGTCGTTCAATTCGGCCTGACCATCGACCGTAACACGAGGGTAAATAGAAAACCTCCCCGTCGTGTGACCAGGGAGGTAGACAATGACCTATCACGCTGTATCTCTTAAAATTGCAGCGCGCCTCACTGGTCGAGCTTTGGCACTGCGCAGCGTAGGGGCAACTGTCCCCAGCCACTTTGAGTAAAGCCTTAATCCGGCCTTACCTGGTCTACCCCTTGGCGTCTCTCGACGTTTCGGGGCAATGGCCTGTATCTCGCGCAGACGCCTCGCCTAACGAGGTGTTCGATTTACGTGATGAGTGTACTCGCATCCCATGCGAAAGTCAATAGTTTTTCCTTTAAAAGCGGATAAGAACTTTGCAGCCCATGACCAACGAGCACGCCACGCATTGACACTGACTCGGCGCTGATGTAAACTCGGCCCTATTGAAAACCACAGGCGATGGCGCTGCTTGCTCTGTCAGATGGCCGCATGACGCTTCCACACTATCAGAGCAAGATTGATCCCCAGATTCCTCCCAGCCGGGGATTTTTGTTATAGGAGACATGCGATGCGCCGACGATTCGAACGCGCTTTCAATCTCAGTCTACCGGCCTTTGGCATTGGCGATGTTGTCATCGCACTGCTGCTGATCGCGCTCCTGTACCTCGGTACACGCCTGGCCATCAATGCGCCGCAATCCGTTACCGGTCCCGATATTTCTCTCGCCCCGACGGCCTTGCCCTGGTATGCCTTTCTATCCACCGGCCGCATGGCGATCGCCTATTTGCTCTCATTGCTCTTCACGCTGGTTTATGGCTACGCTGCGGCTCGCAATCGTACCGCGCGCCTCTTCATGCTGCCGCTGCTCGACGTGCTGCAAAGCGTACCGATTCTGTCGTTTCTGCCGATCGTGCTGTTGAGCCTGACGGCGATTTTGCCGCAGCGCTTTGCGACGGAGCTGGCGGCTGTGATCTTGATCGTGACCAGCCAGGCGTGGAACATGACCTATAGCTTCTATCAGTCGATGACGACGATCCCAACCGAGCTGCGTGAAGCCTCATCGATCTTTCGCTTCAACCCGTGGCTGCGCTTCAAAACCCTGGAACTGCCCTTCGCCGCGATCGGGTTGATCTGGAACTCGATGATGTCGTGGGCAGGCGGCTGGTTCTTCCTGATGGCCTCGGAAATCTTCACCGTCGGCGATCGAGACTTTCGCTTGCCGGGCCTGGGCAGTTATCTGCAAACAGCCGCTAACCAAAATAACATACCGGCGATCTTGATGGGCTTAGGCACCTTGATCGTCGTCATTGTGCTGCTCGATCAATTGGTCTGGCGGCCGATCCTGGTGTATGCCGACAAGTACAAGGTCGAAATGGCGTCGGGTGAGACTGCGCCCGAATCGTGGTTCTATGATTTGCTCAGCCACTCGGTTGTCGCACAAACCTTCTCCCGGCGCGTGTGGCAGCCCTTAACCGAGAAGATCGATCGCGCGTTGGGCCGTTTATTCAAAGCCAGTACGCCTGAACAAACCGGGGTCATCGCAGAAGGCCGACCATCCATTGCCGGGATCGTGATCGGGCTGGTCTTGCTGGCCGGCTTGGCTTATGCCGCACTGCAAGCGCTCAGTCTATTGATTACTCTGCCGCTCAGTGATTATGGCCGCATCCTGCAAGGCGTACTGGCGACGCTGCTGCGCGTGGTGATTTCGTTGGCCATCGCGGTCATGTGGACGATCCCGGTCGGGGTGTTGATCGGATCGAATCGACGCGCGGCCGATGTGCTGCAACCGATCATTCAAGTGGTCGCGTCCATTCCGGCGACGGCCTTGTTCCCGGTGATCGTGTTGGCTCTGATCAGCGTGACGGGCAGCTTGAATGTGCCCGCGATCATTCTGATGCTGCTCGGCACGCAGTGGTATGTGTTGTTCAACGTCATCGCGGGCACGAGCGCGATTCCGCAAGATTTAAGGTATACCACGGCGCTGCTGCAAGTGAAGGGCTGGGCGCGCTGGCGCACGTTGATCCTGCCCGCGTTGTTCCCGTATTTGATCACCGGCATGATCACGGCGGGCGGCGGCGCGTGGAATGCCAGCATCGTCGCAGAGTACATCAAGTTTGGCGGCGAGACGTATGCGGCCACCGGCGTTGGTGCGTTGATCGCCGAGGCCACGGCGCGCGGCAACTTCCCGTTGCTGCTGGCGTCAACGTTAGCTTTAATCCTCACCGTCGTGACGATCAACCGCACGCTGTGGCGCAGGCTGTACAAGATCGCCGAGGATCGCTTCAAGATGGAATAGCACGATACAAGAAGCATGAGGCAAGATTAGACACATCATCTGCATCCTGTTTCCTGCCTCATCTTTTACGGAGGTTTCTCATGGCAACCCTCATGACGCAAACGACGAATGGCAACTCGCTGCTTGAATTGCAGCAGGTCACGCGTTATTACGGCAAAGGCGCCAAACGCTTTATGGCTGTGCGCGGCGTGGACTTAAGAATCCAGCCAGGTGAGTTCGTCTGTCTGCTCGGCCCGTCAGGCTGCGGCAAATCGACGCTGCTGCGCGTGATTACGGGCCTGAATCCCACCAGCGAGGGCCAGATTCTCTACAAAGGCCAGCTGGTCACCGGCGTGAATCCGCACGCCACGATCGTGTTTCAGACGTTCGCGCTCTATCCGTGGTTGACGGTCCAGCAAAACGTCGAAGTCGCCTTGAAGGCGCGCGGNNTCGGGCGGGATGCGGCAGAAGTGCGGTTTCGCACGGGCGATGGCCGTTGAACCGGAACTGCTGTGCCTTGACGAGCCGTTCAGCGCGCTCGATGTCTTGAGCGCCGAGGCCCTGCGTGGCGAGCTGCTGGAACTGTGGCTTAGCAAATCGATTCCGACGCAGGCGATCCTCATGGTCACGCACAACATCGAAGAAGCGGTGCTATTGGCCGATCGCGTCGTGGTGATGGGCAAAGATCCCGGCCACGTCATCGCCGATGTACCGGTCACGCTGCATCATCCGCGCCAGCGTAAGGACACGGCGTTTCAAGCGCTGGTCGATAAAGTCTATGCGCTGGTTGCGGGCCGCACTGCACCTGAAGCCGTGACGTTGGGCGCTGCGCCTGGCTCCGGCCAGGCAGCCAAACTGCCCGCCGCGACGATCAACCGGTTGGCCGGTCTGGTGGAAAAAGTCAACGAAGAAGGCGGCCAGCACGCTCTCTATCGCCTGACCGAAGATTTGCGGCTGGAGTTGGACGACGTGCTGCCGATCGTGGAAGCGGCCGAAGTGATGGGCTTTGCCACGGTCGATCAAGGCGACATCAAACTTACGGGGCTGGGCCAGGCGTTTGCCGATGCCAGCATCATCGCGCGCAAAGAAATTCTGGCAGGACGTGTGCTGCGCTTGCCGACCATCCGCTGGATCTATGAAACGCTGCAAAAGGATGATAACCAGCGCATCGCCGAAGATTACTTTATCGATCAGTTGCAGAACGACTTTGGCGAATATGCCCGGGATCAACTCGACACGGCGGTCGATTGGGCGCGCTATGCGGAACTGTTCGCTTACGACGAACGCAGCGGCGAGTTGTTTTTGGACGAAGACGAGTCCGCGAAGTAACCCCTAACGAGTAACGAGTAATAAGTACTCGTTACTCGTTATCTTTTTTTCTTATGCTCACTTGCCCAATAACAGCGGCAGCACATCGACGATGAGCCGTGGATATTCCTTCAAGAAAACCTTGAAGGTCTGAGTCAGCGTCAGATCTTTGGCGTCGAGCCGCGCCATTTGCGCGATCATGGAGTTGAGTTTTTCTTCGGGAATCTTGAAGACGGCCTGACGCAACCGATACAAGCGCCGATAGTCTGCGCCGAATTTGTCGTCCCACAATTTCTCGTACTTCTTCAAGAACTTGCGCGAGGTATCGCTCTGCTGAAGCGCCTCCACCGCGACCTGCGCGGCGAATAGACCGCCACGCATCCCGTTGGTGATACCGCCCGCCGTCATCGGATCGCTTTGATGCGCGGCATCGCCGATCGCCAAGTATCCGTCTGCGACCATTTCCGGCAGCACATTCGAGATCGGAATGCCGCCCACCACCTGGGACAAGATGGAACTAGCGGGGAAGCGCTGGGCGACAAAGGCGTTGAGGAAATCCATGGCCGATCGGGTTTGTTTGGGATCGACCGCAATGACCAACCCTACATTGGCCGTCTTGTTGCCTTTCGGAAAGACCCACAAATACCCCGCTGGTGCTTGCGACCAACCGACGTGATACTGGCATACCGTTTGATCGATATTGACGTTGGTCAGCAGATATTGAGCCGCGCTGTAATAATCCTTCAGCTGTGGGACCGACTTCAGTCCTGCCCAGCGGGTGCTTTGCGCTTCGGTGCCGTCCGCGCCGATGACGATCTGGCAGCGCACTTCATGCGGCACGCCCTGCACGATCAGGGTCACACCCTCCAGGCCCGTGCCATTCTTGATGAAGCCCGCCGCGCGTGCCTTGACGACGACATCGGCTCCGGCCCGGGCGGCGGCATGCGCCAATTCTCGATCGAATATTTTGCGCTCCAAGACCAGCGTCGTTTCAAGCGACGGAAAGTGAACGGTGTCGCGTTGTGAACTGGTAAGGCTGAAATGATCCACTTCAGCGGCGATCCACTTGGCATCGAGCGGGATGAATTCGGCTAAGGTCTCCTCGCCCACGGCTTCGGCGCAGCGGACGGGTGATCCGATTTCCTGTCGTTTCTCGGCCAGCAAGACGCGCAGTCCGGCCTGCGCGCACATCCGCGCGGCGATGGAACCGGCCGGTCCCGCGCCAATCACCACGACATCGTATTCGGTTTTCATGCGACCTCCCCTAGCGTCAACGCGCCAGTCGGGCAGGCCGGAATGCAGCGGCGGCACAAAGTGCAGGCTTCGGGATCGATCAGCAGGGTGGCGTCGTGCAGAATGATGCAATCGGGCGGGCAAACGGCCACGCACGCGCCGCAGTAACTGCAATGGTCGTAATCGACTAAGATCAACGACGAATGAACGGCAGACTTCACAGGGGTACCCATCTCATCCTCCGATCAGGTGGCAGAAACCAGGTTGCGAGGGAGGCCAAAGGCTGGACGCGGTTTCTGAGTTGATGTTGTCACTATCCCCGCGGCAATGCGTCACATTATAACCAAACGAGTCAGACCGTCAACGCGTCGGCAGTTCTCAATTTGGATCCGTAGTAACCGCTTCGCGTCAGTCGTGGTTTGCCGTAGTAACGACTTCAGTCGTGGTTGGCGGCCAAAAAGCGACTGAAGTCGCAACTACNNGTTTTCATATTGAGAATTGCTGGCGCGTTGACGGTGTGTGCGGGTCAGAGTATAATCACAGCTGTTCCAATCGGTTTCAAACCGATCGTCCGCACTACGAAAGGACAACCTACTCATGTCCAAAGAAGATCCCCTGTTCGCCAAAGGCAAAGCCCAGTGGTTGCTGGAAAACGCGCGCAAACTCAGTCCCGATCAACGCGCCCTGCTGTTGGCGATTGTCGATCTGGACGTTGCTTCTGGACATCCCCTGACTCCCGAGGAACGCGCCGCGTTAGATGAATTGACCGTCCAATCTGAAGGTTACGATGCCTCTGAAATTCAACAGGCGATGAAACACATGGTCGAAGCGCAGACCAAGCGCAAAGTCGTGGAGTGGCCCAAAGACTTAAAGCGCAAGACCCAGCCCAAGAAGTAAGCGCGTAACCCAACCTGCAATGTAGTGTTTTCTTGTGTAACGGACTGCTGGCAGCAGCAGACGAAATTTATTATTTGGAGGCAAGGAATGACGCAACAACAACGACCTACAGGTATCACCATTCTGGCGATCTTGGGCATCATCGGCGGCGTGTTAGGGATTCTGGGTGGTTGTGGTGTTGTAGCGGGCGGTGCATTGCTCGGTGCAGCGGGTGTCCAAGCTGGAGAAGGCAATGTGGGTACGCTGGGCGGTCTGCTGTCCGTCTATGGCATTGTGATTCTGTTAATTGCGGTGGCCGACATCGTCTTTGGTATTGGCGCCTGGACGCTGAAGCCGTGGGCGTGGATGCTGGGCTTGGTTTTGCAAGGGATCAGCGTCGTCATCGCCCTCGTATCGATCGTGGCGGGCTGGTCGAACTTCGGCAGCCAGATTATCGGCCTCGTCGTCAATGCCGTGATCATCTACTACCTGATGACGCCTGAAGTGAAGAAGGCCTTTGGCCGCGCTTAATCCACAACTGAAGACAGGCAACAAAAAACGCGACCGGCCTGGGTCGCGTTTTTTGTTTGGGACAACGTAACTACTCGGCTGTCATGCCCCGCGAAGCGTGCTTCTATCGGGCATCCAGGCTCACTGCTGACAAAGCCTCTGGATTCCCGCCATGCCGTACCCAGGCTCCCCCAGAGCCTGGCGGCACGCACGCCTAGCGCGTCGCCGGCATAGCGTGCCGGGTACGACGTGAGCGAAAACACGCGGGAATGACGCCGCCCCACGGACAACAGGTTTTCACGCCGTGAGTTGCAGATACGGTAGGCTGGCTTTAATCGATTCGAGGTCGGGCAGTTCCAAACTGAAGAGCGGCGGCTGAGGCAAGGCCCGCAGCGTCGCCAGAATTTCGGGGAAATCGATCACACCGTCGCCAAAGGCCAGATGCACATCGGTGTCGCCGTGATTGTTGTGCAGGTGTGTGTACACTATGTTTTCCCCCAGCGCTGTGATCCATGCGCTCAAGGGCAGCCGGGAATACAACGTGGCGTGGCCCACATCCAAACAGGCTTTCAAATACGGCGACGGAATCCGAGCGAAAATCCGGTTGATGATCGTCGGATCGGGTTCCCACATGTTCTCCAACAACAGCACAATGCCGTACTTCTCCGCCTGCTCGGCCAGCGGCGTCCAGAACGTCACCTGCCGCTCCATCCAACCCGGCAAGTAATTGGGATGATCGACCAACGGCAGATAGTTGGCGTGAAAGTCGATGTACTTCACACCCAGCTCACGCCCGATTTCCAGGTTGTGCAAATAGCGCTCGCGCGTCAACGCCACCAGGCGCATATCCGGACTGCCGCTCGCCAGATCAATGTATGCGCCATGCATCGACAGCATTCCGGTGAAGCCCGCCAGAGCCTGCTGGTACTGATCGAGCAAGCTGCGCCAATCTCCGTCCAACACGCTGGGTTCGGAGAATTCCTGCAATTCCAGACCCAGGTTGTACCGGGTGGCGAGGGGGAGATATTCGGGCAAATCGCCAAAGTGTTCAACAGAGATTAGAACACGATCCATGCTATCTCGTCCGTCTGGTGAACATCCACCACTGGTGTCCCAACCATCAATTCCGAAAAGATTGACCGCATTGTACAACAGATTCACATCAACGACAAACTTAATTCCAACCAATGTTCATACGCTCACCACTTCGAAGTCAATGCTGTGCGAGGTGACGTGCAGCAGCCCAATCTGCGGGCCGGGGGTGTTGTAGAAATCCGGCGCGATGGGGCCGGGATTGACCAACAGGATCCCCGCGCGCTGCGCTTGATAAAACCGGTGGGTATGTCCAAACACGATCGCATCCACCGGCCCGAACGAGCGCTGCACGATGTTGAGATAGTGTTCCTCGGCATAGCCAAATCGATCGCGCACCTTGCTGACAAGATAACGCGACCAGCCGCCGTGCCCGTGCACTAGGCCGATGCGCTTCCCTTCCACTTCCAGCACACGTGTCAGCGGCAGGCCGTGTCCCACCAGATCGGCATTACCGGCGACCGCGTCCACCGGCGCGATCTCTGTCAGTTGATCCAACACCTGCCGTGAGTTGATGTCACCCGCGTGCAGAATGCGATCGACGCCGTGAAAGACCTCGAACACGCGCGGCGGCAAAGCTTTGATGCGCTGCGGAATATGCGTATCGGTGATGATCCCGAGTGTAGACATGAGCGTCTAACGAGTGAGGAGTGTGCGAATATCGCGCTGCGCCTGCGCGCTGGACTGGAAGTGAACACTCCTCAAGCCCAGCGCATGAGCCGCCTGGATGTTCTCAATGAAATCGTCGAGGAAGATCGCTTCTTCAGCCTTCACGCCCAATCGCTCCAGAGCGCGGTGATAGATGCGCGGATCGGGTTTGGCAACTTTCTCTTCAGCCGAAATGATCATCACATCAAACGCGTCGGCGATGGGCACGCGCGTGTGCAGCACTTCACGCAGGCCGTCCCACGCGTTGCTGATCAAGCCGGTCTTGAGCGCCGGTCGTGTGCTGCGAATGAAAGCGACGAGGTCCTCATCCAAAAAATCCTCGCCGAAGAACTGGTCCTGAAATTCCTGTCCGTTCAGGCCAAAACGAGGCAGGTCGAGTTCGCGTTCCAGCGCGCGCCATAGATCAGCTTCGCCGACTTCGCCGCACATCGCCTTCAGCGACAGATCGCTGCCAAAGACGCGCGCTTCGATGGTATTCGGCGGCAGGCCCAGACGCTGCTCTAAAGCGTGGCGTGAATCAGCGGTGCGGGTGCGCATCAGCACGCCGCCAAAATCGGAAATCAGTGCGCGTATCATCTGACTCCTCGTCCTTACAATATGATCTGGCGCAGTGCAGCGATATGCGCAGGCGTGGTGCCGCAGCACCCGCCGACGATGGCGGCGCCGTGTTGCACCCACTGCTGGGCCTGACGCGCATACGCAGCGGGCAAAACGTCGTCCGTCAGGGTCCAGCCCACTTGATCGTCAGCATGGCCGACATTGGCATACAGACCGATCGGGCCGGAGTGGGCCGCGCGCAGTTCTTCAAACGCTCGATCAATAAAAGCCAGCGGCACACAGTTGATCAAGATGGCCGCCGGGTTGACCGATCGCAAGGCCGCCACTGCCGCGACAATCGATTCGCCGCTAAGCAGCTTCAACTCACTGCGAGTCTCCTCTGCGTTCGTCAAGTTCACTTGATCCGGCGGTAAACCTGCCGGCCCGACGACAAAGCTCACACACACGGGCAGACCAGTTGCGGCGGCACAGCGCGCCGCGATGACGGCTTCGCGGATGGTGTTCATCGTTTCGACCAACAACAGATCGCATCCGGCCTGCGCCAGATCGCGCGCCATTTCCGCGTGTTCGATCCACAAGTCCCCAGCGGGCGGCACGAGTTCCGGCGCATAACAATCTTCGAGCGGCGACATCGATCCGGCAACGAAGATTTTTCGATCAACTGACTGCGCCGCCACTTGAGCAAGCTGCACGGCCAGCTGGGTTAGCTCGCGTGTGCGCGCTCCGATCCCGGCGCGCTCCAAGGTGCGGCGATGCGTGCGAAAGGTGTTGGTGGTGATGATGTCCGCGCCCGCGTCGAGATAGTCCGCGTGGATCGCTTGCAACACAGCCGGCGCTTCGATCAGCGCCCGTGCCGACCACAAGGGTAAGCCGGTATCGACGCCGCGTCGCTGCAACTCGGTGCCGGTCGCGCCATCCAGTAACAGTGGCCGGCCAGTGGACAATCGTTGGAAAAATGGATTTGCTTGTCGGTCGATCACGATATAATCACCATAGGAGATAGTTCTAGCGAATTCGGTCATTCCCGTGAAGACGGGAATCCAGTGCCGACCGCTGGATTCCCGCCTTCGCGGGAATGACGTGCGCGGAAGGCTTTCAGCCATTTCGCCAGCGGTATCCATTGGATCCACCCCATCTACTTCTTCAGTCTCACGATCGGCAGATACGCGGTGTAAGATGACACCCTGGCATAACTGCCGGCTTGCCAGACTTCATGGTCCAACGCCGCCAGCGCACTGCCATACAGCCACCTCGTGGCGATTTCGTCCCCCAGCTTGCCCATCCACGGCACCAATAAGCGATAGCTGACCGTCACGATCTCGTGTGGTTCCAACGTGCCAAGCCAGCCCAGCGTGTCTCCTCGATTGATTAACAGGCCGGTGTTCCATTTGATCGATCCGTTGACGACCGCTTGTCCAAAGGGCACGCCCAATGTCACCACCGGCGTCACACTCACTGCGCTATCATTGCGCGCGGTGAACGTCCACGTCATGACTTGCGCCAATGGTATCGCGGTCGAAGACGATTGATAGGTGATGGCTAATTCCGGCCCGCCCACATTGAGCCGCACTGCGCGTGTAAAGCGAATGGCTTGATCGTCGTCCTGAAATTCTACGGGCAAGTTGATGCTGGTGTCGCGGCTCAACGTGTCGGGCAGCTTCACCTTCAGGTTGCGCACGATGGTTTGGCTGGGTGATAGTGTGCCCGTCCACGTCAATGCATCGCCGCCAAGGTAGGTCACTCCGGCGGGTAAGTTCAGCGCAAAAGATGCCTGCGCGATCGCGGCTGCGCCGTCATTCGTTGCGCTGATCGTCACCGTGATTTCATCGCCCAGCTGCACGGCGGCCCGATCGGCCTGCACGCGTGAACGGCCCAGGCGCGATAAATAGCCGACCACGCGATTCATCGCTTCCGGCTGAACGTCACTCGGCAGACCCTCGAAGCCAAACGCCATGAATAACGTCTTGCTGATGCCCATGTCATGCGCCAGCGCGATCGGCCAGCCATGCTCGCCGACCAACGCTGTCTGTGCCACGGATTGTGGAGCCAGCGCGTCACTGTGGTTGAGGTATGGATAGTTCAATGGTTGCCACAACAATCCTTCAAACAAGCTTCCCCTGGGGCCACTGGCTGATGTGGCCGCTAAGTCTTGTGCCGCATCCATGACGCTCAGGGTTTGACGCGCGAAATTGCTGCCTCCGCTATCGATCAGAAAATCCTGCGATGATAACAGCAAGCGTCCACCGCGCTGCAAATACTGTTGCAACGCCTGCGTGTTGGAGACGGTGAGCGGTTGATACCAGTCATAGCCGGTAAACCACATCACCTGCGGATACCAGCTCAAGCGATCGGCCGACGGCGCGTTCGGTTCGAAGCCAGCCCAGTCGGTGGGCACCCGCCACACGTCGAACGAAATGCCGTTGACTGCTAAGGCCGATCGGTACGCGCCATCCACCGGATACCAGCGATCGTCATCCACCAAGAGTACACTGGCGGGCGCCTTAGCCATCAAGACGCTGGAAGCGTTGGGGCCGGGTGAATCGATCGGGCGCGCGGTAATCGTCACGGGTTGGGTCGCATCGCGCGCGAGGTTGATCGGGATCCGCGTGGTCATTGTGATTGTGCGCGACTCGCATGGATTCAACTTGGTCAGGGTCGGGGTGATAGACGCAGGCCACGCGCTGTCGGCCCGCAAGGCAAAAGTCACCGGCGTTACTTCGTCGAGGTTGTACAGCGTCAGAGTGGCGGTAGCGCTGGACCCGGCGGGTGCGATCAGCTGATCGGGAGTTGGCTCAAGCGCAGAGACTTGGCGCTGCGGTGCTCGATCAAACACGCCGAACACGCGTGACATGACTTCGGCTCGCGCGGCCCGATCGGTAATGGCTTCAAATCCAAAGGGCAGGTTCACTGCTCGATAGGGACGACACACGCCCACGGTTTGCCCGCCGAGTTGATCGATCTCGTAGTCAAAGGCCGGTTCAGTAAACAAGGGCGCGCGTGAGCGGATCACGTCGGGCGAGATTTGATTATCGGCTCCGCCTGGGCCGCTGATCGAAATCGACAAGCCCGCAAAAGTATGCGTGCCCGTCAAATGCCGGCTGGACGCGGTATCGGCGCTGAGTTGCGTCATTAACGCCGTGTGATAATACTCGGCGTAGTACCAGAGGTCGTCGTAAAAGCCCACATCTTGACCGCTCAAGAGCAAGTGCCCGCCGGCGTGCAGATAATCGCTGATAATCCCGCCCGCATTGATGAAGCCGGGCGAGTCAAAGGGTGACGACCAAATGACAGAGTCAAACGCGCGCAGCGTATGAGTTGTGGGGACATCGGTGTTGAGATTGCGAATCGGCCAGACGTCATATAGATATCCTAGATCATCCAGGGCCTGGCGATAATAACTGATCTCGCTGTTGTTATACCACTGTCCGCTATCGACCAGCAAAATCGTCGGAGCGTCGGGTAAATTGAGATCTTGCTCAACCGTCTGCCCCGTGGTGATCGTGACAGTCGCCGTGACCACGCGATGGGCGCGTGCTTGCGCTTCCAGCACATACGTCCCGGCAGGCAGGGCCAGCCTATACGTCCCGCGCACAGTTAACGCTATGGGAGTGTTTTGCACGCTCAGGCTGCCGGTCAAAAGTTGGCTGGTGGTGAGGTCGCTCAGGCGACCGATCACCCATCCCACGGGCAGCGGCGATAACAGCGCGTCGCGCTGGGTCAGCGTGGCCGAGACGATCGGAACGTTGAACATCGTTTGCGGTGTGTAACCAAACGCCGAAACGGTCAGTGTGTAGAGCGAGGTCGGACCATAGACAGTGTACTGACCCATTTCGTTCGTGGCTGACTCAGCGTGTGTGCCCAGCCGTGATTCAGCGTGCACGGTGGCAAAGGGAAGCGGTGCACTCGTGTCGGCCGCCCGCACGGTCCCGCCGATCGAGCCCGGTTGCAGTACAGACAAGACAGCATTGAAAGCATCGACCCGTCCCCAGCCATACGCGTTATTAGGATAAACATCGTTAATGGGTCGGGCCGCAGTGGTGGTCAGCGCATAACGAGTTTGGGTAATGGTCAATCCGGCGCTAGCCGATCGCATGAGCGCGGCTACTCCGGCGACTTGTGGCGCGGCCATGGAGGTGCCACTCTTTTTGCCATAGCCGCCGCCCGGTAAGCTCGATAGGATGTTGACGCCCGGTGCTACCACTTGCGGTTTCAGTCCGCCCAATGGCGAGGGGCCGCGGCTGGAAAACGGAACGATCCACTCGGCTTCGTCTACTGCCCCCACGCCAAAAGATTCAGGATAGGAAGCAGGTGAGCCAACGGAATAGGCTGCCGGCCCGGCGTTCCCATTGCTAAAAAATGTATCGATGCCCGCCGCATTCAGCAACTGTACATCAGGCTCGAACTCGACGCTGCTGCCATCATCGTTGCCCCAAGAATTGCTCAACACATCCGGCGCTTGGGTGGCGTCTCCGCCGGGCGCCAGCAACCATTGAAAGCCTGCATGGATCCAGCTATCGTAGGCGGATCCGGAATTATCAAACACTCGCACGGCCATCCACTGTGCTCCCGGTGCGACGCCGATGCCATCGCTGCCTGCCAACGTGCCCATCGTGTGTGTGCCATGACCAAACCCATCATACGGATATTGCGCGCCGTCCGGCGTGGCATCGAACCAACTGAAGTGATGGTTGGGCAATCCCTTGGGGTTGTTGCCGCGATAGTTTGCTTGCAGCGCCGGGTGCTGCCAGTCGACGCCGGTATCCAAGTTGGCGACGACGACACCGGTGCCTGTGATATTCAAGGTCGTCCACACTTGATCGGCGCGAATGCGCGCGATGTGCCATTCGACGGAGGCGGGAGTTTGAAGAGTAGCGGTTTGCGTCTCATCAGACTCGATCCACTGTCGATAGCGATCGGGTTGGATGAAGGCTACGTCGTCGCGCGCGGCGAGGTTGAGCAGCGTAGCCCGATCGATCCGCGCGGCGATCGAGTTGTTGATCCACAATGATCGGATCTCGCGCGCCCGATTGGTCCGCTGCGCTTCCTCAAGCATCGTAAGCACAGCGGCCTGGGAACGCGAGGCCGTCGTGTGTAATTCGCTCACCATGGCTGCACGGCGATCGATAGCGGTGGCGGCTGAGGCAATCGCGGGCTGATTCAAATTCGGCTGGGCGCGCATCTTGATCAGTACCGGCAGTTGGCCATCCGAAGCGGTCAGTAATTGCTTGACCAGTAGCGGATGGAGTTTGGCACGGAGTGCGAGCGTGAGTGTCAACGGCGAGCGCTGGCTCTTGCTGGAAAACTGCATGCTGCCCAATGTGGATGAACTGGTTGTTTGATTGGGCGGCGAAACGTCCAAGCCGGCATCATGCGCCAGCAAAGCCGAGGGCAAAATTGCCAGCACTACGCTCGCCAACAGAATCACCAGCGCTAGACGGATGAAGGCCGAAGGGTGTAGGTTCATGGGAGGATTATAACGTATGTACCCTATCCCCGACATCGGCTACTTGTTTGACAGCACCTCGGGGCGCGTCTACAATAGCCTCAACATGCAATCCCCGGCTAAAAGCTGATGGCATACTCATAAGACGGAAACGCTATCTGCCCGGTACGCCGCTCAACTTCGGCTGCACGTTGCAAATCCGTTAGTGTGGCTGAGCGAGAGGAGTGAGAAATGAACGCACAATTGATGACTTCCGAGCAAATTCGTTTGGCAGCCTTGGAAGTCTTGGCGCAACAATTAGGCCCAGTAAGCATGATCCGCTTTTTGCAACAATTCGAGTTGGGACGCGGCGACTATTCGGTCGAGCGTCACGCTTGGCTCGCTAAGCAAGATGTTAAAACCATCATGGAGTCCCTTGAACAATATCAGACTGACCAGAAAGATTGAAGAGGCACGATTCTTTCTAGGTTGTCATGGATACCAGCCCATGAAAAAAGCCTTCTGTGTTCTCTTGTTACTTAGCATTCTTCTGCTCGCCTGTACGCCGGACATTCCGCAAATTCCACCCGTCGAGGTGATTTCTCGCGCGGGCGATGCTATGCTCGCCGCGCCCTCCTTCCACTTCAAGATCGAGATCAGCGGTGTACCAGTGGTCTTGAACAAACTGACGCAGCTCACGCTGCGCAGCGCCGAAGGCGACTTTGCCCGGCCCGATAAGATGGGCGTCCACTTGAAAGTCATCGCTGCGGTTGCCGCTGCCGAATTGGACATGATCGCGCTGGGCAATGAGCAGTATCTCACCAATGTCTTGACGAAGAAGTGGGAAGTGCTGCCGCCGGAATTCGGCTTTAACCCCGCCGTCATGTTCGATCCGAAAGTGGGTTTAGAGCAGCTCCTGAAAGGCGGCCTGGACAATCCGCACTGGATTGGCGTGGAAACGCTGGACGGCAAAAACATCTATCACTTGCAGGGCAGCATCGACGGGGCGCGCGTTCAAGGCATGAGCGGTGGCCTGATCAGCCAGGGGCCGGTGGATGTCGATCTGTGGATTGAGCCAGATACGAACTTGCCGCGGCAGGCCGTCATCGTGGACAAGGGCAGCAACCCGGACAAGCCCACGACGTGGACGATGACGTTTTTGTCATATGGCAAAGACGTGAATATCATTGCGCCAGAAATTCAATAATAAGGCGCGTCAGGTGTGGTATTATCGATGCAGGAGGCCAGTGCATGAATAACCGTATTGTGATTGATCCGGAAATTCAACATGGCAAGCCGGTCATTGCCGGTACGCGGGTTCCGGTGACACGCATCGTCGGCGGACTGGCAGGCGGTATGACACGCGCTGAAATCGTGCGCGAATACGGCGTTAGTGAAGAAGACATCGCGGCGGCTTTGAACTACGCGACTGAGCTGATTGAGCTGGAAACGTTTCGTCCTCTGCCCGCGCCGGCCGCCTAACCATGCACTTTTTGATTGATGCCGATCTGCCGCGTTCGCTAACCGCAAGCATTCGACAGCACGGACATGACGCAACGGATGTACGTGACATTGGCTTACGCAGCGCCAAAGATCCCGTCATTGCCCGCTATGTTCGCGAGCATAATTTCTGCCTGATCACGGGTGACTATGACTTCGCCGACATCCGCAACTATCCACCTGAGCAGTATGCCGGGATCGTGGTGCTATTTCTACCGCGCACGGCGACCGCCGCCTACATCAATCAATTGGTCGATCAATTCCTAGCCAGTGAGGAATTGTTGCCACAACTGGCGGGTCAGCTGGCGATTGTCGAACCGGGCCGCGTCAGGCTGCGCCGCACATGAAATAACCTGATAGAGAGATAGAGGGATGGAGCGATAGAGAAACGGAGAGACGAACTTCTCTCTTTCCCTCCTTCCCTCTTTCATCTATTCGAACTCCTATGACGATAACCCGTTCCCTTTCCCCCAACCGTATCATCGCGCTGGTCTGCATCGCCATCTTTATCGGCGCGATGGACTTGACAGTGGCGTCGGCCTTTCTGCCGCAGGTCGTCGTCGATTTTGAATTGAGCACGCAGCAGTTCGCGCTGGCCGGCTGGGTGGTCACCATGTATCTGGCGGCTTACGCCGTGAGCATGACGTTCGCCGGACGCTTGAGCGATCTCTACGGGCGGCGTCCCGCTTATCTGGTGTGCCTGATCATCTTCATTGCCGGATCGATCCTGGTGGCGTTGACGCGCACGCCGGGCTTGCAGCCATCGTTTGCGTTGGAATGGCTGGTGATCAGCCGCGTGATTCAAGCGTTGGGCGCAGGCGCGATGGTGCCCGTCTCGATGGCGCTCGTCGGCGATCTGTTTCCACCCGATCGGCGCGCCACGCCCCTCGGCATCGTCGCCGCCGTCGATACGGCCGGTTGGGTCGTCGGTCATCTGTATGGCGGCATCATGATTCGTTTGTTTGGCGATTGGCGCTTGATCTTCTGGCTCAACGTCCCGATCGGCCTGCTGGCTTTTGCGCTATGCTGGCGCGCCCTGCGCGACGCGCAACGCGTGCAAGAGAAACGAGCGGGCCGCCTCGATCTGATCGGCGCGGGGCTGATCGGGTTGGCGTTGGCCGCGTTCAACATCGCCGTGGGCAGTGGGGCGGAAGCGGGCACGACCTCGCAATTTGTCGAACAGACCACACCGGCTTATCAAGGCCCGCTGCTGATCGTCGCCATCGTCGCGTTCGTGGGCTTTATCATCCGCGAACTGCATACAAAACAACCGCTGCTCGATCTGCGTCTATTCAAGCAAAGGACGTTTAGCGGCGCGGCGCTGGTGAATTTGTGCGTGGGCTTCGCGCTGATCGTGGCCCTGGGCGTGGTGCCGTTGTTCATCAACGCCGTCGTCGCCTCGAATAGCCCCCACGCCACTGCTGCGCAAATCCTCAGCGATGGGGCGTGGTACACCGGCTGGGTGCTGTCGGCGTTGACGGTGACGATGGCGATCATGTCGGTCTTTATCGGGCGCATCGTCAATCGGTTTGGCTACCGCGCGCCGACGTTGATCGGCTTATTGATCGCTGCGCTGGGCTTCTTCATCACCGGGCAGTGGACGGTCGATACGACGTACGGGCAGATGGTGCCGGGCCTGATGGTGGCGGGCCTGGGCTTTGGCATGGTGCTGGCCCCGATCGCCACCGCCGTGGTCAACAGCGCTCCCGATGAAGAACGCGGCGTGGCTTCGGCGTTGGTCATCATCCTGCGGTTGGTGGGCATGAGCCTGGGCGGATCGATCGCGTTGAGTTGGGGCACGCAGCGCGTGCAGGCGCTCAGCGCCGAATTCGCCGCCGGGCAAAGTCAGTTTGCCATGAACACGCTGGAGATTTTTCGCCATGCGACGGCGCAGGCCGTGGCCGAATCATTCGTGTTGTTTGCCGTGCTGGCGTGTCTCATCGCCCTGGCGCCGGCGCTGTTGATGCGGCAACGCGTCAACAGCTAGAGTATTCGTAACTGCTCGGCCGTCATGCCCGAATGTTTTTGTCGGGCATCCAGACTGGCCGTTCTGATAGGGCCGCTGGATTCCCGCTTAAAGCGTGCGGGAATGACACCGTATGGCGCATAGAGCAATGGCTGACAGTTACGGGTCTTCCATAGTTGAGTTGTCGGAAGCCTGTCGGGGAGATGTCATTTGCCTAGCGCATTTGGTGGTATAACAGAAGCACCTGAGTGCTTGTGCTGCCGTACCTTCGGGTCGATAATAGAAGTCGATTTCTGGCGCGTCGATTATCTGATTTTGAGGAAGGAGCATTCCCATGAACGAAACACCTGAAACCACGCAGTTTGATGTGAACTTGCCGAAACCCCGCACCCACAAAGTTTTGATCGGCGTGCTGATCGCCGTGTTGGTGCTGGGCACCATCGGCGTGGCTGCCGCCGCGATTGCCAATCGCACGGCGCAATCGCAGGGTGACGCGACGGCCGTCGTCATGCCGCCCAACACGATGATGTATTTTTCGCTAAACACTCACGCCGATCAGCTGCCTAACTTCAACGCCATTGCCAATGCCTGGAAGGATTCCAAAGAGGCAAAGATGGTAGCGTCCGGATTGGAGGTAGCCTTCTCGCAGACGGGCCTTAACTGGGCGGATGATGTGCAGCCCTGGTTAGGCGATCGGGCCGCAGTGGGCGTCATCGATATCGGCGGCATGGACAAGACCGAAGGCAAAGACCTGTCGTATCGCGCGCCGTTTTTTGTGATCGCCGTGCAGACCAAAGATCGCGTCAAGTCAGACGCTGCGCTGGGCAGTGTGCTCAAGCAAATTGCCCAGGTTTCCGGTAAATCGACCACGACCGAAACGTATCGTGGCATTTCGATCACTCATCTAGGATTGGGCGACAGTTCCACGCCGGAGACGGGAGCACTGGCTACCATTAACGATCTGATCGTGCTGACCCTCAGCGGCGATCAGATGAAGGCCGCCATCAATGCCGCGCTCGACGGTCAGAATCTGGCGACTAGCGCAAACTACAAGGCTGTGATGAGTGCCCTGCCCGGTCAAAATGCCGGCGCGGCCTACGTCGACTACAACCGTTACATGGATGTGGTGCTGCAGATGACTCAGTCGATGACGGCTAATCTCGATGCGCAGCAGCGCGAGAAAATGCAGACCCAACAAGAAGCGCAGCTAACGCAACTGCGTGCAATGATGAAAGCTCTCGGCGGCGCAGGGGCCGTGATGACCTACGAGCCCACCGGCATCCGCTTCGACACGGCCATGCAGTTCGATCCGGCGCAGATGCCAGCCGAACAACGTCAAATGTATGAAAGCGCCTTGACGCCGGCCAGCGGGAAGATATTCGCGTCGCTGCCCGCTTCGGCCATCATGGCCGTGGACTTCAGCCTGAAGGGCGGCTTCTTGAGCAAGATGTTGAATCCCGATGTGCTGGCGGCGCAGTTCGCTTCACTCGGCGTGTCCAAAGAAGATATCACGGCGAAGCTGGATGAATTCCAGAAGCTGGTTGGCGTCAATCTGCAAACCGATGTCCTCGATCTGATCAACGGCGATGCGGGGTTTGCTATCCTGGCGCGCGATCAGCAGAAGTCCGATGCGATGTCTTACTCCATGCCGATTGAGCTGGCGCTGCTGCTCGATTCCAGCGATGCCGGCAAATTGACGGGCAGCTTCGAGAAGGTCTTGCAAGGTCTCAGCGCGGCGTCGGGCGGCACGGGTAGTGTTAAAATGCAAAGCCTCAGCGGTTTGCCCTACAGCGCAATCATGGTTGACGACAAGCCGGTGCTCACTTACGGCGTGGTGGATGGTCGCTTCGTCATCGGCACTGATTCCAACACGCTGCTGGGTATTGATAACGCCGATCCAGCCTCACTGGCCAATGATGCCACGTTCAAGCAAGCCACCGGGTTGCTGCCCGGCAATCGTTTGAACACCGCTTATCTGAACTTCCAGCCGTTGTGGACCCTCATCGATGCTCAGACTAAGGGTGATACCAGCAGCGGCGCTGGCGCTGTGTTGAATTACCTGCACCATTTCAAGTGGCTGTCCAGCGGCGCCGAAGCACCGGCCAACGGCCTCTCGCGTGGTGCGCTGCATATTGGTGTAGGACAGTAACCGGTTAATCAGTCAATCAGTTGATCAGTTAATCAGGGGCAGACGATCTCAAATCGCCTGCCCCTGATTGTTCGATTACTGGAGTTTGGCAAGGCATTACATTTTCCGTGGGAGTCGAGGCTTTAGCCGGTGGGATGGGTTGCCACATTTCCGGCTAAAGCCTCGATTCCGGAATTTGCCAAAATCCAATTCATTACCAGCAGCCAACAACCAACAACCGGCAACTAACAAACCCCTCACTTCTTCACCAGCGCCAATGTGATCGCCTCGCCCACACTGCGCGCCGTTACAACCTCGATCTTGTCCTGCGGCAGTTCGCTCATCCGATGGGTCTTGGGGATCAAGATGCGCCCAAAGCCCAGCTTCGCCGCTTCATTCAAGCGCGCGGGCAGCTGTCCCACCGTGCGGAGTTCACCACTCAAGCCCACTTCACCCACCACCGCCAGATCGACTGCGACCGGCACATCGCGCATGGACGAAGCGATGGCGCAGGCCATGGCTAAATCGGCGGCCGGTTCGGTGATGTGCAATCCGCCGATGACATTGGCAAACACGTCTTGATCGCCCAGCTTCAACCCCACGCGTTTGCTCAGCACCGCCGTCAACAACAGCAAGCGATTCAGGTCCAATCCATTGGCGGTGCGGCGCGGCAGGCCAAACGCGCTGGTGCTGCATAACGCCTGCACTTCCACGAGCAAGGGGCGCGTGCCTTCCATCGTCACCGCGATGGTCGAGCCGGGCGCGTTGGGCAAGCGCTCGGCCAGGAAAGCTTCGCTGGGATTCGTAACCTCGGTCATGCCGCTGCCGCGCATCTCAAACACGCCCACTTCGTTCGTCGCGCCAAATCGATTCTTGGTGGAGCGCAGCAAGCGATAGGTGTGGAACCGATCGCCTTCGAGGTAGAGTACCGTATCGACGATGTGCTCCAACACCTTCGGCCCGGCAATCGATCCCGATTTGGTCACATGCCCCACGATGAACACACTCGTGCCGCTCGACTTGGCCACGCCCTGCAAGCGCGCCGCGCAT
This sequence comes from Anaerolineae bacterium, assembly GCA_003154115.1. Taxonomy (GTDB): domain Bacteria; phylum Chloroflexota; class Anaerolineae; order Fen-1058; family Fen-1058; genus Fen-1058. The sequence goes on from PMCF01000291.1 coordinate 42,624, forward strand.
TCGCGCACCTGCGAGATCGATCCGGCTGCCGACGTGAGCTCACTCACCGTCATCGTCTGGATGGAATCGATGATGGCCAGGCGCGGCTTGAGTGTGGCGATGTGTCCGCTAATCTCGTCGAGATCGGTTTCGGTAAGCAGATACAGTTGACTGCCGCCATGTCCTAAACGTTCGGCCCGCATCTTGATCTGCTGCGCGCTCTCTTCACCGGACACATACAAAACCGGCCCGTGCGTCTCCGCCACTTGCAGCGCTACTTGCATCAGCAATGTCGATTTGCCGATCCCCGGATCTCCGCTGACCAACACTAAACAACCGGGCACGATCCCGCCGCCCAACACGCGGCTGAATTCTTCCATGACCATCGGGATGCGATCAAGCCCGCCGGTCTGCACCTCGCTCAAGCGCACGGGCGTCGCCCGCGGCCCCGCGCCACCCGATCGGCCGGCCTTGCTCGATCGTTCCTCGATCACTTCTACAAACGAATTCCATTCTCCGCAATCGGGACAGCGGCCCATCCATTTGAGCTGCACCGAGCCGCACTGCTGACAAACAAATTGAGTGTAGGTTTTTGATTTAGCCATGATGAAATGAGCGCCTGAGTTTGAGTTGGTCGCCAGTTACTGCTCATCGTACATTGATCATTGCTGCCGGCAGCCACACTCGGAAGGTGGTGCCTCGTCCGGTTTCGCTTTCCACGGTAATCTTTCCGCCGTGCTGCTCGATCACGGCTTTCGCCAAACTTAAGCCTAAGCCCGTGCCGGTGATGTTCTCGGTGCCGGGCGCTTTGGCGCGGAAGAAGCGTTGGAACAGCTTTGGCTGCGCGCTGGCCGGAATGCCGTAGCCGGTATCCTGTACTTCGATCAACACGCGCTGCTCCACGCGGCTCAAGCGCACCGTAATCTGCCCGCCCTCGGGCGTATACTTCACCGCGTTGTTGACGAGATTGCCGAGGGCTTGCTTCAAACGTATCGAATCGCCGTTGATGATCGGAATATCAGCGCCTGGCAGAAACTCCAGCGGTTGCCGTTTCATCCGCGCGGGTTCAGCGTAGTCCAGTACTACCTCCGCGACCAGCGCGGCGACATCGATCGACTCGCTGATCTGATCGACGCCGGACTCGATGCGATCTAAATCAAGCAGCTCCGTGACCAGGGTTTGCATGCGATTCAGCGCGGCCTCGATGCCCCGCAGAGCTTTCTCGTGAAATAGCGTCATCGGCGGCTGCATGTCTTCCAGCAGTACATCCAGATAACCCAAGGCCACGCCCAAGGGCGCGCGCAAATCGTGCGAGGCCAATTGCATCATCTGTGACCTGAATAGATCTAATTGCTTCAGGTACGTGATATCGCGCATAATCACCACGCGCCCAAATACGGTACCCGCTTCATCCTGGGCTGTGTTCACGGTCACCAAATAAGTGAGTTCATTGTCTAGCGTCGCTTCAAACGAGTGCTCTTCGGTCACGGCCGCGACGGATTCCAGATGGGGCAGCTGCTCGATCGGGTGGCCGATGATGTCCGCCGCCGGCCGGCCCACCAGCCGTTCTGCGGCTGGGTTGAGCAGCTGCACCACGCCCGCCATATCGACCAGCAGCACCACATCGTGCGTGCTGTGCAGAATAGCGACGACGCGCTGTCGCTCACGCTGGGCGGACGCCAGCAAGCGGGCATTCTCTGCGGCAATGGCAGCTTGATCGGCCAGTGTGGTCAAGGCCAACACATCTTCGTCGCTGAATTCATCTGCGCCTAGACTCTCAAACGTCATCACGCCGATCAGCTGGCCCGCTACCTTCATCGGCGCCAGCAACAGCGACAGAATCTCCGCTTTGACCGCCGGAAGGTAGGCCGGTTCACGCCGCGTATCACGCGCCAGATAGGGCTGCCCCGTGCGCAAGACTTCAGCCGCCAGACCTGCGTTCAATTTTTGCCGGAAGTGGGGAATGGCTGACGCCAGCAACGGGCCGGCTTGGGCGCGCGGATAAAACTCGCCAGCGGCCTCGTCAATCCACATCACCGTGACGTAGGGTAGGCCGAACCGCACCTGCGCCGAATTGACGATGGCATCCAGCAGTGTGTCCAAATCTATGCCCGCCAGCAGCGTGCGATTGATCTGCGCCAGCGCCTCGAGATCACGCGCCCGGCGGCGAATCAACGCAACCTGGCGCGCGCGCGCCAACGCCGCCCCGATTTGATCGGTGACCGCCGTCAGCCAGACTGGGTCATAGTGTCGCTGGGGTTGACCCGAACGCGACAATAGCACCAGCCAACCCAACGGCTGTGCTTCAGCATAGACCGCTTGCAAGACAGCTCCGTGATAATCAGACGGCGTCCCGGTGGGTGCCGGGGCTTGATCGAGATTGAGCACGATCGGGGTTAGCGCAGCCGGCGGCCACGCCGACCTCCGCGCGATATCCGCTGTGGTGTCTGGCGCACCCCGTGTCGCGGCGCGCATGATCCATTGTTCATGCTGATGCACGAGCACCGCGGCTTCATCGACGCCCAGCGTTGCGGCGATATGGTGCAGCACCTGGGGCAGGGTTTGATCGAGATCGGGCGTGACCATCAAGCTGCGCAAGATGTCATTCAGCGTGTTGCGATCGTGCGCGTAAGCCGTCACCCGATCGCGCTGCCGGCCCGCCCCGTAAGCCAGTGGCGTGAGAGTGAGAGGCAGCGTTAAGACCAACCAATATTCCAAGCCGGCCGAAGCCAGGAACTGGATGAATGTCGTTGGGATGCGCTGCCCCATATATTCCAACGTCGTGTACAGCGTCACGAACAGGATCGATATCACCCCTGCGATCAAGCCGTAACGGGTGGCATACGTTCTTGACATACGGCGCTCTCCGCTTATTCCTTAGCCCGCTGCAGCACGGCGATCGTTTCGATGTGATACGTGTGGGGGAATAGATCGATCGGCTGGACTTCGATCAGCGTGTAATGCCGATCGAGCAGCTGCCGCAGGTCGCGCGCCAGCGTCGCCGGATCGCAACTCACGACTACCACCCGATCGATGTGCCGCGCGATCACGGCTTCTATCACCTGCGGCCCACAACCCGCCCGCGGCGGATCGAAGAGAGCGGCATCCAGGTGAGCGGCGATCGTCGGCAAGAGCTGCTCCACGCGGCCGAGGTGAAACTCGACGTTGGCGAACCCGGCCAGATTGATCGCAAAGTCCGCCTGCGCGCTGGCGCTGGCTTCCACGCCGATGACGTGGGCCACCTGCGGCGCGATGAAACGGCTGAACAAGCCCACGCCACAATATGCATCCAGGATCGTATCCGTCGGGCTTAACTCCAACTTCGCCAGCACTTGATCGACCAGTGTGTCGATCAGCGCCGTGTTCACCTGGAAGAAACTCTCCGGCGAGACTTGAAACGCAACATTGGAAATTAGGCGTGGGAGGTTGGAAGCACGCACGCTGAGCCGCTGCTCTCCGGTGTGATCAACTTGCTGCTGTGCCTGTAACCATTCCTGCAACACCGGTTCGATGATGAGGCATTGATCGATTGGGGTGACGCGATGACTGCGGGCGGCCAGAAAACCGAGACGGCCATCCGGCGTGACATGAAATTGAGCGTGATTGCGATACTGCCACAGCGCCGGGCTGGGGATGATGTCGCGCACCGGCGGATCGGGAATCTGCCCCAGGCGCTGCAACTGCTCGCGCACGATGGCCGTCTTGAAACGCAGCTGCGCGGCATAGTCGATGTGCTGCCAGTGGCAGCCCCCGCACGAGGTGGACGCCCAGCCAAAATGCGGACAGCGCGGGGTCACTCGTTCGGGCGCGGGTTCGATCACTTCGACCAAACGGGCGCGCGCAAAACGCGCGCGATCTTCTTCGACGGTCACGCGGACGACTTCGCCCGGCAAGCCGCCCGTGACGAAGATCGCTTTGCCGTCGGCGCGGCCCAGCGCCGCGCCGCCATAAGTCATGGCGTCCAGGCGCAGCGTCAGGTCGTGGGAAGGGTGGGGGCGTGGCATACCCTGAATTATACTGCGGGCTGCCCAAAAGGCCGATCAGGCGTTTGGTCAAGGTAACGGCTTTATGCTATAGTAATTGCATGAAGAAAAAGAAGCAACGACAGAGTCTGCTGGCCGGCCGGCTCCTCATCGTGATTCTGCTCGTCGTGATGGCCCTGTACGGGTTCCTCATCGGGCCTATCCGCTATGCAGTGACCAACGACTTTTTGTTCGGCGGCCTGATCAGCATGCTGGTCGTCTTTGCCATCCTGGGCGCATTCTTCATGCTCACGTTGTGGCTGACCGGGTCGCGTGTGCTGCCGGTGAACTCGCGCGATCCGCGCGAAGCGGCCGCCGCCCGCCGGGTCCTATTCCTTTTTGCGCTGGGTGGTGACGTTGCCATGGCGGTGGTGCGTGAGGGTGTAGTAGAACCGGGACCCAATGGCGAGTCACGCGAGCATGCCGGCGGCATAGGTGTGATCGATGTGGACAGCACCAGCGCCGTAACGTTACATACGGCGATCGGCTTCAGCCGCGTCGAGGGGACAGGGCTGGTCTTCACCCACGAAACCGAACAATTGATGCACCTGATCGATCTGCGGATTCAATTTCGCACGCAGGAATTCGATTTCCTCACGCGCGACGGCATCCCGATCAAAGTCCGCCTTTCGCTGCGCTTCCAGATCGATCGCACAGAGTTCAACAGGAACCTGCACGCGCACGATCCTAAAGCACCCTATCCCCGGCCGCTCAAATGGTCGCGTCACCGAGTGGAACGCGCATTATCTGTCTTGCAAGTCGCCGATAGCGAGGGCAATCTTACTCGCTGGAACGAGCGCGTCATGGGCACGGGCCAGGGCATGCTGCGCGCCATCATCGCGGATTACACTTTGGATGGCTTGCTCGCCCCACAAGATCCGACTAAGAATCCGCGCGCAGAAATCCGAAGTTTATTGACTCAACGGCTTACACCAGTGATGGCCGGGCGGGGCATCAAAATTATCACCGTAGCGGTGGGTGTGATCTTCCCGGCCGACTTTGATCCCGAAAAGACTTTCGATCAGCAGAACCCGGCGCTGGATAAGATCACCGAGCAGCGCATCAAAGCCTGGAAGGCCGAATATGAAAGCCGTATGTTTAGAATCAGCGGCGAGGCTCAGGCCGAAGCGGAGCGGCAGCGTGAGAAGGCGCGTGCCCAGGCCAAGCTTGAAAGTCTGTTGCGCCTGGCGCAGGCGGTAGAACAAGACTTGCCGCCCAGCGGTGATCAAGATCAAGTCACCCAACATTTTTGGAGCGTCGTCAAAAAGATGACCGATGACCCCCAAACGCACGCCTTGTTGGATGATGAACTGTTGCGTTACATGATGCTGCAATTTGGGCGACCGCTCGATTTTCCAATGCTGCCTGGTCAAACGGACACTAATGAACCTCCGCCCACGACTTAGAGACCTTATCTCCACACTGATTTATTCACTGTGGCATGACGAACAAGTGCGCGCCTTCCTGCGCTTGCTCGTTGTGGTTGCGGCCGTCGTCGTACTAGGGTGGATCGGTAATGCCATCGTCCGGACCATCCCGCCTCCGACCGATCGGTATTTCGATCGGGAACAAAACTGCGCTTATAACGCAGAGTCGGCGGAAGCCCGGCCAGAGGGCGCTCCAACTATCCCCAGTCAATCTTTTTACGCCCAATGGTATATCCACAATACCGGTAATTGCAGCTGGGACGATCGTGTACAGTTCCGCCTGATCAGCGGCAATGTGCAAGTGATGACAGATACCCTGTCGGTACCGCCCTATGGTATTCCCACTACGGAACCGAACATCCCACCGGGGGGTACTTTTGCGCCCGTGGTTCAGATGGTCGCGCCACCCCAACCAGGGACTTACCTTACGACGTGGCGTTTGTTCACGCCAAACAACAATCGATTTGGGCCGGAGTTTACGTTCACCATCGAGGTCAGAGCTGAAGCCGATCTAGCCACGCCTGCTGCGCCGAAGCTCGTCATTGACTGGTGGTTCGTCGTGCCGGCGATCGTCGGTATTGTGATCGCCCTCATTTGTGCCGGGCAATTTGTGGCGCAGATGTACAGCCTCAAAGTGGTCGGGCACGGCATTGGCTTTGTGGTCAACACGACTTTTGGCCTGCCATTCAGCGGCGGAGCGATCACCGTGCATCACGGCCAGATCGAGGGCGATCCGGGCGACGATCACGAGATTTTGATGAAGCTGGGCGGGCCGGGCGTGTTGTTGATCAAGGACAATACGGCGGTGTTGACCGAGCGCGGCGCGCGTTATTCGGGTGTGCTTGGCCCGGAAGAGCACACGCTGAAGCCCTTCGAGCGCATCCGCATGATCTATGATCTGCGCACCCAGACCATGACGGGCACCGAACTCGGCGTCACCAAAGATGGCATTCCGGCGCGAGCGCCCGTCATTACGCTATTCCGCTTTATGAAGCGCATGCCCAATGAGCCGGACTCAGCGCCGAAGCATGCGCGCTTTTTGAGCGTACTCAGTCACTTCATCTGGAACACACCCCTGGGATCGGTGACTGAGCCGCCGGTGTCGCCGGAAGCGCTGCGCCAAGCCCTGTATGAAGTACACGTCAATCCGCCGAACAAGATCAAATGGACCAATACGGCCCACAACGCGGTGGCGGGTGGAGTGCGTGATGAGATCACGCGCCGCACCCTCGACGAGCTCTTTCTGCCTGATGATCCCGAACGCAATCCGCGCCGCGAAATTGCCGGGCAGCTGCAACAAGCAGGCAAAGGCATGTTGGCAGGACGCGGCATTGAATTGGTGGACAGCGGCTTTGCCAACCTGCAAGTGCCGCGCGATGTGATCACGCTGCGGCGCACGCTGTGGCAAACCGGCTGGGAAAAAGAATCGACGATCACTCGCTCGACCGGCGAAGCGGAAGGCTTCCTGCAGTTTCAGACGGCGCGCGCCGAAGCACAGGCCGAGCTGGTCAAGAACATCATTCAGGCGATCCGCTCGATGGATCAAAACAGCCAGGTCACGCTCAATGTGGTTGAGGCGCTGGCGCGCGTGATCGAACGCACCTTGCAGCGCGAAACGACGCTGCCACTGCCCGCCAACTCGCGGCGCGAAATGGAACAGGCGCTTGAGAAATTGCGCCGCGCCCTGCCACCTGGTGTGAAGTGAAACACTCATGGATGACTTCGCTATTCCGGATCTCTTGAAAGCGATCGATACGACACGTGTTGATCTTGATATTATGGCACGTTGTCAGGAAGCTTTGCGGTTGCACTACCGGGGCAAAACTGTCCAGGCCCTCGAACTGGGGCGAACAGTGGTGAGGCTGGCGGCCAAGGCCCGCTGCGTCGACAAACGCGACAGCGCGGCAGAGGCCCAACGGCGCACTTCTACCGGGATCGCTCTGTTATATCTGGCCTACATCCGGCATCTGTCTAAATCTCCCCGTGCTCAATTGACCGGCCAGCTGGCCGTGACGTGGTTGAATTACGATGAGCATCACCGCTTGCTCGCTGAATTGGTGCTGGCGCGTCTGATGTTGGAGGAAGATCGGGCTGATGTCGCAGCTGAGCATTATCGGGCTGCGTTATCCATCCTGGCCAAGCTGATCAACTTCCACCACCGCAAAAACAATTCGACCAAGGAGAATGAATATAGTCAGTTGTATCAAACGACACAACAAGCGCTCAATCACCTGTGGTTGCGCGATCGACGCAGCACCACAGCGCTAGAACTGTTAGCCGAAGAGACTCATGAGCCAGACTGGCTCGATCGGGTTCAGATTCCCTCCAGACTGATCTGGCCGGGGGATGATCCGGTTGGCTTGCAGCTCATGCCGATGCAGAGTGCCGAGCGTAACCGGGCCATCCTGTCGCCGAATTTTAAGCCGGTGCCTGGCACGCTAGACTACATTGAAATCGAGCAAGTATCCTTCAACAATCAATCTTATCAGATTGATGTGGTGCATCAACTGGGCGGCAAGTTCCGCATGCACGTCAGTCAGCCTTACTACGCTTTTCAATTTGCGGCAGCACATGACCCACCCCAGCCAGGTGAGCCATGTTACGCACTGGTACGCCAGTTCGATCGTCCGCCGCGATCCGATTATCCGATCGTCATTTTGATTCCAGAAGATAAACAGGCTTGGCTGGTATCCAGTCAACCTGCGGGTGCCGCGGAGACAATTATCGGCGAACGTGAATGGATCTTTTACGAAGGCGGTCCCAAGATCGCTGAATCCAAAGTGCAGGTGGTGGGTGTGGTGGTGGCTATTTTGACACCTTTACCTGCTCAAGCGGCGAGCAGTTCAGCCTAGACTTCCGTAGTGGGCACATTCCTTCATAGGTAGGTAAGGACTTTCCATGCCAGACTTATTACCGCCCGTTAAATTCCGCGAAGAAATCCTGGAACCCGTCGCTGATCTGCTGCGCGCCGGCGAGTCGTGCGCGCTGGTGGGGGTAAGTGGTTCCGGCAAGTCCAGCCTCGCGCGCCATCTCACCCGTGCCGATGTGCGATTGCACTACTTTGGCGCGCGGGCGGCGCAGGCGTTCATCTTGTATCTGAACTGCAAGCCGTTGGCGCTACAGCCGCCGCACGCGCTCTACCTGCATGCGCTCGAACAGCTGATCCGCGCGGCTGAGGAGTTGGATGGGAACTTCACACCACTGCGACCGGCGCTCACCGAGCTGCTGCTGGATGCGCAGCGCAGCCCGGAGACTCTGGCTAAACGCAATCTCGATCGAGCGATCGATCGCGTGGTGCGAGCCGGGGCGGAGTTGATCGTCGGCCTGCTGGACGATTGTGATGAACTGTTGGCAAAAGCGCCGCCGGTGTTGTTTACGGATTTGCGCGAACTGCGTGACAATCACAAGCGGCACAGCGTCTATCTGACGTTGACGCGGCGCGACCCGGCCCTGCTGCGCCGTGACCTGCCGGAAGCGCGGCGCTTCACGGAGTTGATGGCAGCTGCCGATCACGTCATTCCGGTGACGCCCTATCTGGAAGCCGATGCGTTCTTCATGATCCAGCGCTTGTCGGCGCGGCAAGAGACTGCGCCGCTGCTGTCGTATAGTGAAAAGCGGCGACTGTATGAATTGAGCGGCGGACATCCCGGTCTGATTCGCGCCATCTATCAGGCCGTGCGGCGCAATCCGCCTGCGCTGGAAATGGTGACCGCGAAACAACTCACCGCCAACGCCGAGGTGGATGAGGAGTGCAGCAAGATTTTGAAGAGTGTGGAAGAAGTGGAGCAGACTGATCTAGGCCGCATCGCGGCACGGGCCACGCCCACCGATGACGGCTTGCGGCGCTTGAAACGGCGCGAACTGGTGCGCGTGCTCTCGGTTGGCGCGCAAGTCTTTTCGCCGGTTTTCGAAGCGTATTTGCGCCTGAAATTTGGCGTTACCAGCGCGCTCACGCCTCTGGAGTTCTTTGACGCGCCACACTACGTGCGCGTGCAGGATCAACTCATCACTTCGTTGAGCTGGCCGGAGTACGTCGTGCTGCGTCACCTCTACTCGCGCCGTCCGCAAGTCTGCCGCTCCGCCGATCTAATCGAAGCCGTGCGCCCGGCCGAAATGGGCAAACCCGAGGAGCGTGCGCGGGGCAGTTCGGCCGAGCGGTTGAGCCAATACATTCTGCACATCAGAGCGAAGATCGGCCCGGCGGCGCAGCACATTCATCACGAACCCGATGGCTATCGCTTTTCGCAGTAAAATGTTGCGCGCTCTCTGTCCGCATCGGCGCGCAGTGAGCGTGTGTGAATCATCACCAGCGAATTTAATCAGGAGTTATTCATGCCCGTTTCCCTTCACCTTTCCTCCGCCGTCCGCGCCGCGCTGACCAACCATCACCCCATCGTCGCGCTTGAATCGACGTTGATTACGCACGGCCTGCCGCGCCCCGTCAATCTCGAGGTGGCCCGTCGCCTCGAAGACGTGGTACGTGATAATGGTGCTGTGCCGGCCACGATTGCCATCCTCGACGGTGAGATCTACGCCGGGTTGGAACCCGATCAACTCGCTCGGCTGGCGAACACCGACAACGTGCGCAAAGTCAGCCGTCGCGACTTGCCGATCGTCATCGCGCAGAAGGGCCACGGTGCCACGACGGTCGCCGCCACGATGTGGGTCGCGGCGCAGGCCGGCATCAAGATCTTCGCCACGGGTGGCATCGGTGGGGTGCATCGCGGCCAGCCGTTCGATGTCTCCGCCGATTTACCTGAGCTCGCCCAGACGCCGGTCGTCGTGGTGTGCGCGGGCGCGAAAGCCATCCTCGATCTGCCCCTCACCCTCGAATGGCTGGAGACGCACGGCGTGCCGGTGTTGGGCTTTGAGACCGATACCTTCCCCGCGTTCTATTCGCGCAGCAGCGGCCTGCCCATCGATGCGCGCTGCGACACGGCGGAAGCCGCCGCGCAGATCATTCGCGCGAAGTTCGAACTTGGCTTGCAGGGTGGTTTACTCATCGGTGCGCCGATACCCGAAGAATTCGCCGTCGCCAACGCAGACATCGAACCGGTGATTCAGCAAGCGCTGCACCTGGCCGAAGCGGAGCACATTCGCGGCAAAGCCATCACGCCGTTTCTATTGCTGCACGTCAGCGAGTTGACCGGCGGCGAAAGCCAGAAAGCCAACATCGCCCTGCTGGAGCACAACGCCTGCGTCGCCGCGCAGATCGCCAGAGCGTTATGAGTAGACAAGGAAACAAGGAAGCAAGTAGTCAAGGATTTCCTTGTCTACCTGCCTACTTGTCTACTTTCTACTCGATTTTCAATTAACCTTCAACTCTGCTTCATCTCCGCTTAAGCCTACTCTTGCATACTTTGATTGTAAGTAATTCCTTCCTCCCAATCTGAATCGCCCGACCCTTAGGCAAGGTCGGGCGATTTAGGTTTAGGGGGCAAGCTGCGCATGCTATAATCGCCCCAGATTGTGCCAAGGAGTGAGAAGAATTCTGTGATGAAAAACGTGACCCGCCTGCTGATTGTTTTCGTCATTTTGTCAGTTACTCTAGCCGGTTGTCTCAATCCGGTTTCGGTATTGACCAACACGGGGCCCACACCCGCTAGTGGACGCGTGCGCGAACTGCCCGGCCCGACGACGGTACCCGCGAACGGGGCCACCCGATCGGCCGGGCCGCTCGATACGGCCGAGTTGATGCGCGCGCCAGTGACCGCTGCCGATCAGACCGATGAAAAACTCATCAATACGGTAGACATCCCGATCGCCGATCTGCGCGAGCTCGCCATCCGCTTCAAGGGCGTGCCCGCGGATGCTCCTCTGAAAAATTGCACTACCGCCCCCACCTATAACGTCGGCGATCAAGAAAAATTCTCGGTGATGGATCAAGATAGCCTGAAGACTTTCACGGTGGACGCTACGCTGATCACCAAGACCGATACGGCTTACATGTGGCTGGATAACAACTGGTTGAATCGTGTCGATCATGCCGCCTTGACGAAATCCGCGCAGGTCTTTAACGATAAGATCGTGCCGCGCAACCACGCCTTGTTCGGCCAGGAAGACACGCCCGGCATCGATTGTGATCCGCGCATCCACATCCTTAACACCTCTAACACCAACGCGGGCGGTTACTTCTCGTCGATCGATATGGTGACGCGGCAAGTGCGCGAAGACTCCAACGAGAAGGACATGGTCTACATCGACATCGAAGGCAGCGGCGGCCCGCAAGCCGTCAGCTCCGGTTATTACGACGGCGTTATCGCTCATGAGTTTCAACATCTCATTCTGAATCACCAGGATAAGAATGAAGACACTTGGGTTAGCGAAGGCATGTCGGAACTGGCGATCTTCTTGAACGGCGACGACCCCGAAGCCGATTTCATCGCGGCCATGAATCCCGACATTCAACTCAATGCGTGGCCGGACGGCGGCGTAGCCGGCTCGGAAAATTACGGCACGGCCTTTTCTTTCATGCTCTACCTCTGGGATCGCTACGGCGATGCCGGGGTGCAAGCCATCGCGGCTGAACCGGCGAATGGATTGGCCGGTATTCAGAAGGTGCTGGACAAGATCGACCCCGGCAAGCAGGTGAACGATCTTGTAGCCGACTGGATGATCGCGCGCCTGTTGGATGATCCGTCGCTTGAGAATGGCCGCTATGGGTACAGCAAAACCGATCGGGCCAAGGTTGAACCGCGCCAGACGATCGATCAGTATCCCTTTACCGAGCAAGCCAGCGTTCATCAATATGCCGGCGATTACACAGAATTCAGCGGCCCGCGTGACCTCTCGATCGATTTTGCCGGCTCGACGAAGGCGCAGATGATCGACGCGCAGCCGCACAGCGGCCAGTATTTCATGTGGAGCAATCGCGCCGACGTGGCCGATCTGCACTTGCAACATGAGTTCGATCTGAGCAACGTCAAGAACGCCACGCTGAAATACTGGACATGGTACGATCTGGAAAAAGACTGGGACTATGCCTATCTCAGCGTGTCCGAAGATGGCGGCCAGACCTGGAAGTTAGTGAAAGCGCCGTCGATGACGGACAGCAATCCGACGAACGCCAATTACGGCTGGGGCTATACCGGCAAATCGGGTGGAGGCGATCAGGCGCAGTGGATTCAAGAGTCGGTGGATCTATCGCCGTATGCGGGGAAGAAGATCGTCGTGTCGTTCGACGTGATCAACGATCTCGCCGTCAATCGCCCCGGCGTCGCCATCGACGATGTGGAAGTGCCGGAGCTCAACTACCAGTCCGATTTTGAGAAGGACGATGGGGGTTGGCAGACCGCCGGCTGGATTCGCACCAACAATTTTGTGCCGCAGGACTATACGGTGCAGTTGGTGAGCTTTGGCAAAGATGGCAAGATCAGTGTGTCGCACTTGCCGGTGAATGCGGATAACACGGCTAAATGGGACATCCCACTCAGCCAGTTGGAGAAAGCTATTGTGGTCGTCAGCCCGATGGCCTCTAAGACGACTGAGGTTGCGCGTTACAGCTGGTCGGCGCAAGAAAAATAGAGGTTACACAGACCCCGGGATTCATTATGAATCCCGGGGTGGGTCTAGGAGAGCGCTGAAAAACCCGCTCAAAGCCCCGTCCTCGGGGCGGTTCCACGCGTGAGATCGCCGCCGGGGACGGCGGCTGGAGCACTTTTTCATCAGACTCCTAGTCCTTCGGAAAGATTTGCACTTCGCCGCGTTTCATCGCTTCGTATTCGTTGACGAGCTGCTGTTTGCGCTCATCCGCCGCTTGGCGTCCGGCGTCGAGCGCCACTTGATAGCGCTGGCGGGCCTGGCCGCGCAAGCTATCGCCGCTTTGTGGAGTCAACAACAGCGTCACAGCGCCGCCAATAATGGCGCCGGCGATCACGCCACCCATAAACATCAAGATTTTGCCCATCGGTTTGTCTCCTGCCAAAATGTGTAGGATGATTATACTCTGAAACGTGATGAATGACATCTATTCAGTGCCGCCCGAGTATAACGCAAAAGTGTTGGTGACTTGTGGGATACGCTCCTGCTGGATGGCACATCCAGCGTCTGGTGGCGCCGGATGTGCCCGCTTCGCGCAGCGCGAGCGTGGCCGGGCAGTATGCACACCCTACAGTTTTGCGTTATACCCGTGCCGCCCACACCCACCAAAGGATAAGTCATGACTGAACAACGCATTGCTAAACTACTGCAACTTGCCCCTCAAAATCAACTTGACGCTATTGCCATCATGCCCGGCCCCAACATGCAGTACTTTAGCGGATTGCACTTTCACTTATCGGAGCGGCCTACGGTGGCGCTCTTTCCGGTGAAGGGGCAGCCCGCGCTGATCTGCCCGGCCTTCGAAGCGACCAAGACCCAGCGCAGTCCGATCGCGTGGCAGCTCTTCACCTACGTCGATGGACAAGATCCGCTGGAGGCTTTTCAAGCCGCGTGTCGCGCTCTGCAACTCGATCGATCCCGCCTGGGCCTGGAGGCCTACAAGATGCGCGTGCTGGAATTGCGCCTGTTCGAGAAAGCGGCAGCGGCCATCACCTGTGAAGCAGCTGATCATTTGATCGAGCAGTTACGCCTGATCAAGGATGCGGACGAGATCGCTCAGATGCGCCGCGCGGTGGCGATCACCGAGCAGGCATTGGACGAAGTGCTCAAGGTGGTGCGCGTCGGAATGACCGAACATGCCGTCGCCAATGAATTGACGCTGGCTCTGCTGCGCGGTGGGGCCGAAGCGCTCGCGTTTGATCCGTTGATCCAATCGGGTCCGAATACGGCTCTGCCGCATGTCAGCGCCAGCGAACGCGTGATTCAAGCGGGCGAGGTGTTACTGCTCGATTTCGGCATCACCATTGACGGATATAACAGCGACATCACACGCACCTTCGTCGTCGGGCAGCCACCCAGCGCTGAGTTCAAGAAGATCTATGAAACGGTCAAGCAAGCCAATGCGGCCGGTCGCGCGACGGCGAAGCCGGGCGTCACCGGGCAGGACGTCGATCGAGCTGCGCGCAAAGTGATTGTGGAGGCGGGCTACGGTCAATACTTCACGCATCGCACCGGGCACGGCCTCGGCCTGGAAGGTCACGAGCCGCCGTACATGGTGGAAGGAAATGTAGTGCCATTAGAAGTCGGCAATACGTTCACCGTTGAACCAGGTATTTACGTGCCGGGGCTGGGCGGCGTGCGCATCGAAGATGATATGGTGATTACGGACAACGGCGCAGAGAGTTTGACGACGTACGATCGGGAGTTGCGGGTGATCGGGTGAGCAGTTAATCAGGGATTAGGCGATCGGAAAGACAAACCTCCCAGAGGCTTGTAGCCTCTGGGAGGTTTTTGATTTTATCATATTCGCTCACATAGACGTTGTCCGCTGAGTCTACGGCCACATCTGACGGATTGAGAAAGTGTGCGTTATCCGCGCCACCCACGCCGGTGACGCCAGCGAAGAATGACTCCAGCAGTTGATGCGCGAGGTAAGCTATGGATACAGTTGCCGTTCAACTCCCGAAAACCTTATATGACATCGTGGCCGAACGCGCGGCGGCGCTCAATCAATCGCCGTCACGTCTCGTCGAAGAAGTCCTGGCAGAGCAGTTCATGCCGCATCATCCTTACGTGGAGACGACGCAGAGCCGCAGCGGGCCACGCGCCGCCATTAAAGGCACACGCGTTGGCGTCGAAGTGATCGTCGGCTACACACAAGCGGGCTATTCGCCGCGCGAGATGGTCGACGACATTCTGCCGCAGTTAACGCTGGCGCAAGTCTATGATGCACTGAGTTACTACGAAGATCACCGCGCCGAGGTGGACGAAAGCATTCGTCTCAATACGCCGGAGGCCTGGCGTGATCGCTTTCGCCAAACGATGGGCGCCACCGCGGCTGCTCAATTGCTGGGCGAGGTGAGCGATGGCGCGCGCCAGACTCCTCATTGACGAGGCATGGCTTTAACATCGCACACAGCGGGGTGTCTCACATGACGAGACGCCCCGCTGTTTGATTGTTTGATTTGAAGCGCCAGCGCAGCCTCATCAGCAAAAGGCCCAACGTTGATGGCAATCTATTTTCGGACGAGCGGCAGATACACCGTGAACCGCGTTGTCGCTGACGTCTCCACAGAAAGATTCCCGGCTCGATCGACGACACGCCCATAGACCTTGCCAAAACTTTGCAGTGTCCAGGTGATGTCAGTCGTCGATCCTATTGCAACATACTCCGAGGGCTGTGCGAAATCGGGCGTGTTGCTAAGCTGAATCGCGCCCACGCCACTATTGTCATCGGTCGCCGTGACGCGCACGATGACACTGTTGGTGTTCAATGCAAAGACCGATTGCACGGTTGGCGATACGATGATTTGAATCGTGGGCGTTGAGGGCACGATCGGATCATAGAGGATGTCATCCTGAACCGGCCCGAACTGCGTGCCATTGGCATCGCGGTATTTGGCGTAGACGGTGTACGGCAAGCGCTGATTACCATTGATGGGCAGTACCCAACCCCCATCGGTTGTGGTAACGGGCAGCCAGACCGTTGTGTTGCTCCCTGCACCAAAGCCGCCATCATTGCTGATCTTCATGCTGTCAATACTGTCCGCCGCATCCCAGGTGAGACTCAGTGAAACCGTTGGGATGTTGGTGTATAACGCACCCTCGTCAATCGATAAACTGAAACCGGGGTTGTAGGTCGATTGCGCTTCGAGCATGGTGAGATTGCCTAAGCCATCGTCCAGCTGGGCCGTGTTGATGATCGCGGTGCCGATCGGCGCGGCTTGCACAGTCACGGCGTATTCGACAATCACAGGTGTGCCCGAGACGACTGCCCCCGACCAGATCAGCTGTCCACTGCCGAAGATGATGGGCCGACCATCACTGGCTTGGGCGCTGCTCCCGATATAGGTTGTATGTACCGGGATGGGATCGGTGATACGGGCCGTTGCAGTGATGGCGCTGCGGTTACGGAGCACAAGCGTGTACGTCACTGTATCGCCGCTTTCGACATTGGCGAGGCTTACCCTCTTGTAGGACGTGGACAGATCGGGTTGATTGCCAGATCGCGCTTGCACCGATACCGGCAGGGTGGCATTGTTTTGTCCGCAGGCATTGGCGACGGTCACGCCGATCGTGAACGAGCCTGGGGAAGCAAAGACCTGATCGAGTGTGTTGAAGTTGCTGCCAGTCGGCGCAGCATTGACTGTCCACGTGTAGGTGAACGGTACGGTCCCGGTCGCGTTCGCCGTGAAGCGTACTGCGTCGCCGGCGAATACGTCGCTGGCTGGAGCGCGTGTGAGGTCGACCGCTGAGACGGGATCGCACGCGGTGTTGACGATCAGCGTCACCGGCACATCGCTCTGTGCGTGACCAGAATCATTGCTGCTCACGCGCAAAGTCGTGGTGTAAGTGCCAACCGAGAGTCCAGTGGCATTAAAGTTGACCGCGACATCTTTCGAGGTTGACATGGTCAGTGTGCCGGTCAACGGGGCGGCACTCAACCAGCTAACCGACGGGATTTCTGCCAGTGACCACGAAAGCATGCCGGTGCCGTCGTTGCTAATCGTCAGATAGCGCAGCCCGGCATCACCCGTCGTGAGCGTCATAGCCAGCGTCGGCGGATTTATCCAGCGGGCCGCTGCTTCATACGCGCCCATGTCCACCGCATCGCCCATGATGCGTGGATGGTTGTCCAGATCGGTGGATACGGTGACACTGAGGTTGTTCCCGGCGTCAATCGCATATGAAGCCGCCTGCAGGCGATAGTTGCCGATGGTGGTGGGCGAGGCGGTCGCCGCGATCGGCGCAACAAAGTTCGGATCAACGTTCAAGTTACCGGTGCCGGTATAGCCGCCCTGCACATCGCTGTAGGTGATGAGCGAGGCACTACTATCGCTGTTGTAAATCTGCGAGCCAGTGATAGCCGCGTTGCCCCAGATAATGCTGTTGACCAGGGTGGAGACGCCGCCGTTGACGTTGTATAGGCCGCCGCCGCTACTGCCCGCCTGATTGCCGCTGAAGGTAACATTGATCAACGTGGAGTGGCTGCTGTCGTTGTTGGACAGTCCGCCGCCGTAGCCAGAGACGTTGGTTGCTTTGTTGCCGCTGAAGAGGACGTTGATCAGCGTGGCTGTACTGGCGCTGTTGATCAGCCCGCCGCCATAGTTCGCGGCTGAATTGCCGCGGAAGATGACGTTGATCAGCCTGGAGTTACTATTGCTGAAGTTAGTCATCCCGCCGCCGCAGCAGCCTGCGGTCGAGTTACCGCTGAAGGTGACGTTGGTCAGTATGGGGTTGCTGCTGTTGTTGTTTTGCAGCCCGCCGCCGCTGCCAGCGGCTTGGTTGCCGCTGAAAGTGACATTGGTCAGCGTGGGGTTGCTGCCGTCGTTGGCCATCCCGCCGCCGGTGTCAGCCGTGTTGCTGATGAAGGTAACGTTGGTCAGCGTGGGGCTACTGCTGGTAATGTTGTTCATCCCGCCGCCACCGCTTGCTGCTGAATTGCCGTTGAATGTGACAGTGATCAGCGTGGGGTTGCTGCTATCGAAGTTGGCCATTCCGCCGCCGCTGTCAGCGGCCTGGTTGTCGCTGAAGGTGACGCTGATCAGCGTGGGAGCGCTGCTAAAGTTGGCTATCCCGCCGCCGTTCCAAGCGGCCCAGTTGTTGCTGAAGGTGACATTGGTCAATGCGGGATTGCTGTCTCCGTTTAACATCCCGCCGCCGTTGACAGCCGTCGCCCGGTTGGCGCTGAAAGTGACCGTAATCAGCGTGGGGCTGCTGTTGTTGGAGTTATTCATTCCACCGCCGCTAGTGGCTGTGTTGCTGATGAAGGCGACATTGGTCAGCGCGGGGTTGCTGCCGCTGTCGTTTTTCATCCCGCCACCGTAGTCGGAGGTTGCCGTGTTGCTGATGAAAGTGACGTTGGTCAACATAGGGCTACTGCTGTCGTTGCTCATCCCGCCGCCGCTGCCGGAGGTTGCTGTGTTGCCGCTGAAAGTGACCGTGATCAATGTGGGATTACTGCTGTTGGTGTTCCTCATCCCGCCGCCGCTGCCTGCGGCCTGGTTGCCACTGAAGGTGACGTTGGTCAGCGTGGGGCTGCTGTTGTTTCCGTTGTACATTCCGCCGCCGTCAGAGGTGGCCGTGTTGCTGATGAAAGTAACGTTGGTCAGTGTGGGGCTGCTGTTGTTATTATTCATCCCGCTGCCCCAATCTCCGGAGTTGTCGCTGAAAGTGACATTGGTCAGTGCGGGGCTGCTGTTGTTGCCGTTTCCCATCCCGCCGCCGCTGTCGCCGGAGTTGTTGCTGAAGGTGACAGTGATCAGCGTGGGGCTGCTGCTGTTGTTGCCCATCCCGCCGCTGCCGGAGGTTGTCGTATTGCTGATAAAAGTGACGTTGGTCAACGTGGGAGCGCTACTCGAGTTACCCATCCCACCAGCGCCGTCAGTGGCCGTGTTGCTGATGAAAGTGACGTTGGTCAGCGTGGGGTTACTGCTGCTGTCGTTGTTCATCCCGCCGCCGCCGCAGCAGCTACCAATGGCTTGGTTGCCGCTGAAAGTGACCGTGATCAAGGT
The DNA here is from genome assembly GCA_003154115.1 of Anaerolineae bacterium. Taxonomy (GTDB): domain Bacteria; phylum Chloroflexota; class Anaerolineae; order Fen-1058; family Fen-1058; genus Fen-1058. The sequence continues at coordinate 61,605 of PMCF01000291.1, forward strand.
GGGACTGCTGCTGTTGCTGTTTTCCATCCCACCGCCGCTGTCAGTGACCTGATTGTTGCTGAAGGTGACGTTGGTCAGTGTAGGGTTGCTGCTGTTGTAGTTGGCCAGCCCGCCGCCAAAGCCGCCTTGGTTGCCGCTGAAGGTGACATGGGTCAACGTAGGCGCGCTGTTGTCGTTGAACATTCCACCGCCCCAGCCTTCGGTCGAGTTGCCGCTGAAAGTGACATTGGTCAGTGCGGGGTTGCTGTTTCCATTGGACATCCCACCGCCGCTATTGCCCGTGTTGCTGATGAAGGTGACGCTGATCAGCGTGGGAGAGCTGTTATTGTCGTTTCCCATCCCACCGCCGCCGGAGGTTCCCATGTTGCTAATGAAGGTGACGTTGGTCAGAGTGGGGTTGCTGCTGTTGTTGTTAGCCATCCCGCCGCCGCCGCTAGCCTGGTTGCCGCTGAAGATGATGTTGGCCAGTGTGGGATTGCTGCCATCGATGTTCATCCCGCCACCGTTATCAGGCGCGCTTCCGGCAGTGATGGTAAAGCCGTCCAGCACAGCAGTTTGGGTCACGCCATAGCCGGTGACAACATGATAGGCATTATTGCCTTGAATGTCGTTCCACGTCTCGGCGATGTGGTTGCCATCGGTGTTGGTGTCATTGCCGTCCAGGTCACCGCTGAGAATGGACTTGTAGAGTGTCCAATTGCGCTGGGTGCGCAGCGTTTCGCTGATGCCATAGCCGCCAAAACCGCCATAGAGTGCCACGCCCGGCTTGAGCGCGAAGGTCGCGGTGCGCGTGACGCCTGAGGTCGGCGTGTAGACACCGTCGGCCACCCAGAGCTCGTCGCCATTGATAGCGACATCAAGCGCGGGCTGCAAGGTGACGTAGGCCGTAGTCCATGAACTACCGTCATGGGTTGGGCCGGGTGCGCTCGCATCCACGTAAATAATGCCGGGGTTGGCGCGCGCGGTCGGCGCGTTGGTCAGGAATAACGTTAACGCGGCCAGACTCATCACGACGAGCGACATGATTACGAATATGCGTTTGAAGTGTAACATGCTATTCTCCTTGAGGGCCATGTAGATTGAGGTGAAGATAAGCTTCGACGAAACGGGTTGATCCGGAAGTCCAAAAGTGGCATTGAGTGTGATGTATAGCTTCCTCTTTTCCCGGTTGCGCCAAGTACATTGCTGCATCATGGGGACATGTCAAATAAAGACGCAGGCACCGCCGAGTAATTTCGGTAGCGCCTGCGTAATCCATAAAGAACAGCCGACGTGTGAAGCGATCAAGGATCGTTCTCCGTCAGTCTGCCTCCCCTTGGCATGGATAGTATAGATCAGTCTGCGTCAATTGTCTATCTCTGGTGATTATTCCAACGTATTGGCGGCCTGTGAAGCCAAAGATGAGGAAGATCGTCACTGTCGGGAGGTGATAATTTGCAGGGTTAGCACGAAGAGTGGAGAAGATTCGAGAGGCGATGGAGCAGTGGGTGAGGATGTGAAATGGTTGGCATTCCCGTGCCGAATAAGGTATGATTCCGGCCATGAGGTAAGTCAGATGGCAACGGCCAATGTCGCACTTCCCAATGCGGTTCAACCTGCGGAACCCTGGCTGATCATCGAGCAAAAGGTGCGGGCCGCGGTTGAGCGGATTGTGTCGCTTGCGCGACCGCAGACGGTCATCGTGTTCGGTTCATATGCCCGTGGCCAAGCGCAACCGGGCAGTGACCTCGATGTACTGGTCATCGTGGATGACACGCTGGCGAATTGCCGCTCGGAAAGTGTGAGATTACGCCGCGCGCTGCGGGGTATTCCATACCGATTGACATTGTGGTGGCGCGGCGCAGCGACGTAGAGCGCTTGCGCGACACGCCCGGCTTACTGTACGAGACAGCGTTGAGCGAAGGGCGGGTCATGTATGAGCGCGCGTAAAACAAACCTGCCGCCGGACTGGTTGCGCCATGCTGAAAGCGATCTGGTCGCCACCCCGTGCTGACGTCTCCGCGAGATTGGAGTACAATAGCAGCAGTTCATCGCTGGGGAGACTACCATGGCTATTACCGAGAGAATCCAACAGTACGTTCAGAGACTACCCATTGCTTTCCAGACAGAGGTGCTTGATTTCGTCGAGTATCTTGTCACGAAGGCAGAACATGACACGAGTCGTGAAGAAGAACAAGATTGGTCGGCCTTATCTCTGGCGCTTGCCATGCGGGGAATGGAAGACGAGGATGTCCCCGCTTACACCATCGCTGATCTAAAGGTGGTGTTCGCATGAAACAGGCAGGGCAAATCGTCCTGTTCCGGTTTCCTCACACCAATTTGGAAGAAGGCAAGCCGCGACCAGCACTTCTGTTGGGCAAGTTGCCTGGCAAATATGATGACTGGCTGATTTGCATGATTTCATCACAGATACGACACTCCATCTCAGACTTTGACGAAATCGTGGAAGAAGCTGACACCGACTTTGCGGACAGTGGCCTGAAAGCAGCCAGTCTCATTCGAGTGGGGCGTCTTACCGTTGTAGACGGAGAGATTCTTCTGGGAGCCATCGGCCAGATAGCAACTGATCGACTTCAGCGCATCAAAGGTCGCTTGGCTGAATGGCTCCTACGATCATAGCACCAGAGGGATGACAGAGGGCGAGGTCAACCCTCGCCCTTTTTGTTTGTGTCATTATCGCTCACTCCGCCGCGATCGCCCACAATTCCGGCGCGCCCACATCGATCTGAAAATCCAGGTTTTTCAACCAGTCATCGCGGCCGGCTTCCAACGAGAAGATTAAGTACTCCAACATCTTGCGCGCATCTTCGGCGGAGACAACCGCCGGGGTCAGCTTCACACCGCTCGGACGCGAGATGGCTTTCAGCATGGGCGGCTGCTGTAACATCTGCAAGCCCGCTTGCTTGAAAGTCATGATCGATAGTTCCCAAGCGGGCACGCTCATCACGCGCGGCTGCGCCCAGAATTGGCGCGCTTCATTGCTGCGATTGCCGCCCTGCGTCTCGCGCTTGATCAAGTTGACGCTGCCCCGAAAAATCCACCAGGGACGCCACGTCGTGACCTTGAGAAGATTCGACTGAGCATACTGAATCTCGACGGGCTGCGGACCGCTATCGGCCAGGAGCAGACCCGCGCCACACTGCGCACAGGCGATCGCCAGATCGTCATCGCCGGGCGTTAGCGGAGTGCCGCACGCGGGACACCTCACCACGATCAATGTCATTCCAGCCATTTCTTGACCTCTTGATTCAGATTAACACCATCAGTCAACATGGATGTCCAACTGAAATCCTGATCGCGCTTGACGGCTTTGCGCGCTTCCCGATCGATCTGCTCTACTTCTTCGCCGTAACGAAACAGGCGATAGCCGTTGATGATCGCCAGGATGCCCAGCACCGGTGGAATCAGCAGCACGGCCCAGCCATTGTTTTTGCTATTATGAGAAAAGGCCATTACTTGAAAAGCAAAAGCCGTGCCGTGCACCAGCAGCAGATTGCCCACGGCCATGCCCCCCACCAACATCCCGGCGCGATAGAGAATGTTTCCGGGCGCTTTGCCATACAGAATCTTGTTGTTCACGCCATCGACCACGACTTGATAACTGCGATTGCGATACTCGTAACGCGCCACCCACAACGGATAGTACACCACCGATAAGCGCTGGCGTAGCAAATAGAACTTTTCCAGATACGTGGATGATAGGCTCTTCTTGCTGCGCGCCACCTGCTGGAAATAGGTGTCCGCTTCGGTAACCGCATCGGTGGGCGATTCGGCGACTTCAAAGACCATGCCCTCGGCGCTGAGCTGATCTTGATCGAACGGCTCGAAGTGCTGGCCTGTGATCGGTACGTGGTTCACGCCAAATTCCGAGACATCCACGGCCGCGTCGTTCCACTGCATCTCTTCCAGCACTTCCACTTCCACCGGCTTGGTGCTGTCTTTATCGCGGCGCACGCGGCCCAAGCGCCACCCGGCGACCATCGCCAGCACGCGCCAGAACGGCAGATAGGCGAGGAAGACTTCCTTGATCTCGGCCTTGCGTTTCAAGTCGGCGGCTTTGTTCATACCGTTAAAGAAATTCAGCACGGTTTGTTGAGCCTGATCGCGCGTGATCAAGCGGCGCAATTGCCAGCGGCGCACACCGCGATCGCCTTGCACGAACAGCCGCTGCTGGCACGAGGGGCACGTCACCAAGCGCGCACCTTCGGGGATGGGCACGGTACGCGCGCAAGCCGGGCAAGTCAGTCCTTTGGATTGATTATCGGTCATAGCACTTTACACCTTAGCCGAGATCGCCACAGCCAGCGAGAAGAACACGATCGCCAGCAGCGGCGCGCCGATCACAAACAGGCTGAAGTTGATGAACAACGACAGCAGCGACAATACGAAAAAGGCCGCGAACGCCGCCATACCGATCGAGACGTAGGGCATTTCCCATTTGGCCGGATAAATATTGGCGAAGACTTTGCTGCTGGCGGCATCGACGATGGCCGTAAAGCGGCGATTGTTGAACGTATACTTGCACACATAGACCGGCAAGTGCACCAGCGCCGTCTCGCGGATGTTCTCCGGCGCGATATGTTGATCGTCGATCAAGCGCTGCTGCATCGTCTCGAAGGGAACCGTCGGCGGCACGATCAAGCCATCGGCCTGAGCATCGAACGGAACCAGATCGGATGGAGGAATGTTGAGGCGTCCGAGTTCGCTGACCGAGAGCGCGGCGGCCGGCATCAATAAGACGCGCTCGTCATTCTGCGCCATGGCGCGCACCAGCCACATGGGGAAATACTCAAAAGACACCGCATCGACTTTGGACTTGCGGTCGAGGTCTTTCACCGTGGCGTTGCCCGCCATCCAGCGATTCAACGCCGCGCGCGCCCCGTCTTCGCGCACCGTCGGGCGCACCAGATAGTGAAAGACCGCGCGTGACTTATCGACGAAATTGGTCGCACCGCAGAACCGGCACGTTACAAATGGCTGGCCTTGTTCCACCGTCAATGGTGCGGCGCATTGACGACAGTTGATGGATGATGCCCCGACCTGATCGGTCATGCGATCCTCCTGGTTAGATTTCGACCAGCATCGTCTTGCCGCGGTAAGTCACCTTATCGCCCTGCACCAGCTTGCGGCCACGGCGTACTTCCACTTTGCCGTTGACGCGCACCAGACCGTTTTGAATATCCAGCTTCGCCTGCCCGCCGGTCTCAGCTAGACCTTGCCACTTGATGAACGAATCCAATTTGATGTAATTATCCGTCACCGGCATGTTGGTTGGCATATCCATTTTCCTTCACTGTGTCAGACCTTCAGCACGATACTGATCGTCGTACCGTGTCCCACTTCACTGCGCGCCGCGATCGATCCGCCGTGTGCTATCACAATGCTCCTGGCGATGGCCAACCCCAACCCCGATCCGCCGCTTTCGCGCGAGCGCGATTTATCGGCGCGATAGAACCGCTCGAACACGTTGGGCAGATCGTCCGGGGCGATGCCGCTGCCGGTGTCGGCCACCTCGATCGTCACACGCGCCCGATCGGATCGCGCCGCCACCGTGATCGATCCCTGGGGTGGAGTATACCGCAATGCGTTGGAGATCAAAATCCCGATCGTCTGTTGCACTCGATCGGGATCGATCTCGATCGCCGGCAGGCTGCCAGCAATCTCAGAATGCAGCACCACTTGCTGGGCGGTCGCCTGACTTTCAAAGGAAGTGAGCGACTCACGCAGCAGCGCGGCCAGATCGGCAGGGTGTTTATTCAACGGCAGTTGCCCGGCTTCGGCCAGCGCCAAGGTGCGCAGGTCTTCCACCAGGCGCGTCAACAAAGTGACCTGCTTCAACACGGGCGCTAGATGTTCGACGTCCAACGGATACACGCCGTCTTGCATCGCTTCCAGGTTGCCGCGCATCACCGCAAGAGGCGTGCGCAATTCGTGCGCGATGTCGGCCGTCATGTCACGGCGCACTTGTTCGGACTGCTGCAAGTGATCGGCCATCACATTGAACGCTGTGCCCAATTCACTCAGCTCATCCGATCCCAGGCGCGCGGGATGATCATCCACGGCGACACGCGTGCCCAGGTCCCCCTGCGCCAATTGCTGGGCCGCGAAGGTGAGTTGATCGATCGGGCGGATGATGGCGCGAAACACAAAGAACCCGATCGCCAGCGCGGCGAGCAAGGCTAGGAAGCCGCCCATCAACACGGCGCGATTGACGCGCTCCAGGGCTGACTGCTGCATCAGGCTCGATCCACGGCCCGCCAGACCACTCGGCCCTATCATCATGCCTTGACCCTCGCCGCCCATCATCATTTGATGGAATTCACTGGTGGTGATCTGATTGGCCAGAATGACCACCGCGCCCAGGCCAATGCCGATGACGAGCGTGAAAGCGAGCATCAATTTCCAGAAGAGACTTAGCTTCATGCGCGATCCTGCCGATTGCGATGGAGGGAATGAGAGATTGAGAGACTGAGCGATGAATTCCCTCTATCTCTCTTTCTCTCCATCTCTCTATCACTGTACCTTGTCACTAAACTTGTAGCCCACCCCGTACACGGTCAAGAGATACGTCGGGTCACGCGGCTCGTCGCCCAGCTTCTGCCGCAGGTTCTTGATGTGCACGTCGATGCTGCGCTCGTAGCCCTCGTAAGCTTCGCCCTGCGCCACATCCAGCAGATCCATGCGGCTAAACGCGCGTCCGGGTTGAGAAGCCATGACCAGCAGAATATTGAATTCGCTGGGGGTGAGATCGATCGATCGGTTGTGTAGCTGCACTTCATGCTTGAGCGGATCGATCGACAGTGCGCCGATCGTAATCAGTCCAGATTGCTCGGGCACCGCAGTCGATCGGCGCAGCACCGTACGCACGCGGGCCACCACCTCGCGCGGGCTGAACGGCTTCGTGATGTAATCATCCGCGCCGATTTCGAGGCCGATCAGCCGATCGGTTTCCTCCACGCGCGCCGTCAACATGATGATGGGCACGTTGCTGTCGCGGCGAATCGCACGGCACACGTCGATGCCATCCAGCTGCGGCAGATTGAGATCGAGCACGATCAGATCAGGCTGTTCATGACGAAACACGGCGAGAGCCTGTGACCCATCGGACGCGGTGATAACCCGGAAACCGCTTTGTTCAAGGTACGCGCGCACCACTTTGACAATTTCCAGTTCGTCGTCGACGACGAGAATCTTCTGGCTCATGTGCCTATGTTACCATGAATAAGGAGGGGCGACTCAATGAGTCGCCCCTCCCCAGTTTTTCTGCGGTTCTGGTTTAGCCTTGCGGGCCAGCCGGCTGCGCGCCACGGCCCATCATGCCACCACGGCCACCCATCATCCCGCCAGGGACGCGACCACCCATCATGCCGAGACCAAAGCCCTGCTCAAAGTTGAACATCGGCATGTCATCCATGTGGTCGAGCATCCAGTCTGCTTGCTCCTGGGTCATGACGCCCTGCTTCACCAACTCAGCGAATGAAGTCTTCATCGCCTCAAGCGCAGTGGTCTTCAAGGTGTCCACAGAGACACCTTTGGCCTGTGCCAGTTGAGCGACCGTCTGGCCGTTCTGCAGAGCTGTATTCAATTCAGCATACGTCAGACCCAATTTCTTCGCGACGGCCGTCCATACTTGCTCGTGCATCCCATCAGCGCCCATCATCACGCCATGCATCGGCATCGTGTTGGTGTAGGTGCCGCCCTGGCCGCCCATCATCCCGCCAGGGACGCCATACGGCGCCGTGCCGCTGAACGGGCAGGTGTAGCCGCTCACCGCACAAGTCGCATTCGGCTGGCCGAACAGATTGCCCACCTGCGCCGACGCGAGCACCACATTGCCCAGCGCAATCACCGCCACAATCGTCACTGCAATAATCAAAACCTTCTTCACGTTACGCCTCCAGATATTTTGCTGTTTGCTTGCCGTTACTATACCAGGAACTTGTTAGGAACTTGTGAAGAAGGCGTAGGCGAATCATGAGGATTTGCCGGCCGGATCATCTTTGCCAATTTTGTCAAAGCGTACGATGAGCTGCTGCGGACGAATGGCCGACTTCCCTTTCACACGCGCTTTGGCCAGCTGCACGTATTTCTCGATCGTTTCATAACCCACATACTGACGGTCGAGTTGTTCGGCCACCTTGAGGGTCTGGCCCGATCCCGCAAAGGGATCGAGCACGACATCACCGGCATACGAATAGAGTCGAATCAAACGATCGGGAATTTCTTCAGGGAACGGGCAGGGATGATCGATCATAGCGGGCGGCACGGGCGCAATGTGCCAGACGTTGTTGGCGATGTCCATCGTAAACAGCCGGTTGATCGGAAAAGCCGATTTTTTCTTCTCCTCCCCGGTGACCTGTTTGTAGATCGGGTCGCCGGGCTTGCGAAAAACCAGGATATACTCGGTCATGATGTTGGGATAGTAATAACCGGGATACGGCTTCTGGATCGTCACCCCGGCGCGCTTTACTCCCGCAGTGCATTTGTGCCAGATGATATCTTGATGAAATTGCCAGCCCGATCGGCTGAGCCTTGCGATCAGATCGAAGGGAACGGGGTAATGTTGTCCCTTCAGCAGCACCGTGCCGATCACGATGGCGCAGAAGCCGCCGGGCTTAGTCACACGGTGTACTTCCTTAAAGATGCGCTCCAACCAGGCGAGATAGTCTTCATAATCGGCATAGCCCAGCGCGTATTTTCGCGTGCGATAGTGCTGCGCTTTGTCCGAGGCATGAATGTCGTAATCGATCGCATTCCAATAGGGTGGCGAGGTCACCGTCAGCGCCACCCTATCATCGCCCAGCTCGGGCATGGCTTCGCACGAATGTGCGTAAATGTGTTTGAACTTTTTAGGAGAAGCAGGAAGGGATTTCATAGCGACAAGTATAGCTGGAACGCGGACGCCAGTCAAACCTCATCGGGTTTATGCACAGTGTGCCTTTACCAGATACAGGCAGATTTATCGGATTCGGTTATTGATCAATTTGGCCGGGGATTGACACCCGTGCTATACTGTAGTAGCCAACCTTCCCTTTCGACCGCCTGGCGTCCGTGATGTCATGCACACGTGATGTTTGTCATCTATTACCATGATAGACAGCACTGACCTCTAATGTAAGATTAATCGAAAATATGAGAACTGGGTTAAACGCCCCACGCTGTGTGGGGTGTTTAACCCACGCCTAGGACTGGAGCTGCATCAATGTAGTTATGGCTGTTTTCGTATATGAAGATGCACCCGGCCTACCTACTTCACACTCAGGAGGTGCCAAGCCAGAAGCTTTATTCGTCACGTTTTCCCCGCAACAATTTGATTACTCGCATTGAGGAGGAAGGACTATGTCCAAAAAGTTAGTGATTCTCGTGAGTGTATTGTTGTTAGGTGCTTTCGTGTTGGCGGCATGCGGAACTCCAGCGCCAGCGCCCACGCAAGCACCGGTACAGGCCACGCAGGCGCCTGCCAAGCCGACGGATGCTCCCAAGCCCACAGAGCCTCCTAAGCCGACCGATGTGCCGAAGCCGACTGAAGTGCCGATGGTTATTCCCAACCTGGATGCCTTTAAGGCTTCAGGCCATGCCGATACGAAAGCCGCAGCCTTCAATGACTGGAACGCGGACAATCCGGCTGAGGTTCCAACCGCTTGCGCACGTTGCCACACTTCGCCCGGTTTCCAGGAGTTCATCTCCACGGGCAAAGTCGCTAAAGGGATTCCTGCTCCTGCCGGCACGTTTGAGTGCATGACTTGCCACAATGCGACTGCTTCAGCGCTGGTGTCGGTGACTTTCCCATCGGGCAAGGTCGTCAACACTTCTGAAGAAGGCGAAGCGCTCTGCATGACCTGCCACCAAGGGCGCCAGTCCAAAGTGAGCGTGGATAAGCAAATTGCCACCTTCAAAGTTACCGATGTTGATACCGTTGTCGCACCTATCAAGGACGACAAGGGCAATGACGTGACGTTCAGCTTCCTTAACGTCCACTACTTTGCTGCAGGCGGCACCTTGTACGGCTCCCAGGCTCAGATGGGTTATGAGTACGATGGCAAGGTCTACGACCCGAAGTTCCGTCACGTTGAAGAGATGGACACGTGCGTCGCCTGTCACGATCAACATGGCACCAAGGTCAAAGTTGAGAAGTGCGCCGAGTGCCACCAGGGTGTAAAGACCGTCGATGATCTGAAGAACATCCGGCAGAACGGTTCACTGGTGGACTACAATGGTAATGGCGATATCAAAGAAGGCATTGCCGCTGAGATTAAAGGCTTACAGAACACCCTGTATGCTTCGATCCAGGCGTATGCCACGGAAGTTGCCAAGACCCCGATCGTCTATGACGAAGCCACCAATCCGTACTTTTTCGTTGCGGACAAGGATGGTAAGATCGCCAAAGACGACAAGGGCGCGGCCGTCCGGTACAACGCGTTCACCGCTCGCTTGCTGAAAGCCACCTACAACTACCAGGTCACTGTCAAGGATCCGGGTGCTTTTGCGCACAACGGCAAGTACGTCATCGAGTTGCTGTATGACTCGATCGAGGATCTCAACGGCAAGATTTCCAAGCCGGTCGATATGACGAAATTGGCGCGCAATGATGCCGGTCACTTTGCGGGTGATACCGAACCGTTCCGTCACTGGGATAGCGCGGGTGTGGTGGATGCGGGTTGCGCCAAGTGCCACAGTGCCACAGGTCTACCGGTCTACCTCGCCAACAACGGTACGGAGATCGTGACGCAGAATGGTATTCAGTACACAGGTATCGTGGGCCAGCCGGTGTCGAATGGCTTCGCTTGCGCGACCTGCCATGACGCCAGCAACTTCCCCAATCGCCGCGCGGTCGTCAGCGTGCCATTCCCCAACGGCAAGACGTTGACCTTCAGCACCGAAAAGGATGATAAGGGCAATCTGAAGCCGGTCGATGCCAACTTGTGCATCGAATGCCATCAGGGGCGTGAATCTACGGTGACCATGAATAACGCTATTGCGGCTGCCAAGCCCAAGTCGGTTGACGAAGTGGTCATGAAGGCCGACGGCAAGACGCCCGCTCTGTCCTTCCGGAACGTGCACTACTTCGCTGCCGGCGCGACGCTATTCGGCGATGCGGCACAGGGCGCTTATCAATATGACGGCCAGAAGTATAACGGCCAGAACCTTGAGCACCCGCTCAACAAGTGCACCGATTGCCACGATGTCCATGCCTTGACGGTGAAGGTGGATAAGTGCACGGCCTGTCATACCACTGTAAAGACCCTGGCTGATCTGGAGAACATCCGCATGAGCCCGGTGGACTACAACGGCAACAGTGATGTCACCGAAGGCATCTTCAAGGAAGTCGATTCCTTCCGCACCGCTTTGTACGCTGCGATCCAGAAGTACGCCGCCGATAAAGCTGGCACGCCGATCGTCTATGACGCGGCTAACTATCCGTACTTCTTCGTGGCAGACAAGGATGGCAACAAGGCGAAGGATGACAAGGGTGCTGCGATCGGCTACAACGCCTTTACGCCGCGCTTGCTGAAGGCCACCTACAACTACCAGTACTCCATTAAGGATCCTGGTGCGTTCGCCCACAATCCGAAGTACGTCATGCAGTTCCTGTATGACTCCATCAAAGATCTCGGCGGCGACGTGAAGGGTCTCACTCGACCTGAAGTGACGGTTCCACCCGCCACCAAGTAGTTGGCGTGCAGTAAGGTACAGAAAACCTCCCAAAGGCTGCGCGCTTTTGGGAGGTTTTCGAGAACATTCGACATGCCTGAAAGGGCGACAGATGGCACTTCGCTCCACCGCGCTGCTGCGTTAAAATTAAGTCGATGTCGTGCGCGATGAGGGCGGTTGGTGGGTCGACCGTACAACATGGTGTTGATCTTCTTCATCTATGGCCTCGCGTTTTTCTGTATGGGCTTGGCCATCACGCTGGAAGCCAATCGTGGTTCGGACACGCGCTTGCGACACGGCTTGCGCGCGTTAGCGATCTTCGGGATTCTTCACAGCATCCACGAATGGCTCGACATGTTTGAGCAGCTAAACATGCTGCCCGGTCACGATTTGGACCCGGTCGTGTGGCGTACCGCGCGCCTCGCCCTGTTGGAGTTCTCATTCCTATTTCTCGCGGCATTCGGTGCAACGCTTTTGCCGCGCATCAAGGATTTCAACCGTGCGAGCATCCTGGTCCCCGTGACGCTCGCGACGGTCTGGGGGATGGGTATCGTCATTGTGCGCTACTCCTTTACGATCGACACCGGCCTATGGGATGTAGCCGACGTGTGGACGCGCTATGCGGTCGCTGTACCGGCCGGGCTGCTGGCCTGCCTCGGCCTGTTGGGACAGCGGCGCGTCTTCAGAGAGGCTGGTCTGGAGCAATTTGGCCGAGCGGCTTTGCTGGCCGCGTTGGCTTTTGCGTTCTATAGTTTGATTGGCCAGACGTTCGTGCACGCGAGTGCCTTGCCTCCCTCAACCGTAGTTAACGAAGATCTGTTCTTGCGCACCTTCGGTTTTCCCGTTCAACTCTTACGAGCCGGCGCAGCCGTGGTGTCGGCCTGGGCCGTCGTTCGTTTCCTGCACTCCTTTGAAGTTGAGACACAACATAAGATTGCCGAGTTGCAGGCAACGCAATTGCACGAAGCTCAGCGCCGCGAAGCGCTACGCGGCAGGTTATTGAGGCAAGTCGTTTCGGCGCAAGAGGCCGAACGACAGCGCATCGCGCGCGAACTGCACGACGCGACCGGCCAATCGCTGACGGCTATCGGTCTGGGCCTGCGCGGCGTTTCAAACTTGCTCCGGCTGGATGTCGACAAAGCGGCCGGGCAACTGCGGCAGATTGAAGGGCTGGTCGCACGTGCCCTGGATGATCTGCAACGGCTCATTGCCGACTTGCGTCCCTCACATCTGGATGATTTGGGACTGCCGGCGACGCTGCGGTGGTATGCCGGTGAAGTACAAAGCCGCGCTCCTTTGATGGTTACCGTCGAGATCAGTGGTGAACCCCGCCCGATCGATCCCACTGCCAATACAGCTTTGTTTAGAGTCGCCCAAGAGGCATTGACCAACGTAACTAAACATGCCCAGGCCACTCACGCCGCCGTGCGGCTGTCTTATTTGCCGGCGGTGGTCATGCTGCAAGTCAAAGATGATGGTCAGGGTTTTGAGGTGCATGCGCCAACACCGCGCCCCACTTGGGGCTTATTGGGCATGGAAGAACGTGCCGCCTTGCTGGGCGGGTATATGGCGGTTCAATCACAGCCGGGGCATGGCGCATGCGTTGAGATGACGGTGCCTTATCATCCCCAAACGGAGATCGGCGATGACGACACGGCTGCTCCTCGTTGATGATCACCGGGTGGTGCGATCGGGCCTGCGCCTGCTGTTGGACAATGAGGTCGATCTGACCATCGTCGGCGAAACAGGAACCGGGCAGGAAGCATTGCAGCTCGTCGAGCAGCTGCAGCCCGATCTCGTGTTGATGGATATCGGCCTGCCGGACTTATCAGGCATTGATGTTACCTATCAGATCAAACAGCGCTGGCCGGATGTGGCTATCGTCGCGCTAACGATTCATGAGGACGAAGAGTATTTCTTCAAGATGCTGCAAGCCGGGGTGAACGGCTACGTGACCAAACGGGCCGCGCCCGAAGAGTTGCTGACGGCCGTGCGCACCACCATCGCCGGCGGTGTGTATCTGTGCCCGTCGTTGGCCAGGCTATTGGTGCAGGATTATCTATCCGGCGAGCGCTCTGATAAATTGGACGGGCTGACCGAACGCGAACAGGAAATCCTGGCGCAGCTGGCCGAAGGCGCCAGCAATGAAGCGATTGCCGAAACCTTGGGCATCTCGCAGAAGACCGTCAATCGCCATCGCGAAAACATCATGCGCAAGTTGGATCTGCATTCGCGCGCCGATCTGGTGAAGTACGCCATCCGCAAGGGGATCATTCAAATCTGAAGAGAGTGTTTCTTAAAGCTAGGCAGTCCGTCATTCCCGCGTGCTTCTAGCGGGAATCCAGCTATCCGGCCAGCGCTAATCGCCAATCGGCACGGTAGATGCCCGACACGTCGTACCCGGCACGTTGTTGCCGGCGACGCGCTAGGCGAAAGCGTTCGGGCATGACAGCATCGACCATTTAAGAAACAGTCTCTGAGGAGTATCGATCGGGCTGGAAACACGCCGCTCAGGTTTCCTCTCTGAGGGCGCACACGACAACAAGCACGTTGGGATTCCTGTCACACATGTCGTTTGAATTCGCTGTCGGAGGGTCGCATGCAACAAGGAACTGAAGGCCCCATCTTTCTGATTGAAGCGGTGCTGTTCGTTCTCCGCTGCCTGGTGCCGTTGTTGTTAATGTTGGGCGTGTCGTATCTCTTGAAGCGGCTCGGCTTGATTACTCCGCCGCCGCCCCCCCCACCCGATCAAAACAACGGCCACAACGGAAACCACAAGAACAATGGAGGAGGTGTGGCGCATGGTAAAGTCTAGACTGCTGTTGCCATTCGTCATCATCGGCGTGCTCCTGGTGCTCTGGGGACTGGCCTCGAATGCGTCTTCGACCAGCGCCGCGCCGCTGAGCGTCGATCGCAGCGCTGCGCCGCCCGCGCAGCAAACCGAACAGTACTGCCTGAGTTGTCACGGCAAGCCCGATCTGAAGATGACCTTGCCCAGCGGCGAAGAATTGTCGCTGTATATTTCGCCCGATCAATTGAAATCGTCGGCGCACAGTCCGGCCGGCATTGAGTGCGAAGCGTGCCACACGAACATCACGACCTATCCGCACCCGGCGATCAACTTTCAGACGCGGCGCGACTTGTCACGTTCGTATTACGAAGCGTGCCAGAAATGCCACCCGGCCAACTATGCTAAAACGCAGGATGGTATCCATGCCAAATCCGCCGCAGCGGGTGATCCGAAGGCGCCGATCTGCACGGATTGTCACGGGGCACACGACGTACAAAAGCCCGATCAACCGCGCGTGAAGATTTCTCAGACGTGCAGTCCCTGTCACCAGGATGTTTATGATAGTTACAAGAACAGCATCCACGGTAGCGCCCTGATCAACGACAACAATCCTGATGTCCCGGTGTGCACCGATTGCCACGGCGTCCACAACATTCAAGATCCGCGCACGGCACAGTTCCGTGTTCAGACTCCAGAAATGTGCGCCGGCTGCCACGCCGATCCGCAACGCATGAGCAAATATAACCTGCCCACCGACGTGTATAGCTTGTATCAGACTTCATGGCATGGCGTGGATATTTCCGTTTACAAAGCCAACTGGCCGACGATCTGGCATGAGAGCGCGGTGTGCACCGACTGCCACAGCGTTCACGATATCCTGCCGGCCAGCGATCCTAAATCGAGCGTGAATCCGAACAATCTCCTGGCGACATGTCAGAAATGCCACAAGAATGCCGGCCCCAACTGGACTTCGGCGTGGACCGGCCACAACAAGATCGATCCGCAGCGCACGCCGTATTTGTACGCCGTCGATCGCTTCTACAGCCAGTTTGCACAGGCCGTCTTGTGGCTGTGCATCCTCTATGTGGTCTTGCAGATCATGCACGCCCTCGTCGATCGGGTGAGGAGGAGTTTGAAATGAGCGCGGTCAATTCAGCCGCCCCGGCCACACACGGGGTGCAGGTGGTTCGCTTT
The DNA here is from genome assembly GCA_003154115.1 of Anaerolineae bacterium. Lineage (GTDB taxonomy): Bacteria > Chloroflexota > Anaerolineae > Fen-1058 > Fen-1058 > Fen-1058. Next base: position 77,242 of record PMCF01000291.1, read on the forward strand.
TTTGCACGCTTCGCGCGCGCGCAGCGCTGGGAACATTGGCTGCTTTTTCTCTCGTTTACGGTGCTGTTTCTGACCGGCATCGTGCAGAAATATCGCACCGAGTCGTGGAGCCAGAATATTTTGTCGACGCCGCAGCGCCTCGTGTGGGTGCAGAGCATTCATCACGTGGCGGCCATCGTCCTGATCGTGGAAGTGATCATCCATCTGGCGCACGGCTTCTACTTGCTGGCCCGCCGCAAGATGCCGCACGCCATGTTCCCGGAGTGGCAGGATGTGAAAGATGCAGGAAGCATGACAAAGTATCTGCTGTTCCTCGCCAAGCGCCGCCCAAAGTACGGCAAATACAGCTTTGAAGAGAAACTCACTTACTGGTTCCTGTTCTTCAGCATCGGCATCATGGTGATCACGGGCTTCGTCATCTGGTTCCCCATTCAGATTACCACGGTGCTGCCGGGCAGCGTCGTACCGGCCGCCAAATTGACGCACAGCACCGAGGCCATCGTCGCCGGCGTCTTTGTGCTGATCTGGCATCTGTACCACGTCTTGATCGAGCGCTTGAACCTCAGCATGTTTACGGGGCGTATGAATGAAAACGATATGCGTAAGTATCACGCGACCGAATACGAGCGACTGACGGGTGAGTCAGCCGATACGCCCGATCAAGGAGGTCAAGCCTGATGCGACGACTTCCCTGGATTTTTTCTATCTTGATCGTGCTGGGCGCGGTGTTGCTGATCGTACCGGGCGCGATCGCCGCGCCCCAACCGATCGGGTTGGCCACCGTCCCCGATCGAGCTCCTCAGCCTCAACAGCCGCAGCCGATCGGCAATGACACGTGCCTGGCCTGCCACTCCAATCAAAGCTTGGAAAAGAAACTCCTTAACGGCGATACACTGAGCCTGTACGTCAATCCCGACGATCATGCCAATTCCGTGCACGGTCAAGCGGGGTTGACGTGCGTCCAATGTCACACCAATTTCGATCAGCAGCACGTCCAGGATCCGGCAAAGTCTCCCGGCTTCGAGGCCAATGATCGGCGTGATGTCAGCCTGAAGTTGGTCCCGCTCTGTGCGTCCTGCCACGCCGATCAAGCTGCTAAAGCCAACGACAGCGTTCACTCGCGCGCGCTGCAAAAAGGCAATGTCAACGCCGCCATCTGCACCGACTGTCACGGTTGGCACACGGTGCGCCGCCTGACCGATCCAGCTACCAAAAAACTGACGCAGGATTCGCGCGTGTGGGTTCCGCAGACGTGCGCCAAATGCCACAGCACCATTTACGCGCAATACAAAGACAGCGTGCACGGCGCGGCGCTCGTCAGCGGCAACCCCGATGTCCCCACGTGCATCGACTGTCACGGCGTGCACAACATCGGCGATCCGACGACGGCGGCGTTCCGCCTGAAGTCGCCTGAGTTATGCTCCAAGTGTCACGCTGATCCCACGATCATGGACAAGTACAAAATCTCCACGCAGGTGCTCAATACTTACGTGGCCGATTTTCACGGTACCACGGTGACGTTGTTTGAAAAGCAAAGTCCTGACGCCCAAACTAACAAGCCGGTCTGCTTCGATTGTCATGGCGTGCACGATATTGCGCGCGTGGATGATCCACAAAAGGGCCTGGATTTGAAAGCCAACATCCTGAAGCGCTGCCAGGTCTGCCATCCGACGGCCACGACGAACTTCTCGGATGCCTGGTTGTCGCACTACATCCCGTCGCCGGACAAGTATCCGGTGGTCTACTACGTGAATCTGTTCTACAGCGTCTTCATTCCGGGCGTGCTGATCCCCATGGCGATTCTCGTGGTGCTGGATGTTAGCTCGGTCGTGCGCCGGAAGTTGCGCAAGCAGAAGGGCCAACCCAAACCGCCCGCCCCGCCAGCGGCGGGCGCTAGTGCAAGTGGAAAGGAGTCGAGCCATGACTAGCACGACCCCGCCCCAACAGCCTACCCCAAAGCCCAATCCGACGCCAAAACCTGTAGCGCAGCCCGCGCCGCAGCCGATTACTCCCGTCAAGGTCGTAACGCGCTTTGCCGTCCTGGAGCGCATCGAGCACTTCATTCTGTTGCTCTCGTTCACCACGCTGGCGGTTACGGGTCTGCCGCAAAAGTTTGCCACTGCGCCGTTGAGCCAGTTCGTCATCGGCCTGTTTGGCGGCATCGATGCGATCCGCCAGGTGCATCATCTGGCGGCGATCATCCTGATGATCCTGAGCATCTATCACGTCGTCACGGTGTTCTATCGCGTTTTCGTGCAGCGGGTGTCGTGGACCATGCTGCCGCTCGTCGATGATTTCAAGCATTTGTGGCAGGACCTGTTGTACTACGCCGACCGCCGCAAGCACAAAGCCTATTACGCGCGCTACAACTATGCGGAGAAGGCCGAATACCTGGCCGTGGTCTGGGGCACGTTCATCATGATCATCACCGGCTTCATGATGTGGAACCCCATCGCCACGACGAACTTTCTGCCCGGTCAATTCATTCCGGCAGCTAAAGTCGCACATGGCGGCGAAGCCGTGTTGGCCGTGCTGGCGATCATCCTGTGGCACTTCTATCATGTGCACCTGCGCCATTTCAACAAGAGCGTCTTTACCGGCAGGATGACGCGCCACGAAATGGAAGAAGAGCATCCGGCAGAACTGGCTTTGATCGAAAGCGGCAAGGCCAAGAAACAAATTCCACCTGAAGTGTTGCGCCGCCGCCAACGGATTTTCTACCCGGTCGCCTCGGTGATCGTCATCGTCTCTGGTATTCTGCTGTTGGGGTTCGTGACGTTCGAGAAAACCGCGATCGAGACGGTGCCGCCCAAGGTCACCGGCGAAGCTTTCGTGCCATACACACCGACGCCAACTCTGCCACCTACACCGACGCCAACCATGACGCCGACGCCCGGCCCGGTGCCGGCAACACCTGGAACGGCAGCTGGCGTGTCGTGGAATACGACCATCGGCCCGCTGTTGAGTGCCAAGTGCACGGCCTGTCACATCAACGCCGCCATGAACGATCTGTCGTTGAAGACCTATGCCGATGCGTTGAAGGGCGGTAAGAGCGGCCCGGCGATCGTGCCGAATGATCCCGCTAAGAGTATGTTGGTTCAAATTCAACAACAAGGCGGCCACCCCGGTCAGCTCAGCGCCGATGAGCTCGCGCAAGTCATGGCGTGGATTAAAGCAGGCGCACCTGAGACCGGTGGCGTTGCGGTGCCGATCGCCACGCCTACTGCACCTGCGCCTCTCTCGTGGAGTGACTTCCAGCCCGCCTTCGACTTGAAATGCGGTACTTGCCACGTGCAAACTCAGTTAGGTGGCTTATCGCTCAAGACCTATGCCGGTGCGTTAAAGGGCGGCAAGAGCGGCCCGGCGATCGTGCCGAATGATCCCGATAAGAGCGTGCTGGTGCAGATCCAACGAACAGGCAAGCATCCGAATCTGCTCAGTCCGCAAGAATTTGATGCGCTGCTTGCCTGGATTAACGCAGGTGCTCCGGAAACCGTTAGCGCCACGCCGACGCCGGCTCCTGCCAGTGCGCCCTCTGCAACAGAAAGCTGGACGAGTGGCATCGATCAGATTTTCAATGCCAAGTGTGCGGCGTGCCATATTCAGCTGCAATCGGGCGGTCTCTCACTCAAGTCTTACGCCGACGCGTTGAAGGGCGGCCAGGATGGCCCGGTGATTGCGCCCAACGCGCCTGACACAAGTCTGCTCGTGCAAATTCAGCAGAAGGGCGGACACCCCGGTCAGCTCTCGCCTGATGAACTGAATCGCGTCATCGCCTGGATCAAAGCGGGTGCACCGGAAGCGAGCGGCGGCGCTTCATCATCAGCGCCAACACCCGCGGCGGCAACCCCGGCCAAATGGAGCGATTTCACAGCGACACTAAACATGAAGTGTGGCACGTGCCACGTTAAGGTACAATTAGGCGGCCTGTCATTCAAGACCTATGCCGATGTGCTCAAGGGCGGCCAGAGCGGCCCGGCGGTTGTACCTGGCAATCCCGACAAGAGCGTGCTTGTCCAGGTCATGCAAGCGGGTGATCACGCCAACGTGCTGAGCGCCGAGGAGTTAGCGGCCATCATCGCGTGGATTAAATCAGGCGCGCCAGAGAAGTAGAAGCGAGCCAAGTTAGCCCATTCAAGCCAGCGGAGCTTGCCAAGAAAAATCACAGCAAGCGCCAACGGTAGGTGTTGTGAAGACGTTCATCGATTCCGCGTTTCGTTCACGAGAGGAGGACGCTTATGAAGCGGATTAAGCATGGATTGCATTGGTTCTTCGTACCAGGCCGCGGTGCGCCTAAGTGGCGCTGGCTGTTGCTGTTTGGCACTTTGGCGATAGCGGTTGTCGTGTTGTTCTCGGGCGGCTCCCAAGTTTGGGAATACACGAACTCACCCCAGTTTTGCGGCACGACCTGTCACACTATGCCACCGGAATATACCGCCTATCTGACCTCGCCGCATGCCCGCATTTTGTGTGTTGAATGCCACATTGGGCGCGATTTCATGGGCGGCGGTTTTGTCCTCCGCAAAGCCGGTGACCTCAAACACGTCTTAGCCACCATTACGCAGAGCTATCAATTTCCGATGCGGGCCAACGACATGCGTCCGGCCCGTGAAACCTGCGAACGTTGCCATTCGCCGGACAAATTCTCAGACGACAAACTGATCGAGATCAAACGCTTTGGTACCGATCCGGACAACACGCTGACTAGCATCTTCTTGACCATGAAGACCGGCGGTGGCAACGCGCGCCAAGGTCTAGGTCGCGGCATCCATTGGCACGTCCAAAACACACTCTACTATCTGCCGACGGATTCGGCCGAGCAAAATATTCCTTTGGTCCGGGTCGTCGAAAATGACGGTAGCCTTACGGACTACGTCGATATCGAATCCAACGTCGACTTGTCCAAGGTCGATCCAGGACAGTTCAAAAAGATGGATTGCATGACGTGCCACAATCGTATTACGCATCTCGTCATGCCGCCGCCCGATCGCATCGATCAGATGATGGCTCGCAACCTGATCGATCCCGCCATCCCCGAAATCCGCCTGCGGGGTACCGAAGTATTGAGCGCCACCTATGCGACCATTCCCGCTGCGCTAACCGGAATCGCAGCCCTGAAAGATTTCTATCAGACCAAATATCCCGACTTCTACGCGGCGAACTCCGCCAAAGTCGATGCCGCCATCACGGCTTTGCAGGGCGCTTATCAAGACAGCACGTTCCCAGAGCAGAAATCCGATTGGACCACGCATCCCAACAACGTGGGCCATCGCTACACGCCCGGCTGCTTCCGTTGCCACGACGGCAAACATCTGAATGCCAAGCAAGAATCAATCCCGCTGGAATGCAACCTGTGCCACTCGGTCCCAGTTGTGGTTGGCCCAGACAAGTTTGTGGCCGACATCGAGATCAGTCGCGGCCCCGAGCCTGAATCGCACTTGAATTCCAATTGGCTGGGCTTGCATCGCAATGCCTTCGATGAAACGTGTGCGGCCTGCCATACGACGGGGAATGCAGGCGGAACGGACAATAGCTCTTTCTGCTCAAACAGCGCGTGCCATGGCAGTGACTGGAAATACGCCGGCCTCGATGCTCCGGCCCTGGGCAGCGTATTGCAGAAACAGCTGCCACCCACCCCAACGCCCGCGCCTACCCAAGAACCATCTCCGACGCCTCAGCCATCTCCAACGCCGCAGCTGGCTGAGGGGACTACGCCCGCAGCAACTGCCGGAGCAACCGCCGCAGCGACGGCCGCTCCGGCAGCCGGGGGTGCTCTCACTTATGCTGGAACGATCAGCGCTATCTTCACCAACCGCTGTAGTAAATGCCATGGATCTGCTGCGCTGGCTGGACTGAACCTGACCACCTATGCGACGGCCCTGAAAGGTGGTAAGGATGGGCCGGTGATTGTGCCTGGCGATCCGGTAAATAGTTTGCTGATCAAAAAACAGAGTGTCCCGCACTTTGGACAACTCACGTCGAGCGAGTTGCAATTAGTCACCGATTGGATCAAAGCGGGAGCACCAGAGAAATAGGCACAGTTCGATCGGGTAAACGGATACAGCGCCGATTCTTAGGAATCGGCGCTGTTGTTTTTGCTTCGGATCAACCCGGATCAGACTTTGGCCCGCTCCACCGGCAGCCACACGACGAACTTCGTGCCCAGCCCCACGATGCTCTCCGCATGAATCGTGCCGCCGTGCGCGGTAACGATCTCTTTCACGATCGCCAAACCCAACCCCAGGCTGCCCGTCTTTGATTTGACACGCGACTTGTCGACTTGATAGAACCGCTCGAAGATGCGTGAGAGGTCTTCGGGCGGAATGCCTGTGCCGGTATCCGCCACGGTGATCTCCACACCCCCGATCGGCTTGCCCCGCTTCACGGCCGATGAACCGCTTAACATCCGCGCGGCCACCGTGACTTTGCCGCCGCTGGGCGTGTGTTTCAAGGCATTGTCGATCAAGTTGCTGAAGACTTGTGCCAGCCGATCGCCATCGCCCCTGATAGCGGGCAACCCGGCAGCGATGTCGGTCAACAAGGTGACACCGCCTGCTTGAGCGCGCAGCGCTAAGCGTTCGATCACATTCTGCAGCAATTGATCGAGCTGCACCGACTCACTGCGCATGACAATCTGCCCGGTCTCGATGCGCGCCAGATCGAGCAGTTCGCCCACCATGCGATTCATGCGCGTGGCTTCGTCGAAGATAATCGATGCACTCTTGCGGATCGAGGCACTGTCGCCCGCCGCGCCGTCTTGAATGGCCTGCGCGAAACCTTGAATGCTGGTCAACGGCGTCTTCAATTCGTGCGAGACATTCGCCAGAAAATCGCGCTGAGCCTGCTGCGTGCTACGCACCTGCAGCGCCATCTGATTGAAATCGCTCCCCAGCTCTTTGACTTCGCGCGATCCTTCGACGGGCACCGTCTGATCGTAATCGCCTGCGGCGATCTTCTGCGCGGCCTGCGCGACGTGCTGCATGGGCCTGACCACCGATCGGGTGACGAGGATCGCCAGGACAATCGAGACGGCGAAGGCTAACACCAGCGCGATCAGCAGAGGTTGCAGCAGTGCTCCGAAGATCGGATCGCTGAACGCCGGGGTCGCTTCATAGGGCAGTGCAGCGACCACTTCGAGTGCGTTGCGGCGATCGAGAACCTGGCGTGTGGAATATAACCAGCGCGTATCACCCTCGTTGAATTCGCCAACCAGTGTGTTGTTGAGCCGCTGCAGTACGCCCAGACTAAACAAATTGCGACCAGTCAGACTGTTGTCTGTGTCCGCCAGAATCTGTCCCGATTGTTCGTCGATGAGAAAAATGCGGGAATCCGTGCGATCGCCGATGTTCTGTAGGCGGCGAATGATCTGATCGGGCGCTGCGCCATTTTGCAGCGGCGTGCGGAGTAAGCGTGTGATGGTCGCCGCTTCCAACGTCAGCCGCGCGGTCACCAGCCGCTTCTGCACCGGCGCCTCGCGCAGCAGGAATAACAGCGCCACACCCATAATCGCCACACAGACGAAGATGACCAAAGCGTAACTGAGCAAGAGGCGAGTGCGAAGAGACATGGTGACAATGAACAATGAACAATGATCAATGATCAATGATCAACCCCCGCTCCGCTGTGCTGCAGGGCTGTGTGACAAATGGGGCTATTGGTAGTATATGCGCGGCGTGTAAAATGGGTGTAAACGAGACGTAAACACCTTGTTGCCGTGTCTACTTGTTTCCTTGTCTACTTCCTCACCATTTCTCCACCAGCGGCACCAACTCCGACAGGCTCGCAATTGTCGCATCCGGCATGATGGTGTGCACGTGCGCCGTGTTCGCTTCGCGCTCGGTCTGCATCGTGGCCCATACGCCGCGCATCCCCACGTTGTGCGCGCCGAGGATGTCCGCACCCAGCATATCGCCGACCATGACCACTTGATCGGGCGGCAGCTGCCAGTAGTCCAGCACGATCTTGAAGATATGCGGATTGGGCTTGCGCACCCCGGCGTTGGCCGAGATCACGATCGGGTCCAGCCACGATCGCAGCTGGGCATTATCGATCAGGCGTTCCACGTTGGCCGCATCACGCGCATTGGAGATCAAGCCGATCTTGTAGCCGCGCGTTTCCAAGGTATCGAGCGTGCGGTACACATCGATGAACGGCTGCCACAATAATTCGCCTTGCATGTAGGCCGCGGCGAGTCCGCCTTTCAGAATCTCATCGGAGACTTCGGGATAGCCGAATTCCGCCAGCGTGTAGCGCAGCGTATACTCCGCCGTGTACTCGATCCAATCCTGCTGCCCCCGCGTGTAGAATTGATCGACGACCTCCTGATACCGCCGATCGAATTTTTCGAAATCCATGACGTAGCCCTGGGCACGCAGGTAAGCGATCAGATCGACGGACATGCGCCGGAAGATGTCGCCCCAGTCACCGCGAAACTCGATGAGCGTACTGCCGAGATCGAAGATCACACCTTTGATAGTCATAGGTTGATTATAAATGAACAATGAGCAATGAACAATGACCAGCTACCAGCCGCTAACCGCCAGCCATCAACCACCTATCAATTGGCGATAACTTGCGCCGCACCTATTGCATCGCGCGGAGATACGAGTATACTAGAAACTGTTAAGGGACACCGTCTGCCACACAGGAGATTCCAATGAGCAACACAAATTCAACGTCTCTGCCTCCGACACCGCCAACACCGCCTGCGCCAATGAATGCCGGTAACAGTCAGGCATCGATCGTGATCGGCGGCATCCTCATCGTGATCGGCGGCATCTTCCTGGCACTCAACGTCTTCCGTATCGACTTCGGCCAGGTCTGGCCCATCATCTTCTTCATCATCGGCACGGGCTTCTACCTGCCGGTGCTGCTGATGCCGCACGATCGCCGGAACCTCGCCGGCCTGCTCGTTCCGGGCACCATCCTGTTTGGACTGGGCGCGATCTTCTTCTACAACATCTTCGCACACAACTGGGGATCGTGGGCCTACATCTGGGCGCTGATCCCGGCCTCGGTGGGATTGGGCCTGCTCCTCGCCGCCCGCGTAGGCAACTGGGGCGGCGATACCATGAAGGTCGGCTTCTGGATGTTCGTCATCAGCACCGGCGTGTGCTTGATCCTCGCCTCGTTCTTTGGCGGCGGCAATGTGGGTGCCCTCGGCGCGATTCTACTGATCGGGCTGGGCGTGTTCCTGCTGATTCAATCCATCCGGCGCTAAGCCGCCAACCCGATGGCCTATGCCCAACTACTCGATCGCTTCACGCTTCAAGCGGATGCTCGGCCCGGATTTCAATCAGTACGCGGCGATCTATGTGACCGTCGTGGCGTTCTCGTTCGTCACGTTGCTCAGTGTACCCAGCTTGTGGTCGACCGGGGCCTGGCTGCCCTACCTGATCGGCGTCATCGTCTTTACACTGATCGTCGATCGCTACGCCCACCAAGAGCATCCTTCCAAACAATTTCTGGTCGGATACATCATCGTCGAGACGCTCCTGGTCATTGGGCTGGGCATCTTAAGCAACTACTTCTTCCTGACGACGATGTTGTCGTTTCTGATCGTGGCTGCCACGCATGGCGAGTTGTCGCCCAAGCAATCTTACGTGTCGGCTCTGGCGATCTTGACCGCCATTTCGGTGACATATGCCTTTGGCGTGGGCCTCAATGCTGCCGCGCAAATCTTCTTCGGATTAGGCGCCGGTTTCGTGTTCATCGTAGTCTTCACCGAACTGGCCCAGCGCGAACGCTGTGCCCGTGAAGATCTGCAGAAAGCGAACGCGCAGCTGGCTGAATACGCCGCTCAAGTTGAACAACTGGCGACGATTCGTGAACGCAACCGCCTGGCCCGTGAAGTGCACGACACGCTCGGCCATTACCTCACGGTCATCAACGTGCAGTTGGAAGTGGTCACCAAGCTGATCGATTCCAATCCCACGCGGGCTAAAGAGGCCGCCGTCAAAGCGAAACAACTGGCGTCGGAAGGGTTGAACGAAGTGCGGCGATCCGTGTCCGCCCTGCGCCCCACGCCGCTGGAAGACAGGCCGCTGCCCGATGCACTCCGCGCCTTGATCGAAACGAGTCGCGACGCCGGGTTGATGGTGACGTTCGAACAAACCGGCAGCGCGCGCGCTGTATCACCCGAAATCGAGACCGTGTTGTATCGCGCCACGCAGGAGTCACTGACCAACATCCGCAAACACGCGCACGCCAGCGCGGCCAACGTCCGACTGGCTTACGATGCGAGCGCGGTGAGTTTACGCGTACGCGATAATGGCCTGGGCCGCAAAGGCGGCGAAGATAACGTCGGGCTTAGTGCGCTCCGCGAACGGGCGGCCGCCCTGAATGGCACCGTGCTGGCCGAGAATCACCTGGAAGGCGGCTTCGTGTTGGAAGTGACGCTGCCGATGAATAATGCGTAAAACGTAATGCGTAGTGCGTAAAACGCAACACCTGTCCTTACGTTGAGTATAACGCAAAAGTGTTGGTGACTTTTCAGTTGTTCCCCCCGGATGGGTACATCCATCGCGGAGCACCACCGGAAACCCGAAGGCTGCCCAACAGTTTTGCGGTATGCCCCCTTACGTTTCACGTTTCACGCTTTACGCACATCTATGATTTGAACGATGACATGGATACTATCAAAGTTATTATTGCTGACGACCAACGCTTGATGCGCGAAGGGCTGGCCACATTGCTGGCGCTGGCCGACGACATCGAGATTGTGGCGCAGGCCGGGGATGGCGCCGAAGCGATCGAGTTGGCGAAGTCCCATCGGCCCGACGTGATGTTGATGGATATCCAGATGCCGCACGTCAACGGCGTCGAGGCGACCAAGATCATCCGATCGCTCCTGCCCAACACGCAGATCATCATCCTCACGACGTTCGACGACGACGAGTATTTGATGTCCGGTCTGCGAGCCGGAGCGTGCGGTTACTTGCTGAAAGACATGCCGTCAGAACAGTTAGCCGATGCGATCCGATCGGCCGCGAAGGGGCAGAGTCCCATCGGGCCGGAGATGGCGCGCAAGCTGGTTAATCTGGTCACCCAAAACCCGATCGTTCCACCCGCCCCGGCGGCCACCAGTGAACTATCGGACCGCGAAATCGAAGTGCTGCGCCTGATCGCCGCCGGATCGAGCAACAAAGAGATTGCCGAGAAATTATTTATCGCCGAAGGCACCGCTAAGAATCATGTCAGCAACATCCTCAGCAAGTTGGAAGCGCGCGATCGGGCGCAGGCCGTGGCCCGCGCAAAGGAATTGAATCTTTTGTAGGGGCAAGCCTTGCGCTCGCCCAGAGGCACATCACCACAATATGCCTCGCAATAGGCCGACCGGCACATCACAAGCCGGTCGGTTTTTGCTATCCTATGCACAGTTCAAACGAAATCGCATAGCATTCTTCGACTACGCGCCTTCGGCGCTCCGCTCAGAATGCGTACACAATCACAGGAGCCAACAGCATGTCACCATCAACCCATCAACTTCCGCAAACTCAATCGGATCGCCACAGCGCCGTCGCCGGCGGCGCGTTGCTGATCGCCATCGGCCTGTTGATTCTGGTCGCGCAGAACGTGCAGACCCAAGCGCTGGGCCTGTTGTTCCTGCCGGCACTGGGCGGCATCTTCCTGGTCGCAGGCATTGCGGCACACCACCCGGGCTTTATCATCCCCGGCGGCATTCTCACCGGCATCGGCGTGGGCGCGGTGCTGACCCAAGGATCGATCGTGCCTTTGAGCGAGACAGCACAGGGCGGGATGTTCTTGCTGGCGTTCGCCGGAGGCTGGTTCCTCATCACCGTGTTGACGGCGGCCTTCACTTACCGTACCCAGTGGTGGGCGCTGATTCCCGGTACGATCATGCTACTCATTGGCGGTGGATTGCTCATCGGCGGCGCGGCGCTGAACGTGCTGGAATTCGCAGGTCGCTGGTGGCCGCTGATTCTGGTGGCGCTGGGCCTGGTCATCATCGTGCGGCGCAAGTAGCGCAGGATGCAGGATGCAAGAGGCAGGATGCAGGATGCAAGAGGCAGGATGCANNAGAGGCAGGATGCAAGAGGCAAGAGGCGAGTGTGCGACTCGCCTCTTCTTTTTCAAGCCGATCGGCACATGCGGCAAACGTGACTACCAATAGCCCGATTGGCACATCACAATCCGATCGAGTTTTGATAGACTGAATGCAAATGAAAACAAACCTGTCAGGTGGGTCGCGCAATCATCGAACTTCTGCGGACTGCCGACCTACCTGACAGGTTTACGACAAGGAGAACCATGACCAACAACATCGTCGAAGTCAACCAACTCGCCAAACAGTATCCGGGCCGAGAACAACCCGCCGTGCGTGATGTCAGTTTCGCCATTCAGCGCGGCGAAATCTTCGGCTTCCTGGGCCCCAACGGCGCGGGCAAGACCACCACCATCTCCATGCTGTCGTGCCTGCTCAAGCCCACCAGCGGCAGTGCGACCATCGCGGGTTTCGATCTGGCCCGGCAGCAGACAGAGATCAAGCGCCGCATCGGATTAGTGCCGCAAGACCTGGCGCTGTATCCCAGCCTATCGGCCAACGACAACTTGATGTTCTATGGCCGCATCTACGGACTCAGCGGCAAGCAGTTGAAGCAGCGCGTCGATGAAGCTCTGCAGCTGGTCGGGCTGACCGATCGCCGCCACGATCGCGTGGACAAATATTCGGGCGGCATGAAGCGCCGGGTCAACATCGCCGCCGGACTGCTGCACCAACCCGAGATCCTCTTTCTCGACGAGCCTACGGTAGGCGTCGATCCGCAGAGCCGCAACTTCATCTTCGACAACGTGGAAGAACTCAATCGCAACGGCGTGACCGTGCTGTACACCACGCACTACATGGAAGAAGCCGAGCGCCTGTGCAATCGCGTCGCCATCATCGACGAAGGGCGCATCGTCGCGCTGGATACGCCGCGCGCCCTGCAAGACGAACTGGGCGGCGGCTTGATCGTCGCCGGTTTACCGGACGACGTGCCCGACACCCTGGCGCAAGAAATGCGAGCGCTGCCCGGCGTGCGCGACGCCGATCGCTTCGATCATCAGATCAAGGTGAAGGCGATCAATACACAGCAGACCCTGCCCGAGGTGATCAACGTCTTCAACCGGCTCGACCTTAACATCCGTTCGCTGGAAATCCTGGAACCGAATCTGGAATCGGTGTTTCTGGAACTGACCGGCAAGCGGTTACGAGACTGAAAAGTGAAGAGTCCCACAGGGAGGCTTCGCACTGACGAGTGAATAGCCAGCAACGGTTGTTGACCCTTCACTCGTCACTCTTCAGATTGAATCAACATCCTGAATCGGAGAACCATCATGCTTCGTCAAATCATCGCACTCACCATCAAAGATTTGAAAGTCATCTTCAAAGACACGGGCGGCGTCGTGGCGCTATTCTTGATGCCCGCCATGTTCATCATCGTCATGTCCAACGCGCTGGCTGGATCGTTCGGCAGCGGCAATGATCAGCTCATCAATGTGCTGGTCGTCAACCTCGATCGCGGCGCAACCGGAGTGACCCTGGTGGCCGACCTCAAGGCGAGCGGCGGCATCAACGTCGAAACGACGTGGGACAATCAGCCGTTGACGCGCGCGCAAGCCGAGCAGTTAATCGTCGATCAGAAGCGCAACATCGCCATCGTGATCCCGGAAGACTTCAGTGACGCACTTCAAAAAGTCGCCTTTGACAAAGCTGCACAGTCGGCGCAGATCGAACTCGTCGCCGATCCGGCCACATCCCAACAGGTGCTAGGCCCCGTGAAAGGCGCGCTGGCCGGGCTGAGTCAGCAAGCGGCGTTCAAAGACCTCCTGCCACAGGGCATCGATCTGATGCTCACCGCCATCGATCAGAATGGCGGCTCGGTGCCGGCCCCCATGAAAGCCGCGCTGAAAGACAACGGCAGTTTCACGGCCACGGGCAACGGCCAAAGCCTGGTGGTCATCAAAGAAACGCAGCCCGCCAACATGAAGATCGAACAGGTTCCCAATACCGTGCAGCAGAATGTGCCAGGCTGGGCGTTGTTCGGCGTCTTCTTCATCAGCGGCATTCTGGCGCAGAGCATTCTGGAAGAAAAGCGTACCGGCGCCTTTCGCCGCCTGGTAGCCGCGCCGATGTCACGCGCGACAGTACTGCTGGGCAAGCTCTTGCCGCACGTCATCGTCAACTTGATTCAAATCGCAATCCTGTTCCTGGTCGGTTACTTCGTGCTGCCACTCACCGGCCTGCCGCGTCTCGAATGGGGGGCGCATCCCGAAGGGCTGATCCTCATCTCCGTCTGCGCCTCCCTCACCGCGAATGCGCTGGGCCTGCTGCTGGCTGCCATTGGCAAATCGGAGCAACAAGTCAGCGGCTTGAGCACGCTGCTCGTGTTGACGTTGGCCGCCATCGGCGGTGTGATGGTGCCGCGCTTCGTCATGCCGCAATTCATGCAGACGCTGGGCGTCATCTCGCCGCACGCCTGGGCGCTGAATGCCTATCAAGACATCTTGATGCGCGGATACGGCATCGCCGAAGTGCTGCCGGAATGCGCGGTCTTATTGGCGATGGCGGTGGTGATGTTCGGTGTGGCGGTGTGGAAATTCAAGTGGGATTGAGCATGATGCGTGGGGCATGATGCAAAACCCGATCGAGCCACTCGCCCGATCGGGTTTTTGTTTAACGCAGAAACCGGGTTTCTCCAGTCTCAGTACTTCCCGAATTTGGC
>PMCF01000032.1 GCA_003154115.1 Anaerolineae bacterium
CCGCGAATTATTCGTGAAAATTCGTGAAGACGGGAGCACTGCACCGCACGCCCTGTCCGCCGCTGTGCGGCGGGGGCGCGCTAGGCGTGTGTTCGCGGATCAAAAAGCGCAGTTTATGCCCACGCACAATATAGAAAGGTCAGGCCGAAGATGAAGCGCAGTCTGATGATTGCGGTGTTCCTGGTGTGGTGTTTCGTCCCGTTGGGACAAGTGCAAGTTTTGGCCGATCCGACTGGCTGGCAGTCCGTGCCGGGGCCGCTGGGTGGTAGTGTCGCAGCGCTGGTCATGTCGCCAGCCTATGCGTCCGATCACACGGCGTTCGCCGGTTTGCGCGGGCGCGGCGTCTATCGCACCGTCGATGGCGGCAACGCGTGGCGGCCACTGGGCCTGTTGGATCAGGTGATCATCGATCTGGCGATCTCACCCAACTTCGCCGCCGATCATACGTTCTTCGCGGCCGTGGGTCTGGGGCCTGGTAGTTACACTGTCTATCGATCGACCGATGGCGGCGCGACATGGCTACAACCCTATCTCACGCCCTATGCCGATGGTTTCAAAACGCTCAGCGGCCTGAGCATCTCACCTAACTACAGCGCTGATCACACGGTGTATGCGCTCGGCACAGCGGAGACGTATCGATCGACCGATGGCGGCCTCGTGTTTGTCAAGGCAGGTGGCTGGTTCGCGTCGCACCAGGTAACGGCCTTGGCTTTTTCACCAGTCTATGCAACCGATCACACGCTGTTCGCGGCTGTAGCGGGCATGGGCGTCATGAAGTCGATCGATGGCGGCGGCGCATGGACTGCCACGTCTCTCAACTTCAATTCCACGGCACTGGCTGTCTCGCCCAACTACGCTACCGATCAGATGCTCGCCGCGATTGACGCTGTCACGGGGCATCTATTCGCCTCGACCGATGGGGGCGTGACCCGGCGAGAGTTAAGCCTGTCTGTGAGGGTTGAGGGCAAACACACCCTGCTGTTTTCACCCACCTTTGTCGACGATCACGTGATGCTCGCGGCAAGTTCGGGTGATTTGAGCGCCTATCGTTCGGACGATAGCGGCGAGACGTGGATTCCAGTCGGCGGCTTCGTCGGCGGCGGGGTTTTTGCGTTAGCGCTTTCGCCCAACACCGCGCTCGATGCCAGGGCGTTCGCTGGAGCGAGCTCCGGCCTCTACACTTCTTCTGATCGCGGCATAAGTTGGTCTCAAGACAATCATGGTCTGCCGCGTTTGAGCGTGCACAGCCTGGCCATCGCGCCGAACGATCCGGGCATCTTGCTGGCCGGCACGAGCTTCTTTGAACACAAGCACTTCAATGCGAATACACCGATCGAAGCGGATGGCAACTTTCAGCTGTCCAAGGATGGCGGACAAACCTGGCAGGTGGTTATCGGCCTGATCGATCGTGTGCAGCAGGTTGCCTTCTCGCCCGATTTTGCGAATGATCAGCGAGCTTTCGCAGTGACCGGTGTGATCGGGCAAGACGGTTATGCGCAGGGCGGCATCTATCGATCGTTTAATGGCGGCGTGAACTGGGAAGCGGTACTCAGCAACGCGCCGTGTACCGCGCTGGCACTCTCGCCCAACTTCGCCGTCGATCACACGGCGTGGGCGTATGCGTCAAGTGGGCCGTTAGGTGCAGGTGTTCTCCGTTCGACGGATCGAGGTGAGACGTGGTCGCGGTTGAGTACGGAGATTGCCGCCGAGACGATTGTTCCGTCGTCCAATTACGCTGTCGATCACGTGCTCTTTGCCTCGACGGCAGATGGCCGCTTGCAGAAGTCGATCGATGGCGGAGAACATTGGACGCCGATTTTGAACCACCCCATCACGGCGTTGGCGATCTCACCTGCGTATGGCGCCAGTCAAACTCTGTACGCTGGAGTAAAGGAAACGCCCAACTCGTCGGGCGAGCTCTATCGATCGGGTGATGGCGGCGCGACGTGGCAGCTATTGAACACCGGCATTCCCGTAGCGTGGAATAGCCAGAAATCCAATATCAGTGTGCTGAGTTTTGCGGCCGATGGTTCTGTGTTGGCGGGCGTCACTTACGGCGATGGCTCGGGCGGCACGCTGGTCTATCGATCAAGCGACGGCGCTCAAACCTGGCAAGCGCTGGGCAGCGACCTAACGGAGGTGAGCCTATTCGATCTCACCTCGACTTTCAACGGCAATGACAGCGATCAACGCGGCGCCTTGACCTTTTACGCCAGCACCAACAGTGCCGTGTGGCGCATCGATCAGCAACAGCGCGATCCCACTGAACCCGGCGCGTGGCAGGGCAGTGGCCTGTGGGGTGGACGCGCGGGGCTGTTGGCCGTCTCGCCTAATTTCGTCGACGATGGCTTGGTCTTCAGTGGCGAGGTGAACGAGTACCATGCCAGTGAATGGGGCCCCGGCCTGTCCAAGTCCAGCGATGGAGGGCAGACGTGGCGCTCGGTGAGCCAGAGCGCGGATGGATCGATCGCGCTGGGCGGCGAAGCGGTGCATGCTTACACCTTCTCGCCCAACTTCGCAGCCGATCAGCTGGTCTTCGCCTCCACCTCGCGCGGCCTCTATCAATCAACTAATGGCGGCGACACGTGGCGCGTCATCGAGGGCGTTTACACCGGTTTTCCGGGCGGAGTCCGCGCGTTGGTGCTCGCGCCCGATTATCCAACGAGCGGCGAAATGATCGCCACCGGCGGTTGGGGCACTTTGGTCGTGAGCCGTGATTTTGGCCAGACGTGGTCGGGCTTGCCCGTACCGTCATCGGGCGTGGCGACTTATTCGCCCAACTTCACGGTCGACCACACGATCTTTACCAGCGGCAACGACATCGACCGCTCGACCGATCGGGGCTTGAGTTGGACGCCGGTTTTGACGCAAGGCGGTTACTTAGCATTGTCGCCCCAGTTCGGTGTCGATCACACGGCCTTTGCGGCTTCCACCAGCTGGAGCGGCGGCGTGTCTAAAACGCTCGACAGCGGCACGACCTGGACGCCGGTCTTGACTGGCTATGTGCGGCTGTATTTATCGCCGCAATACGGAACCGATCAGACGATCTTTGCCCTGAGCAACATCGAAGCGGGTCCGTACGGTGCGAATATTTTGTATCGCTCGATCAACGGCGGCGCGACGTGGATCACCAAGACGATCGGTCTCTCGACCACGAATATCGGCGGACTGATCCTGTCACCGGCTTTCAACGTCGATCACTTGATGTATGCGCCTGGCACCGATGGATTGTATCGATCGTCCAATGGCGGCCTCACTTGGTCGGTCGTGCCCGACTTCGCGCACGGCTCCGTCTCGACGGTGGTGTTCTCGCCCGGCTGGCCTGCGCAGCCTTACCTGTTGGTCGGCACGTCGCAAAGCGTGTATCGTTCGATCGATGGCGGCACAACCTGGGCGCGGATGCAGGGCGTCCGCTTGCTTAACGCTTCGCCCTTGGCGTTAGCGGCCAATGATGCGCAGTGGTTCACTGGTTCGGAGGATGGTGTCTACACCAGCGCCGATCATGGTCAGACGTGGTCGCCGCTTGGATCGCTGTCGGCGTACATCAACGAACTGGCCGTCTCGCCGGCCTATGCCTCCGATCACACCGTCTTCGCCACCACGTCCTGCAACGGCTGCAGCGGCGTGGGCATTAACCGCACTACGGATGGCGGCGAGACCTGGAAATATGTGCGTTCCAGCGATTACGGCGGGGCACTGGCGATTTCGCCGCAGTATGCGACCGATCACACGATCTACGTGCTGGGGCGCGGCGTATCACGATCGAGCAACGGCGGGGATAGCTGGACGCCGATCGGCACGTGGCCGAACTCCGCTCAGACCTATCGCTGGATCGCGCTGCCGCCGAATTATCCCGACGATAGCACGATCTTTGTCGCCAGTCCGGGCTTCTGGCGTTTGCCGCCCGGTGAAACGGAATGGCAGCCGGCAGCCTCAGGAATTTTGTCCACCACCGACATCAGCGCGATCGCGGTTGCACCGAATTACACGCAGAGTCATACGCTGTTGGCCGCTACTGTCGACTATGAGATGGATGGCGGGCACTCCAGCGTCTTCCGCTCGGAGGATGGCGGCGTGAATTGGCAGCGTTCTGACAGCGGCTTGCCCAACGCCGATTGGCGCAGTCTCGCTTTCTCGCCACGCTACGCCGCCGATCACACGGTCTATCTGGTTTCGCCGCAGCGACTGTACCGATCGATCGACAACGGTCACAGTTGGGTTGCCGTCGGCGCGACGCCCGCCGACTTGTGGCTCAACCAGGTCGCCGTCAGTCACGCGGGCGAAGTGATCGTCAGTTCAAGCTCGGGCGTGCAGCAATATCGCACCGGCTTCCGCGATATTCTACTCAACGGTGATGCTGAAGCGGACAGTGGTTGGTCATTGTCGGCCGATAGCGCTGGTTACGCGACCGAGATCAGTTACCACGCGCAGCACGGTCTGCGCCTGGGTCTTGCCAACGGCAGCAACCGCCCGATCGATTCGTTTGCAACTCAAACGGTCACGATCCCGATCAGTGCAACGTTGGCCCAACTCACCCTGCGGCTCTATCCCGTGTCGAGTGAAGCGAGCCTCGCGCCGCACAGTCAGGCGATCACGCCGGGCGATGCGCAGTATGTCAGGCTCACGCTGTCGGGCACTCATGGGATCTCGGCGACGCTGCTGTGGACGTTATCGAATGCTCAGGCGTGGCAGCGCACCAGTTTCGATCTCACGTCGTATGCGGGTCAGACGATCGGCCTGCGCCTCGGCGTCATCAATAGAGTCTATTCACAATAAGGCCTACTGAAGTTACACTTGGCACCCAATCCGTCTGGGGGTGTCGCATGGGGGCCATTATCACCGAGCAGATGTTGCGCGAAAATCCTGAACTGGTCCAGGCCTTCACGGGCCTGTCGGAACCGGCGTTTTGGGCGCTGGTGCAAGCGGTGGAGGCTCAACTGCC
>PMCF01000236.1 GCA_003154115.1 Anaerolineae bacterium
GTGAATCTGTGAGTAAACGCGCAAAAGGGGGATCAAATCCCCCAGTGCGGTTAATTATATCCTATGTTGATGATTTAGCAAAAGGTGATTATACAGATTGGGGTATGTTCTGTCAATACCGAAATTTTGACAGAGTATAACGCAAAAGTGTTGGTGACTTTTCAGTTGCTCTCGCTCCGCTACGCGTGGGTACACGCTCCGCGGGCGGTTGGCGGCGATGGATGTATCCATCCATCGCGGAGCACTACCGGAAACCCGAAGGCTGCCCAACAGTTTTGCGGTATACCCTTTCTGACATCGGATACGAGGACAAACAGCGCGGAGACCTTCTTCTCCGCGCTGTTGCATTCATCACGCTGCCCTACTTCGACTGCCCATTTCCGTTGCTCTTTTCCTCGGATCGCTGCTTGCGTGACACGCGCGTGTAGAGCGGCACCAGCATCAGACTAGCGCGCATACTCGCCGTGCGCGCCACCACGCTGATCTTGTTCTGCGCGGCCCTTACCGTGCGCGTGGGCGCGGCGCGCCAACCCGTCATCACGGGCTTCTCCGCTAAACCGAACTGCACCACCGCCGAGGCCCACGTCAAGCCTGCGCCAAAGCCAACCAACACCAGCTTGTCGCCCTCCTTCACGCGGCCTTGTTCAATGGCCTCGGTTAAAGCGATCGGGATGGAAGCCGCCGAGGTGTTGCCGTACTTATCGATGTTGACGAAGACCTTCTCCAGCGGCAGGCCCAGCTGCCGCGCGGCCAGCTCGATGATGCGCGCATTCGCTTGATGGGGAATCATCAGATCGATGTCGTGAATGGATAAGCCGCTGCGTCCGATCGTTTCCGCCGCCGACCGCGCCAGCGTGCGCGTGGCAAATTTGAAGACTTCGCGCCCGTTCATACGGATGTATTGATATTTCTTATCCACCGCATCATGCGTGGCCGGATGCGCAATGCCCAACGGCATCATCAAGTGCTCCGCGCCCGATCCGTCCGAGCCTAGCTCGAACGACAGGACGCCCGTCGGTTCTTCACTGGCCTGCATGACCACCGCGCCCGCGCCATCGCCGAAGAGCACGCACGTATTGCGATCCGTCCAATCGATGTTGCGGCTGATTACTTCCGCGCCGATGACGAGAATGGTGCGATACGCGCCGGTGGCGATGAATTGCTGCGCCGTGACGAGTGAGTACACAAAACCGGTGCAGCCGGCGACTAACGTAAAAGCCCCGCAGTTCGCGCCGAGTTGATGTTGAATCTCGGACGACACCGCGGGGAGCAGATGATCGGGCGAGGACGAGGCCACAATGATCAAATCAATATCCGCCGGGATCAACCCGGCTTGCGTCAATGCCGCCTGTGCGGCCAATACCGACAACGTGGAGGTGTTCACGCCCTCCGGCGCGATGCGCCGCTCGCGAATCCCCGTGCGCGTGACGATCCACTCGTCCGAGGTGTCGACCATTTTCTCAAGGTCGGCGTTCGTGACAATTTTATCGGGGACGGCTTTGCCCCAGCCGATGATACGCCCGTATAACATACAGTCCTCCCTCAGGATTGTTCCAGGTGCGAATGACTTTCGCGCCGGTAATACCAATACGCGCCGACCGATACCACCGACACTACCGATCCCGCGGCGGCGATGCCAAACATGAGCGCCCGGCCATAGCGTTGACGAAACGGCATCTGCCGCTGGCTCGCCATTACCGTCAGCGACTGACCCAGATCGCGCACGAAGTTTGGCGCCGGTTCGACGGGGACCAGCGTGTCGCGCATGCTTTGCATCAGGCGGCGCAGCGACTCGGTCTGCGGATCGAGCACGGGGCGCGGCACATCAGTCGGGAAGGTGAGTGTCTCCGCCAGCCACGCTTCAAGTTCCGCTTCGTCGATCGGGATGCGGCGCACTTCAGTGCGGCGCGCTTCGGCGCGGCGCGATCGTCCAGGGTCCGTCATCGTTCGATTTCATCTCCGGCCAGGGGCGGCTCATCCGATCGGGTGTCGGCGGCCGCGCTGTTCTTCAGCAATTCATCGCGCAGCGCCAGCAAGGTGCGATGGTACAACGATTTGATCGCGCCCTCCGTGCGGCCCATGATCTGCCCGACTTCCGCGTTCGACAACTGTTCGACAAATTTCAGGATCAGCAGTTCTTGCCGTTCTTCCGGCAAGAGCCGGATAGCCGCCAGCAGCCAGCGGCGTTGTTCGTTGGTTTCGGCCACCCACTCAGGCATTTCAAACGCCGCGCCGACGAGCGTCACATCTTCCAGCGCTAACTCCTGCCGCCGCGCATGATCGCGATGCCAGTTCGCCACCAGGTTGTGTGCAATGCGATACAGCCACGCCGAAAACGGCACACCGCGGTCGGAATAATCCTTGACATGCGTCAACGCGCGATAAAAGACGCGGCTGGTCAAATCCTCCGCGTCGTGATGATTGCCGACGCGGTAGTAAACGTAGTTATAGATCTTGGTGATATAACGTTCGTACACCAGCCCGAACGCGGACGGATCTTTTTTAATCCGCTTCACCAGATCAAGATCGCTCTCAGGTTCGCTCACCGTGCTGCTCCACCTGCCGGTTAGCCCCTGTGCGCGATGGTGCGCTGTGAAAAGAAACACCGATCGGTTGCAAAGGTTGCGAGGCAGTTCGCGAGAGTATATCAGCCTGCGGTGAGTTGTCAACCGATCGGCATTTCGTGCTAGAATAAGTGAGCGGTCTAACCCACCCCACCGAGGTGAAACATGAACTGCCCCAACTGTGAAGCCGAACTCCCTCACACTGCCGATGTCTGTGATAACTGCGGCCAGGAATTTTGCCCGCACTGCCATGAGCCGGTGCCCGCGCGTTCGACGATGTGTCTGGCCTGTGGCGAAACGTGGTCATTGGCCTGTTCGGAATGTGGACACGAGATTTCTTCAACCGATACAAAATGTGCCCACTGCGGCTTGTCCTTCGAGGAAGAATTCGAGCCGTGCCCACACTGCGGCCAATTGATGTCCGACACCGCCGACATCTGCCCGCATTGCAAAGGCGAACGCTGTCCCACCTGCGGCGCGGCGTTGCAGCCCAACACCCTCTCGTGCGCGCAATGCGGCACGACCTTTGTCTTGCACTGTCCCGGCTGCCAGACCGAGGTTCCGGACGGCGCGACCAAGTGCCACAACTGTGGCCTAGTCTTTGTCGAGACGTCGGCCGCCGAGGGTGATCGGTGTCCGCAGTGCGGCGCGCTGATCATGGCTGGCGACGGCATGTGCAGCGCCTGCGGCTCGACGTTCTGCCCGCGCTGCCTGGCCTCGACCACGGAAGAAGATCGCGTCTGCTCCAAGTGTGGTCTGGAACTGTTCTTCAACTGTCCCGATTGTGGATTTGAACTGCTGGCCTCTGCGTCGATCTGTCCCTCCTGCGATCGGCTGTTTGCCCGATCGTGCCCCAACTGCCAACGCGCGATCTACGCCGCCCCGATCGAGTGTGCGGCCTGCCACAACGCCCTGCCCGCCGAGAAAGCCTCACTTGCCCGGCCGGCCCTGGGTGAAATCGGCGCGCAGATCGTGATTCCGAAATTGGTGAAATGTCCCAGCTGCGAATATCGTTTCGATCCACTCGCCGGTCCCTGTCCCAACTGCGGCGCAATGGTCTGCTCACAGTGCCACCGGCTGGCGCTGGAAAATGAGAATGTCTGCATCTATTGCGGTGCCGAACTGCCGACGATGATCTTGGCCTGTCCCAAGTGCGGCGTCGAAGTCAGCGCCGATGTTGAAGTCTGCCCCAACTGCGGACTCGATCTCTCAGGCAAGTGTCCGCAGTGCCGTAAACAATTACCTGATGGCGCCGATCACTGCCCGCACTGCAATCAATCCGTCTGCCCCGAATGCGGATCAGCCACCAGCGAAGACGCCGTACAATGCGCCGTGTGTGGCGCGCAGTTCACCTTTGCCTGTCCCGAATGCGGCGCTGATGTTGCCTCTAACGCCACCAGCTGTCCGAAATGCAAAGCTGTTTTTGAGGCGTAAACCGTATGGCGCCGACTTCGCGCTAGCGTGGTGCGTGTTTCGTGATACCACGCAACACGCACTACCTTCTATGACCATTGATAAAGTTCCATCCTCCGACAAGTTCCTCGACCTCAGCGATTACGCCCGCCCGATCGCACGCCGCTTGACGCGGGCATTGGTCAACACGCGCGTCACGCCGATTCAGATTACCAGCGCATACACGCTCATCGGCTTAGTCGCGGCGATCATGTTTGCGACGGGCACTTACCTTAACGGCGTTATCGCCGGAGTCCTGCTGCTCGTGAAGTCCACGCTCGACGCCATCGATGGGTCGCTGGCCCGCGCCCGTCAACGACCGTCACGCGTGGGGCGCTTCCTCGATTCGATCTGCGATTACTTCATCAACGCGGCGGTATTCTTCGGCCTGGCGCTCGACGGCGGATCGATCACGATCGAGAAGGTGATCATCGCCCTCCTCGCACTGGAATGCGCCACGTGGCAGGGCACGGCCTTCAACTACTACTACGTCACCTATCGCAAACTGACCGGTGGCGATACAACCAGTCAACTGAACGAGAACGAAGCGAAGAACTATCCGTGGGATAATCCTCACACGGTACAAGCACTGTTGGCGATTTACGCGATCATCTACGGCTGGCAAGACACGCTGCTGGGCAAACTCGATCGCGCCCTCACGCCCGATCGGGCGGCACCGATCTATCGTGACAAGCGGCTGCTCACCGCCATCACGGCGATGGGACTTGGTTTTCAATTGCTGTTGATCGCCATTGCGGCGTGGATCGATCGGGCGACGTGGGCGTTGTGGCTGTTCATCGGGCCAATGAATGTTTACTGGGCTATAATCATGTTGGTGCGGTATCGCAGGTCACGACACTGAGGAGACGGGCCATGCATGATGAAGATCACTTGTGGGAAGTGGCCGAGCAGCACGACCATCCGTTAGAAGCTCACGCGGCTGATCGGGTTGAAAGTGCCATTCGCTCGATACTGGAAAGCGTGGGCGAAGACCCGGAACGTGACGGCCTCAAGGACACGCCGGCCCGTGTGGCGCGCATGTATGAAGAACTCTTGCAGGGGTATCACACCGATCCGATCGCGTTGATCAATGGGGCTTTGTTTGAGGTCGATTACGACGAGATGGTCGTGGTGAAAGACATCGAATACTACAGCCTGTGCGAGCATCACTTGCTGCCGTTCTACGGCGTGGCGCATGTGGCCTATATTCCGCGCGGCAAAGTCATTGGTCTCAGCAAGCTGCCGCGTATCGTCGATATGTTTGCGCGCCGCCTGCAAGTGCAGGAACGTATGACGCGGCAGATCGCCGACTTCATCAACGAAGCGCTGCATCCGCAGGGCGTGGCCGTCGTCGTCGAAGGCGCGCACCTCTGCTCGATGATGCGCGGCGTGAAGAAGGCCAATGCGCGCATGGTGACCAGCGCCGTGCTGGGTCGCTTCAAATCCGACGCGCGCACGCGCAGTGAATTCTTCGAACATATTCGCAAGACATGACGAGTGAAAAGTGATGAGTGAAAAGTGAATTGTCACCGCTCGCTATTCACTCTTCACTTTTCATGTTTCAGCATCCTTCATTTTTTCGAGACTCCAACCTTGACTCCCTTTCTTCAACTCACCCTTGCCCTCGCCATCATCATCCTCGCGGCCAAAACCGGCGGCTATATTGCCGTGCGTCTGCGACAGCCTGCGGTGTTAGGTGAGTTACTGGTCGGGTTGATCTTGGGTCCCACGCTGATCGATCTGGTGCACCTGCCGTTCGTCAGTGATCCCAAACTGCTGCACGAAGAAATCACCGATCTGGCTTCGCTCGGCGTGGTATTTCTGATGTTCATGGCCGGCCTGGAAGTCGAACTCGACGAGATGCTGCATGTCGGCCGGGCGTCGTTGTTGAGCGGCACGCTGGGTGTTGTCGCGCCGATATTCATGGGGGCTGTCGCCGCACTGCCCTTTGGCTATACCGATCAAGCCGCGTGGTTCATCGGCATTATTCTCACCGCCACCAGCGTGAGCATCTCCGCGCAGACTCTGCTCGAACTGGGCGTGCTCAGAACGCGCGAGGGAATCACGCTGCTGGGCGCGGCCGTCGTCGACGACGTGCTGGTGTTGATCGTGTTATCAATCTTTCTGGCGCTGGGCGGCTCAGCCAATAGCGAAGGCTCGGTCATCGTCGTCGTCGCCAAGATGGTCCTATATTTGGTCCTGTCGGCGGCCCTGGGCTGGTTCGTGCTGCCCCGTGTCGTCACGTGGGTCGATCGACAGCCGATCAGCGAAGGTCTCACCGCGATCGTCATATTCGTTACGCTAGTGTTTGCCTGGTCGGCCGAAGTGATGGGCGGGCTGGCCGCCATCACCGGCGCCTTCATCGCGGGCGTAGGATTGGGCCGCAGCCACCTGCGCGACAAAATCGAGTCCAAGATGCGCATCATCACCTACGGTTTACTGGTGCCCATCTTCTTCGTCAGCATCGGGCTGGAGGCAAATCTACGCGCCATCACCGGCGCGCTGCTACCGTTCTTGATCGTCTTGTTCACCGTCGCCGTACTCTCGAAAGTAATCGGCGCCGGGCTCGGTGCGCGCCTGGCCGGATTCAACAATGTCGAAGCGCTGCGCGTAGGCGTGGGGATGATCTCACGCGGCGAGGTGGGCCTCATCGTCGCCGGCATCGGCGTGCGCGAGGCGATCATTTCGCCGGAAGTTTTCACAGTCGTCGTGGTATTGGTCCTGCTGACGACGCTGGCGACGCCGCTGCTGCTGCGTCTCATGTTTCCGAAAATGCCGGCCACCTCTGCGCCACGCGTGAAGCGATCGACATCGGCTTAAGGAGAATCAACATGCCAAACTTAATCGTCGTGATTGTCACCGATATGCAGGTC
The DNA here is from genome assembly GCA_003154115.1 of Anaerolineae bacterium. Lineage (GTDB taxonomy): Bacteria > Chloroflexota > Anaerolineae > Fen-1058 > Fen-1058 > Fen-1058. The sequence continues at coordinate 6,890 of PMCF01000236.1, forward strand.
TGCCATGATGTGATCCGTTTATGGGAAGAAGCGGGCGTGCCGGGTGCTACCATTCTGGACAGCATGGGCATGCGCCATCTCCAAAAGCGTCACGCGCATCGCGACGATTTGCCCCTGATGCCCTCACTGCGGAATATGCTGGAACAGGAAGAGTACAACCATCGCACGGTGTTCAGCGTGGTGCCCGATGACTTTGATGTGGACGATTTGATTCGCCGCACGGAGGCGCTGGTGGGCGATTTCGGAGCGGAGCATACCGGCTTGCTGTTCGTCATGCCGGTGACGCAGGTGCGAGGGTTGCGTAAGGCGAGTTGAGAATGACAACGGGCGTGATCTCTCACGCCCGTTGTCATTCTCTCTACTGGTTGTTATTCCGCGAAGCGTATCTGTTTTGCCGCAGGCGTCCGTTGACGCCCTTTATCTCACCTCGCGCCGCTGGTTGAAGGTTACGGCTGCGCGCCGTGTTGGGCGTCTGGCTGTTCAAGGTTTTGTTGCTTCAAACTTATCACCAATCAGAACATACATTACCGCATCCCTCTTCTCACAGCGAGAAGTCGCTGGTGCTTCTGGTATAAAGATATTGCCCTCTTTGGTGAGTTGCCATTCTTTGGAATTCACCGCACCGCACCAATTATTAAGAGCCTATCTCTAAACCTCGAACTTGTGCGCCCAAGCGGCTATTTTTGCGGCTAATCGCCGCCTCAGCGATAGGTTTAGAGATAGGTTCTAAGGCGAACCTGTAAAACAGTTTCAGCTGTACCATCATACTCCCAACGCCATACATTGATATACCTTCCTGAATTATCCCCGCCCAAATAATCGCCCACAACAATCATGAATGCGCGATTTTCGGAATCATGCACGGGCAAGACTTGCACTAACGGTTGTGGCGCTTGTGTCCAAGTCCCTGAAGCCGTACAGCCGTCGAAACAAGGCCAGATTAAAGTACCTTTCCATGTTGCCTTCTGATCATCTTTGCGAAAGACAATGCTTACTCCGCCGCCGCCTCGAAAACCTGTTAGATCACAGCGAATAGCTTGTGTATGCAGGAGGAGTTCATCTGTCCCGTTCTTGTCCAAGTCTGCGAGTTGAGTCGTTGGTATATATCGGATGCCACAATTAGACGACACCGGAATAACTTGAGCAAAATTAGCAAGTTCGGCCAAGCGCGTCTGTTGACTTGAAAGTGGCACATTCGACTTGGTGCAGTTGTTTAGAAAATACTCGCCAGCTTCTACTAACTTTTCTGCAACGGCATTTTCGTTTAGTCGTACAACTGAGAGATCGCCGACTTCTTGAAATGGTTGTTGGCATCTCTGCCTTTCATCAACGGCTAGAGCATCTGATGATGAAGTACATGCTGAGATGAAAATGAGCAGCGCAAATGTGATTACACAGGTTGTTTGTTTCATAATCTACAAGACAGTGAACCTCGCTCTACGTGCCGCCCAACTACTGATTAGCGGAATGCATTCGGGTGCAGTTGCCCTTTTCTACCTTC
>PMCF01000333.1 GCA_003154115.1 Anaerolineae bacterium
CCCACAGCAATTCCTGAAGAACCAAACTCATATAAGCACTTCATAACCGTCTCTTAGCGGAGTAAAACAAATACTCACCAACCTAAAAAGGTCAGAAAGCACCATCGGGCGGGGGACACCCGGTCAACTTTCGGCTCGGCGTATGCCGCCGGACACGCTGCGCACGCCAAGCCGATTGAATCCATCTTTCCAGCAAGGAGCATCATGACCGACCCTGTGGTTCCGATCCCCAAGCCCATCAAACGCAACGCCGATCAGGACCAGCAGATCGCGGACAAGATCACCGCCGCCGCGCAGTATCTGGACACCATCGAAGGCGATCCCGAAATCTCCGCCGTGCTGGCCACCCGTGGCTATGACGCCGCCAAACTGGCCGAAGGCCGCGGGCTGCACCAAGCCGCTCAAGCCGCCTTCACCCAGCGCCAGACCAGCATGGCCGCGCAGGGGCATGCCACCGCCGGCGTGTCGGGCCATGCCGCCACGGCCCGCGAAATGGTCATCGACTTCCGCGAGACCGTCCGCTCCATCACGGCCTTCAGCGCCGCCGATCGCACCGCCCTCAAAGTCACCGGCACGCTGCCCACCGACAAGCAAAAATTCATCACCCTGGCGCGCGCCTCTTACCAGGCCGCCCAGCAGCCGCCCTATGCCGCCACGCTGGCCACCTACGGTTTCCCGGCGGCCACCATCACCGCCGCCCTGGCCGCGCTCGACGCCTACTCCAAGGCCGACACCGATCAGAACACCGCCATCGGCAGCGCCACCAAAGCCACCGCCGATCGCAACGCGGCCGTTAAAGAACTCGATGCCTACCTGAAACAACTCACAGGCATCGCCAAAGTCGCCCTGCGCCAACGCCCCCGACCTGCTCAAGAAACTCAACGCGTAATCGCCACAAAAAGTCCGGCTCTCGCTCCTCGAAAGCCGGACTTCACCTTGTCACCAGCGCGTTGGCCTGCCCCGCGCTGTTTGTGGGGTTGCAGCGCGTCATCGAGTCGATTCATCATCCACCGCGAACCTTCATGGGCTGGCGCTATTCCACATCTTGCCCGTTCAGCGCGCAGGCGACGGCTTGTTCGAGGCTCATCGCCTGACCCTGCGCCCACTCGGTCGCCAGTGCCGCTTCGTCCAATTGCTGGCGTAAGGCCGCGATGTACTGATCATATGTCGCCGGTTCAATCGGCTGGAGATAAGACAGCCGCTTGTAACAGCTGCCTAGCTGACCGTAGAGCAAAGCGCCCTTCCTCAAATCACCCTGCGCGACGGCAGTAGCAGCCAGCCCTTCCAGTGCTTCGATGATGCGTGGCTGGCTCCTCAACTCCGACGCCAATAGCAGGCTCTCACGATACAATTCTTCCCCATGGACTAAATTCCCGGTCGCGAGTGCAACCAGTCCCAAACTAGCCAGAGTGCAAGCGATGCCTGTTTTGCTGCCAAGTGCACGACGCAAGCTCAGGGCTTCTTCATAATAGGTCCCTGCCGATGCGTAATCATGCTCGTAACGCGCCACCATGCCCAGAAGATGCAGCACCAACGCCAGATCAAACTTGCTGGGACTGTACAGTTCACGCCAGAGAGCTAGACTCTCTTGCAAGAAATTGCGCGCCGATGCCTGATCGCGGCCATTGGTGCTGGCGCCCAGCCACTCGAGGCCCAGGGCTAAGCCTGGTTTATCGCCCGCTGTTCGCGCCCGCTGCACTGCTTCTGTCAAAAGAGTCTGCGCTAACGCTTGATCAGCGCGCGAGTCGGCTAATTGCCCTGCGCCAATCAAGGCTCGGGTATACCAGCGTGCGGCGGAGGAGGTATCAGGTGTCACATGGCCTGCGCTTGCCAACGCCTGTTGTAACCAATGCTGGCCTTCGATGAAGTCGCCGTGATAATACCAGAAGGTAGACAGCGCACTGCTCAATTGTAAGGCTAGATTGCTTTCTTGCTGTGCGAGCGCCCAGCTCAATGCGGCGCGCATATTGTTGTGCTCGGCTTCGATGCGTTCCAACCACACGCGTTGCTGCGCGCCTTTCAATTCCACATCCGATTGTTCGGCCAGCTTCAAAAAGTATTGCGCGTGTCGTTTCGCTAACAACGCCAATTCGCCGCTTGTCGCCAATTGATCCCAAGCATATTCACGCAGCGTATCCAGCATTGCCCAGCGCACCTCGCTTTGAACAGGCTCACGCTGCTGAAGCAGACTCTTGTCGCGCAGCGCTTGCAGTCGAGGCACCAGGCAATCAGATTCCGCGCACACTGCCTGGATAGACTCCAATGTGCCACCGCCGGAGAACACCGCCAACTTGGCAAACAGAGTTTTGGCTTCTGCGTCGAGCAGCGAATAGCTCCAATCCAGCGTCGCACGCAGCGTGCGTTGTCGGGCCGGTAAATCCCGATCGCCGTTGGTGAGCACCGTCAAGCGTTCGCTCAAGCGCTCGAGCAACAGTTGGGGATCAAGTTGTGGCAGACGGGCGGCGGCCAGCTCGATCGCCAGTGGAATGGCCTCCAGACGTATGCAAATTCCCGCAACTGCCAGGACATTCGTTTGATCGAGGACAAAACCGGGCTGTGCAGCATGAGCGCGTTCGACAAACAAAGCCACTGAGGCAGCGCGCGTCGCTTCGGACACGGCCGCGCTTGGCTGACGCGTCAGTTGTTCGAGATCGGGCAGCCTCAACGGCGGCACAGGAAACTGTCGCTCACCCCGCACTTGCAAACGCTCGCGGCTGGTTACGAGCCCCGTGAGGCCAGGACACTGTTGCAGCAGTTCGGCGACCAATCCGGCGGCCTCGATCACATGCTCGAAGCTATCGAGCAGCAGCAGCAGTTCTTTGTCGCGCAAAAAACTCACAAGCTGAGTTTTCGGTTCGGCCGCATCCGTGAACGAAAAATGCAGTGTGTCGGCAATGGCAAAGAGGACCAGCTCAGGCGCGTTGACTTCGACCAGAGAAACAAAGCAAGCGCCGTCCGCAAACGCAAACGCTTCGCGGGCCACCGCTTCCAGGGCCAGGCGCGTCTTGCCAATCCCGCCCGGCCCGACGAGCGTGAGCAGCCGCACGCCCGGATCTTGCAAGCAATCGCCGAGCTGGCTCATCTCTTGCTCGCGGCCAATCAAAGGCGTCAGTGGAAACGGAAGATTCGTGTGAGGCAACGCGGCGGCCAGCTGACCCGCTTCAATTTGCTCGACCAGCGCCGTGGTCTCCACTTCGGGCTGCGCGTTCAATTCATCGGTCAACAGCGCGCAGAAAGCTTGATAATGTGCCAGGGCGGCATTGCGTCGATTGCTCAGCACGAGCGCGCGCAAGAGTTGACGCACGGCCTCTTCGCGGAATGGATCGATCTGAATCTGCCGCCGCGCCATGTGCTCCATCGCTTCAAATTCACCTAGCCGGGCATGATAATCGGCCAGGTCATGCAGCGCCGCCACAGCCAGGCGCGACAACTGCTCGCGCTTAATCAACAGCCATTCTTCAAAAGCCGGACTATCCTTGACAAAGAGACCGGAGAGCAATTCGCCGCGATACAACTCGGCTGCGCCACCCAGCCGTTCGGCGCAAGCGCGACACACGGCGCGGCGGCGATGAACATGCCGATCACAGTCCGCGATGAATGCCACAAAACGCGTCACATCCAGCGCGTGATCGCCGTTCGAGTTGAACTGAACGGTTTGAGCCGTAGCGATCAGAACTTCACCCAGCGCACGTTGCAGTTGATGGATCGATTGACGAAGGCTGTTGCGCGCGGCCATGTCAGATTGTTCGCCCCACAACAGACCGGCGAGGGCTTCACGGCGATGGGGACGATCAGATTCAATGGCTAGATAAACGAGCAGGGCTTGCGTCTTAACGGTCAACGCGGTGATTGGTTCGCCCTCAACGGTGATGAGGGGCGATCCAAGAAGAGACAGTGACAATTTCGCCATAGTTGAAAATCCGAATCAATAGTTGGGGGTTCAGTCTTCGTTGCAGCCTCGCCGCTTGACGGGAGGTTTGACCGGGCACACTCAAGCGCCACCCCAGTGCGCTAGATTCTACACCAACTAGGCGCGATGCGCCTGTCAATTACCTAACAGCACACCAGTCGGCGTTGTCGCAAACACAATTTGGCATGGCTCAAAACACGCTCAG
>PMCF01000416.1 GCA_003154115.1 Anaerolineae bacterium
GGCTAAGTCTCCAAACGGTAAGATGGAGACTATTATGCCATTCCCTTAAATCCGGGAAGTACTGAGCCTGTTCCAGAAGTTTTCTTGAATGCTATGGAAGAAACCAAGTTGGCTTCCCCAAAAGCCTCATCCATCACTGACCGAATGCGATGAACATTCTCATCGCCAATCTGGACGAAGATCGATCCACAGTCGGTGAGTAGGTCACGAGCTACAATGAGTCTGTCTCTAAGGTAGGTAAGATAAGAGTGAATACCATCCCGCCAAGTATCGCGGAAAGCTTTCACCTGCTCGGGCTCACGAGTGATGTGATCGGCTTTGCCATCTGTCACATCGCGGCTGGTCGTTGACCACTGAAAATTGGAGTTGAATTTGATGCCATAAGGTGGGTCAATGTAAATGCACTGCACCTTACCGCGCAACCCTTCACGTTCCGCCAGAGAGGCCATCACCTGCAGGCTGTCGCCCAGGATCATGCGNNCGTGCTGGTAGAACTCGGTCTTGGCGGCTTCATTGGGCAAGCCGTTGAAATCGGCGAACATATCGAATTGCTCGGGTTTTCCGACCTTCTCCTGTTCCTCTGTTTGTTTACGCAGATCGTCAATCAAGACCTTAGGATGCACCTTCTCCTGAATATAAATCGGTGGAGCCTGCACTACCAGGTCAGACCAGTCCTGCATGTCTTTTCCACGCCAAACCAACTGCGGATCGAGGTCAGGGTTGCGTCTTGCATAAGCAACTTGAATCGGCGTCTGTTGTTCCTCACTCAAGACCGATTGATACTCGGCGGTGGGGATGTTCTTGCGCGAGGCATCTTTGTGTTTGATGGACTCGATGGATTTCTGTGATTTTGTTTTAGTGGTTTTCTTTGCCATGAGGTTTCCTTGTTGTAATGCATGTCACCCTGAGCGGAGCGAAGGGTCTCTGCGATAGTCGTAGAGATGCTTCGCTTTGCTCAGCATGACATTAAATTTTATTCAACGCTTCTTCGACACTGGCGCCAAACTGATCTTGCATCAGGTATACATCCTTCAGTTCCAGGAAAGCCCAGCGTCCATACGTGCCGAGGTGATTGACACCGGGAATCCAGTAAGTATCCATCGTGGATTTCTTTTCTTTGGCATCCTCGCCGCGATAGCCTTTGATCTCCACGATTAGGTTCAATGGATCTTCACGTCCGTCATCCACCTGCACAATAAAATCCGGAATGTACTTTCGCATGTTGGAGCCGTACCGATAGGGCACTTCCAATCCCAGCCCCTGGTTTTTGATGTACGCCCGCACGCGGGGATGGGATTCCACCACGCGGCAGAACTCCCCTTCCCAGTCGCTGTCCAGGATTGCCCAGTTGACATGGCACTTGCGCGAGTCGGTCTGCCAGCGGCTGGCTTTGGAGGTGTAGAAGTTCACGTGCAGGCTGGAGCCGGTCGGGTTGTACGGGTCGAGCACGGCGCGGATGGGCTGTTGGCCCTCGAAATGGCGCGTGATCCCGGCATGGATGTGCGCGCATGCCATATCCGCCAGTTCCTGATAGATCAACTGCGCCGGATACGTCCCGCCCTTGCAGACCAGATAGCTCTCCAACCATTGCTTGGTGATGCGCTTGAGCTGCCCGAACAAATGGTATTCCGGCTCCTTGTCCGGGTCGCGGTAGTGATTGTAAAGCAGCCGCGAGGTCAGGTGGAAAATCAGCGTCGAGTGGCGCATATCTTCGAGATGTTTCAGGCTCAAGTCCACGCCTTCGCCGATAATGCCCGCGTTCGTGGTGATCGATGGCCCCACCAGATCCGGGGTCAACTCCAGAGTCGAATCTTCATTGAATTCCGCTTCGAGGCGTTCATTCGGCAACTCCACGCGATAACCCGCCACACGCGGAAATTGAATTTCAAGCGCATCGCGCTCCGGTCGCATGGCATGCACATGCACACTCTCACGCGGGGGTTGCGGTTTGGAGATAACCGGCTTGGCGGTGAAATCGAAGGGAATGCCGAGGATATCAGCATATTCGACATCGAACAAACCATCCTCGTTCAGATCATAGGATTGTCTGCGCAGCGCGCGTCCGACCACCTGCTCGCACAACAACTGCGTGCCAAAGGCGCGGATACCGAGGATGTGGGTAACGGTGTTGGCATCCCAGCCTTCGGTCAGCATCGAGACCGAAACCACACAGCGGATCGATTCGCCCAACCGGCCTGGTTTGCCGACGGTATTCATCACCTCGCGCAGCAAGTCCTGATCCGTGATGTTATCCGCCTGACGCTGGTCACCGGTGCGCTGGATGATCTCGCGCCGAAAGCGTTCGATCTCGTCCGTGGCCATCTGGCGGAAATTTGGGTCGAGCGCTTCGCCCGACTCCAACTGCTCGCTGTCGATCAAAAGGGTGTTGGGGCGCGCCAAAGGATTGCCATATTCATCATAATTGCGGAACAATTCCAAACGTCCCGGCACCAAAGTGGATGTGCCATCCTCATTTTCACGTTGAAACCCTGAAATAAAGTCATACACCAGTTTCGAAATGGAGGTGTTCTGGCAGACGATGATAAAGCAGGGGGGTGTGCTGATGCCCGCCTGTTTCCAGAGATCATACGTCTTTTGGTAATGACCATACAACGCTTCAAACGCCGTCTGAAGTTCAACCGGCAAACTGAGCGGGTCAAGGCTCTTGGCTTTTCCACGTCCCATTGGGGGCATCTTCGCGCGGACGTTCTCCCAGATATTGCGGAACTTGGGCATCTCGCCGCCGGGGATATTATCCGCGACGGGTACGCGCGGCAGCTTCACGATGCCACATTCGATGGCATCCATCAACGAGAAGTCGCTCATCGTCCACGGGAAGATCGTCCCCTCGACGTAGCCCGAGCCGCTCAAGAAGAACGGTGTGGCTGAAAGATCAACGACCTGCGCCAGCCCGATTGTTTTACTGACAATTTCAAGTCCGCTGATCCACAAGCGAGCCGCCTCGTTGTTTGCCTCGGCTTCCTTACGGTCATCGCCCTTTAGATCTTCATCATCTTCTTCTTTTTCAGGCTTTTCGCGGTAGCAGTGATGGGCCTCGTCATTGATCGACATGATGTTTTTCATGCCCATCAATTCCGGCATCACGCGCTGGAGCATCTGCCCTTCCGTCTCCAGCGTATTCAACTCTTCACCGCGTCCCTGCAACAAAGAACGCCCGCCTTTGGAAAGCGGAATACGCTCGCGCAGTTTGAAGGCGTGGTAATTGGTGATGACAATTTTTGCTTTGCCCAGTTCCGGTAGAAGATCAGCCGGCACAAGTTCACGACTGGCGTAATAACTATACGGGTCATTGGGTTGTAGAACGCGCAACCGGTCACGGATGGTGATGCCGGGCGTCATCACCAGGAATCCCCGCGTGAATTTTTTGCTGGTCGGATAGCGCAATGCATTGATCGTCTGCCAGGCGATGATCATCGCCATCACAGTCGTCTTCCCTGAGCCGGTCGCCATCTTGAGCGCGATGCGCTCAAGACCGGGGTTGGCTTCATTACTTGCGCTGGTCAGGCGTTCCAAAAGTTCTTTCTCGCGTTTCCCCCCTTTGGGCGCAACTTCGGTCAACCAGATCAGTGTTTCCACCGCTTCGACCTGGCAGAAAAAAGGTCGGATGTCCGTGAATTGGTAATGCCGCCAATGCTGTAATAATCGCGCGGTTTCCGGCGTTACCTTCCAATCGTTGGAATCGGGAATCATCCGCCAGGCGTCCACGTATTTCCGGACAAGGTTGATATTGCCTGTAAGATCATATTGCTGGTCGCTGGTCGATAACCCTTTGCCTTCATCCAGCACCAGTGACATCTGAGTGTCGGCTTTCTTGTCCGACTTCCGCTTCCTCGGTTTAGGAATCGGCGTGATGAACTCTGCACTCCGGCGGCGCTCGATGGTCTGCTGCGTAGGCTGACCATCCACATCAAGTTCCCAATGCCGCAGGGGATATTCGTATGGGCGATTGAGAATAGGGTGACTAAAAAAAGGATTATCAACAGGTGCAAAACTAACATATACGCGAGGGTTTCCCGCTATTTTCCGCCGGAAATTCGATATGCCGCTTGGCACTTATATGTTAATTTTGCACCTACTGAGGATTATCCATGCTTTGATTCCTTGAAATTCATATCAATTGCCGAAAACGGGAACCACCTATGGAGCACATCTTCAACACCGTTGTGCGCCACGTGATACATCTTGCCATGCAAGAGATTGGATTGCTTGATCGATCGAATTTCGGCTTTGGCAGCCAGCCAGTCGGCACAATCTTTGGCGACGCGCTTCTGCTCAAGTCGATTCGTGAGATGCAAGCGGCCATCTTCGATGTCAAATGCTTTGTGTTTGTTCTTATCGGGATCAAGCGCCTTAACAAAACGGGGTTCGCCAAACAGGAAGCGGAGATTCTCGATACCAGACAACTGCTTTTTGAGAGCTTCGTACGCGTAAATGGTGAAGTAAGCAGAGACGATCGACAGAGCGGATCCGTCTTGAATCTTTTCCTTGAGGAAATCACCAACCGTGCCGCGATGATGGTTGTCGCGGATACCAGAGTTCATCAGATGATTGGGGGGCATATAAGTAATCCTGCAGTACGGTGGATAAAGCAAGTATAGTTTGAATGCAGGCGTGGGTCAAACGTCATGCTCCCCTCTCCCACAATAGGGAGAGGGGTCAGGGGTGAGGGTCTACCCCACTCGCCGCAAAAGCAATCGGCCCATCCAGCATGCTGGATGGGCCGACAACGTGTGAAATGCAGTTACTTTCGTGTACCGCTCTGCTGATTCGCTCGGATGCGATGCAGCGCGGCCACCAGCGCATCGATGTCCTCGCAATTATTATACGGCGCCAGCGAAGCGCGTACCGTGCTCTCCACGCCGAAGCGGCGCAGGATGGGCTGCGCACAGTGATGGCCCGCCCGCACCGCGATGCCTTCCTGATCCAGCGCGGTGCCCACATCCTGCGTCCGCAGGTTGTCCAGCACAAACGAGATCACCCCGGCCTTTTCTCTGGCGGTGCCGATGATGCGCAAGCCCGGCACCGTGCGCAGGCCCGCCGTGGCATACTCCAGCAGATTGTGTTCGTACGCGCTCACGTTCTCCAGACCGATGGCCGACACATAGTCCAGCGCCGCGCCCAGCCCGATCGCGTCGGCGATATTCCCCGTGCCCGCCTCAAACTTGGCCGGAGCCGCCTGAAACACCGTGCGCTCGAAAGTCACATCGGCGATCATGTTGCCGCCGCCCTGCCAGGGTGGCATGCTGTCCAGCAACTCTTTCCGGCCGTAGACCACGCCGATGCCCGTCGGCCCGAAAATCTTGTGGCCGGAGAACACAAAGAAGTCGGGATTCATCGACTGCACGTCCACGCGCATGTGCGATACTGCCTGCGCGCCGTCCACCAGCACGCGCGCGCCATGCCGATGAGCCGCCGCCACCATCTCATGCACGGGCGTGATGGTGCCCAGCGCGTTCGAGACCTGCGTGATGGCGACCAGTTTGGTGCGCGGCCCGATCAGCTTCTCGTATTCCGAGAGGATGATCTGCCCGTCGTCGTCCACCGGAGCCACCCGCAACCGCGCGCCCTTCTCCGCCGCCAGTTGCTGCCACGGCACGATGTTGGCGTGGTGTTCCAGCCACGTCACCAGAATCTCATCGCCCTCGCCGATGTTCTGCCGGCCCCAGCTCTGCGCCACCAGGTTGATGGCCTCGGTCGTGCCGCGCACGAAGATGATCTCCTGCACCGACCCGGCGTTCAGGAAGCGGCGCACTTTTTCGCGCGCGCCCTCAAAGGCATCGGTCGCCCGCGCGGCCAACGCATGCGCGGCGCGGTGAATGTTGGAGTTTTCGTGTTCGTAGTAGTAGGCCAGCCGGTCGATCACCGCCTGCGGCTTCTGAGTCGTGGCCGCGTTATCCAGCCACACCAACCGCTTGCCATGCACCTGCTCCTGCAAGATCGGGAAGTCGCACCGGATGTGATTGGGATCGAACGGGCGCGGCCCAAACCCAATCTCCGGCACGCGCGCCGGACTGTATCCCTTCGCTTCAGGCCCCAGCGTCAGCGTGTCGAACTTGAACGGCAGTCCGCCGCCGCCCGCTGCGGCCAACGCATCCTCGATAAAGTAGTGTCCACCGACGGGCAGCGAGGCTGCGCCGAACGGAAGGGATGGCGCACCATCGGCTCCCTGCCGCCCGATCGAGAGGGCGCTGCTCAACGCTTGAGGTAACGCACTCAGATCGGGATTCGCCGCCAGAGTCACCGGCGCCGCCAGAGTCACCGGCGCCGCCAGAGTTACTGGCGCCGACACATCGGCCGGCACCGATTGAGCGGACAACGCCGCCGGGAAGTTTCCCGTCACACCCGGTGGTAGATTAGCCGGAGCGGACGTTCCGCCCGGCAGAGAGATTTCCGAAATAGACGACGGCACAGGCGGAGGTGACGACAGCGCCAACTCAGAGGTTGGCGGCACAGTAGGCGCAACGACCGGCTGCGTGTGCGACACAGTAGACGTGCCGACATCCGCCACAGCCGGGGCCTGGCCCGGTAGTGCCGCGAAGAACTGGTTGGCTAGCTGTGCGATCAAGTCCGGGGCGGGCGCGCCCGCCGCCTGAGCGGCCAGCGCTTCCAGCGTCCCGGCCAGCGAGCCGCCTCCGCCGGGTGGGCGGAGATCAGGCGTAGTCATAGTACTTATCCACCTGGACATCCTGCAAGACGGCAATCGCATCTTCGGTCAACACTACCGCCGAGCAGTATAGTGAAATCAAATACGAGGCGATGGCCTTGCGATTGATGCCCATGAAGCGCACGGACAGGCTGGGGGCAACCTCGCCCGGCACGCCCGGCTGGAACAACCCGACGACGCCCTGCTTCTTCTCGCCGGTGCGCAGCAGCAAAATATCGGTCTGGTTGCCGTCCATGCGGAGCTTGTCGCTCGGGACCAACGGCAGCCCGCGCCAGGTCAGGAACTGCGAACCGAAAATCGTGGCGATGGCTGGCGGAACTCCGCGGCGTGTGCACTCGCGCCCGAAGGCCGCAATGGCGCGCGGATGGGCCAGGAAGAACGCCGGCTCTTTCCAGACTTTGGTGATCAGCTCGTCGAGGTCGTCCGGTGTGGGGCGGCCGTCTTTGCGCGGCGTGATCTTCTGCGAATCGATAATGTTGTGGAGCAGACCGTAACCCTCATTGTTGAGCAATTGGGATTCCTGCTGTTCCTTCACCTTCTCGATCAACAGCCGCACCTGCTCCTGAATCTGATCGATCGGGCTGCTGTACAAGTCCGAGACGCGGGTCTGAATATCCAACACGGTCGTGACCGCGTTCATCGAGAATTCGCGCGGAGCCGCATCGTAATCGATGAAGGTCTCCGGCAGATCGGCGTCGTTCTTTGGGCTGCATTCGACATCCTCGGACGCGCCTGCCGCCGCATCCTTGACGCGGTTCAGCCGGAAGATGCCGGCTTCGACCGCCACCCACGGCAGGAAAGCGGGCAGCCAGCGGGGCGTAATGCCCGACCATTGCGCGTGAGTCTTGGTAGCGTTGGCCAGTTGGCGCGCAGCCTGCTCACTCAACGTTTGACGGATATCTTCAGCCATTTGATTTTCTCCTTCAGAATTTGGGTTTTTGTTGTCGCGCATCCCGGCCATCACTGCGAGGGCAGATCAGAGCGGCAATCATAGCAAGGGAGATGTTGAGTTGACCGGTACGTTGTAACTTTACCACCACTCTTCGCCTGAATAAATGGCGACACACTGAGTCGCGCATACTGCGACGATCTTGTCTGGCAGAAGAGCAACCCCACCTCAATGACCAACTGTGAAACAGCCCGTAGATGTCGAGCGCGTCAACCAGCTGATGCTGCGCCGCCATTCTCCGCAAAATAAAATGGCGACCCGCTCAGTCGCGCATAACAAACTGATCCAGTTCACGCGATCACTAACGCCTGTTGCAAGTCGGCGATCAGATCATCGACATGTTCCAGCCCGACCGACAAGCGAATCAACGTCGCATCGACTTGCAGCGGCGAACCGGCGACTGAGGCATGCGTCATCTGCGCGGGCAATTCGATTAACGATTCGACGCCGCCCAGCGATTCAGCCAGCGCGAAAATCTTCGTGCGTTCCACAATGCGCTTAGCGGTAGCGGCATCGCCGACGGGCAGGAACGAGATCATGCCGCCATACAGGCGCATCTGCTTCTGTGCGACCCGATGCCCCGGATGATCATCCAACCCCGGATAGATCACGTGCTTCACACCGGGATGATCGGCTAGAAACTCGGCGACGCGCTGCGCGTTGGCCGAGTGCCGCTCCATCCGCAGCGGCAGTGTCTTCAGGCCGCGCAGCGTGAGAAAACAATCGAGCGGCCCCGGCACCGCCCCCACGGCATTCTGCAAAAACTTCAAACGCTCGTAGGCCGCCGCATCATTCGTCAGAATCGCCCCGCCGATCACATCGCTGTGCCCGCCCAGATACTTGGTGGTGCTGTGGATCACGAAGTCGGCGCCCAGGCCGATCGGTTGTTGCAGATACGGCGAAGCGAAGGTGTTATCGACGGCCAGTTGCGCGCCTGCGGCGTGTGCGATCTCAGCCAGCGCGGCGAGATCGGCGATCTTCAACAAGGGATTCGTCGGCGTTTCCACCCACAGCAAGCGCGTGTTGGGCTTGAGAGCTGCGCGTACCCGATCGAGATCGGCCAGCTCGACGAAATCGAACTGCAAGCCATACTCGCGCAGCACGCGCGTGAACAGGCGATACGTGCCGCCGTAGACATCGTTGCTCGCCAACACATGCTCGCCCGGTTTGATCAGCCGCAGCAGCGTATCGATGGCCGCCATGCCCGAGGCAAAACACAGGCCGTGCGCTGCACCTTCCAGCGCGGCCAGACACGTTTCGAGCGCCGTGCGTGTGGGATTGCCAGTGCGGGCGTAGTCGTAGCCCTTGTGTTCGCCGACGCCGCTCTGCACATAGGTCGAAGTTTGATAGATCGGCGTCATCACCGCGCCCGTCGTCGGATCGGGCGCTTGTCCGGCGTGAATCGCCAAGGTTTCGAGATGAAGTTGTTTTGTCACGTCGATTTCCTATTTGTCAGGTTGTGTTTGGAATCGAGGCTTTAGCCCAATGGCTTTAAGTTAGCGCGTCGGCTACGTCATTCCCGCGTGTAGTAAGCGGGAATCCAGCTAATTGACCAGCGCAAATTGCTCATCAGAAACCTGGATGCCCGATAAAAACACTCGGGCATGACGGCTGAGCGATGGGTTTCTAGTGAATCTGCCGCGTCATGAGATCGATCAGATCGATCTTGGTCAGAATCCCGACGGGCTTGCCATCATCGACGACGATCACCACCTTGCCGCGTTCGAAGTTGGTCAGCACGCTTTCCAGACTCGCGCCGAGGTTGACCGTGACGACGTTGGGATTGACGATCGGCGCCACGGTCTCCGCCGGATCGTGCTCGTGTCCGCCGTGCAGCAAGTGTTCGAGCACATCGACTTCGGTGACGATGCCGGCGAGTTTGCCCTGCGCGTCGATCACGGGCACCTGCGAGATGTCGTACTCTTTCATCAGCGCGATGACGGCCGTCATCCGATCGTCAATGCGCGCCGTGACGAGATCGATCCGATCGGGGCGGTTGAGCACGTCGGCCACGCGATTGCTCGACCAGCCGCTGGACAGGAAACCATTCTCGCGCATCCAGTTGTCGTCATACAGCTTGCTCAAATACCGATCGCCCGAATCCGGCAGCAGGACCACCGCCGTTTGATCGGCGCGCAGCGTGCGCACGATCTGCGATTTGTGCAAGCCGGCTACCGCCGATCCCGACGAGCCGCCGCTGAAGATGCCTTCCTCACGCACCAGTCGTCGCGCCATCAAGAACGATTCGCGATCGTCCACCTGCACCACTTCGTCGATCAGGCTGAGATCGAGCGCGCCCGGAATGAAGTCTTCGCCGATGCCTTCGATCTTGTAGGTCTTCAAGAACGGTTCCGTGGGCATGTGTCCCAGCTTCCACGTGTCATACAACAGCGAGCCGAGAATGTCGACGCCGACGACCTTGAGGTTGGGATTGCGTTCTTTGAGATAACGCGCCGTGCCGGTGATGGTGCCGCCCGTACCCATGCCCGCGATCCACACATCGATCTGGCCGGCGGTTTGCGCCCAGATTTCAGGCCCGGTCGTGCGATAGTGCGCGGCTGGATTGGCCGGATTGTGATACTGATTCGCCAGGATGCTGTTGGGCGTCTCGGCCACCGTGCGCTTCGCCACGCTGTAGTAACTGCGGGGATCATCAGGCGTGACGGCGGTCGGCGTGATGATGACGCGCGCGCCCAAAGCGCGCAGATAGCGCACCTTTTCTTCGCTCATCTTGTCGGGCATGACGAACACGGATTTGTAGCCCTTCACGGCCGCCGCCACAGCCAGCCCTGCGCCGGTATTGCCCGAGGTTGCTTCGACGATGGTGCCGCCCGGCCTGAGCAGGCCGCGCTGCTCGGCGTCTTCGATGATGGACACGGCGATACGGTCTTTCACCGAGCCGCCGGGATTGAAGAACTCCACTTTGGCAAAGACGTTGGCATAGACGTCCGCCACCACGCGATTGAGCCGTACCAGCGGCGTCTGTCCGATCGCGCCCAGGATGTTTTCGTAAGTCTGGCGCTGCCCTGACCGGTCAGCAATGGTGTCCGGCAAAGATAAGGTCGTCATAGTCATTTCTTCCTTTCATTAACAGTAGGGTTGTTGGGCTAACGGTTTCACCACAAACAAAAAGATCAACACAACCCCGAGACAAGCGGCTGACGCGTCTTCACAAAATCTTGCGAAGGGCACGGCCACCGTCGGGCGTGTTGATCTTGTAGTACAGCGTTTCAACGCTTAGGCACGCAGGACGATGACTAGCACCTCGCCCTGCCACAACACAAGCACCGTTGTGATCTCATCGATGGTTCTCCACTGGCAAACGTATTAAGAGTGTAACAGCTCAGCTTGAAGTGTCAAGACCGGTTGCCGGCCGCCATCATTTTTGAAGGCGCGCCACCTTGAAGCCCGGCACACCCAGGCGATTGAACCAGTAATACATCAGGCAGCCGACGCAAATCCCCGCAAACAGATTGAGCGACGCCAGCCCGATCACGATCCATGTCAACACCCAGCCCACGAGCGGCGCGGCCAACGCAAACGCAATCGTCGCCGCTGTCAAGAATGAGCCGCCCACGCCCTGCGCAAATAGATGCGGTTCGGGATTGTCCGCTTTCACATCCGGCTTTACCAGGCCGCGCGGTTTCAGGATATACACGTAGACCGCTTTGAACAACGAGAGCTTCGGCAGGAAGGTGCCCACCAACATCACCGCCGCCACAAACGTCACCAGCCACTTCGCGTCGACGATGAAGGCGATCAACAAGAGGCCGATGATGAAGGCCTGATTCGTGCACAATGCTGAATGATCTACTTTTCTGTCGCTCATCCTTTTCTCCTGGAAGTCGGTTTAGCACACCGTAAGCTGAACGCGATGCCACGCATTATTCATATAGCCCTTGAAATTCCACACGCTGCTGATCGCCTCCGGCTGCGTGTTTGCCGCTGAATCGATCGCGCGCGCGATGAGAGTATGTTCGCCGGGCGCGAGGTTCAAGCGGGCGGACCACAGCCGCCATGTCCAGGGTTGATCGTCGCCGCCGAGATCAGCTGTGATCCATGAGCGGCCTTCATCCAGCGAGAGATCAACGCGCGCGACCCGGCGATCGCCGCCGGCGATGGCATACCCCCGCACCTCGATCGATCCGGCCGGCAATTCCGCGCCATTGGCCGGTGTGCCGATGACCGCGTTGACCGACATCTCGCCCAGCATGAGGCCGCTGTTCCAATCGACATTATCCGGCGTCACCTGCGGCGCAAACAAGCGGTAGGCCTGCGCCTGAAAATAGTTAGCGGAAGGCACAGCCTGCACGACGATACGCTTCAACCACTTCACACTGCGCGCTCCGATGTAACCCGGCACCACCACGCGCAGCGGAAAACCATGCTGCGCCGTCAGCGGCGCGTCGTTCATCTCATACGCCAGAATGACTTCGGGATTCAGCGCCTTCTCAATCGGAATCGATCCGCCGAAGTTGAACGTGCAATTCAGCCGCTCCGTTTGATCAAAGCCCTCAAAGGCTACGTGCCACGCCCGATCGTCCTGTTCAATTCCGGCGGCCAGCAACACATCGCGCAAGCACACGCCGCGCCACGTCGCATGGCTGATGGCGGCCTCATCCCAACCCAACTCGCCCGGAATCGGCTGATACGCCATCAACTCCTGCCGCCGATTGCCCGCACATTGCAGCGTGGCGGCCACCGTGACCGGCGTGAATTGGCGGCGCAGGTCAGCTAACGAAAGCGATAGGGCGCGCGGCGCACCCTCGATCGTGAAGCGATACGTATCCGGAACGATTTGCGGTACATCGCCGTGATTGCGCACGAAGAACAGCTCGGTTGGCGTGATATCCGACTGGCACAACACATCCAACGGCGGCCCGGCGTTGAAGGGATCGTCGTGCCGAACAATCAGTGGACCCATGCCGCTTCCTCCGCCGCCCTCTCCACAACCTCATAGCCGGCTTCACGCCACTGATTGAAGCCCGTATCGAGTAGCGTCACATTCGTGTAGCCGCGCTGTTCCAACAGTGACGCGCTGATCATCGCGCGATTGGCCGCGCCGCAGTGGACGACCACCGGTCGATCGCGTGGAATCCGATCGATCTGATCGCGCACGTGACCGGCTTCGATGTGCAGGGCGTTCGGCAGATGCCCGTCCCGCCACTCGTGCTCGAACCGCACGTCGAGGATCACCGGCGCATCAGAGTGTTGTGTCCACTCGTGCAGCTCGGACACGCTGATCATCGGCGTGCGCCGCACCGGCGCGCCGGCCGCTTCCCACGCCGCGATCCCGCCGCCGAGATAACCGCGCAGATCATCATAGCCAATGCGGATCAACTCGCGCACCGCTTCTTCACGCTGCACCGGATCATCGGCGATCAAGACGAGCGGCAACCCGAAAGGCACCACCCAACCCACCCACGTGTTCAACGGCGCAATCAGCGGCACGCCATAGGAATCGGGAATATGCCCGGCGGCAAACTCGCGCGGCGAACGCACATCGATCACAACTGCGCCATTCTTCGACAGATGACACACATCCTCGGGTGGCAGCGGCTTTAATTCCGGCACGCCGCCCAACACCAGCGGGCCATTGCGATTCACGGCGCGCATGTAACGATAGTAGGTCGGATATGAGGGCAGATCGCTCAACGCAGCGCGCACAAATTCTTCTTCGTCACGTACCTGCGCCAAACGATTCGTCGCGCGTTCACGACCGATCGTCGTGACGCGCTCCGGGCTGGCCGGCGCATTGCAAAACGAACCCGCGCCATGCGTAGGATACACCGTCACGTGATCGGGCAGGTGCAGCAATTTGTGATGAAGCGTGTGATACAACTGCTGCGCCAGTGGTTCACTGAGATCGTGTCCCAGTAAATCGGTGCGCCCGGCCCCGCCGACGATCAACGCCCCGCCGCTGAATAACGCGTGGGGTGCATGTGATCCAATCGGCGCGGCGGTGAAACTGATATGCTCGGGCGTGTGGCCCGGTGTGGTCAACACCCCGATCGCTACATCTCCCAACGAGAGCGTATCGCCTTCACTCAACGGCAGATGCTCAAAACCCACGCGGGCTTGCGCGCTCGCACCGATGCGAAACGTGCCATTCGACTGCGCCGCCAACTCGCGCGCCCCGGACACGAAGTCGGCGTGCAGATGCGTATCAAGCGCGAAGGCTAGATGCAGCCCCAGTCCCTCGGCCGCCCGCACGTAGCGATCGATGTCGCGCTGCGGATCGATCACCGCCGCGCGGCTGGTCTCGGTGGAAGCCACCAGATACGACGAATTCCCCAGACTGGCATCGACAAACTGCTTAACGTACAACGACATGGTCTCTCTCCCTTTTGTACAGACGCTGCATGCAGCGTCTCTGCCTTAGCCAATCCACAACCCTTCCAGACGCACTTGCAGGCCCCCCGGCGTGCGATTCATGAAGTTGACCAGACCGCTGTGCCGCCACTGCAACATGCACATGCGCGGCTGGAAGAAGTAGCGCATGCCGATCTTCACGTCGACGCGCGTCTGCGTGATCAATCCTTCGTAGCCTTCCGCGATGTAATAGCCCAGATCCTTGAAGCCCTTCTGGCGCGGACTCAACGGCCCGGTGACACACCACACGATCACGCCCGTGCGCGGATCGACTTCCATCGCCACACCGCAGTGCGTGATGGGACAGCCGCACGACATGCCCAGCGGTCGCCCGATCAAAATATCGCCGGGCTGGATGTTCATCTCGCGCGTGAGCATCGGATTGTGCGGCAGCATGATCTCGCGCGGACCGGGTTCTTCGGGAAAGTGTTCCAGATAGAAATCGAATTCACGGCTTAGCGTATCATGCCACGACGGCGCGAGTTTCGATTGCACCGTGACACGGTCGTTCACGGCGCAACTGCCGCAGGTCGCATCAACCTGTGGCGCAGCCGTGATCGTCGGACCCGTTGCAATCTGCGGCGTGGAGATCGAGATGCGATTGTTCGACAAGTGAATGCAGCGCTCGATGAATTCCGGCTGGGTCACCAACCGATCGGCCATGTCATGACACGTGCGCAGGCCGCACAGTCCGCAGTTCAGGCCGGGCAAATCGTCGACGGTGATGGTTTGGGTGGCAGTGATCATGATCTCTCCCTGTTAGGCCGCCACGAATTGGCGGGAAGTAATGGGCCGCAGTTCCGCGGCGATGTGAGGCAGCACGTTCAAGAAACGATCGACTTCGGCGGCGGTGTTGAAACGTCCCAGCGTAATGCGCAGCGAGCCGCGCGCGCGGATCAGATCGAAACCCATTGCGCGCAAAATATACGATGGTTCGCTGCCGTGATTGGCGCTGCACGCACTGCCCGTCGAGATGGCGATGCCGGCTTCATCCAGACTGAGCAACAACTTGATCGCTTCGCCTTCCTGACCGGCCAGTCCCAGACTGACGTGGCCCGGCAAACGTCGATAACGATGACCGATTAAGTAGGCATTCGGCAGCGTTGCCGTAATGGTGTCGATAAGCCGATCGCGCAGTTGGACGAGATACGAGGCTTCTTCGGACATCTCTTCGCGCGCAATTTCGGCGGCCTTACCCAACCCGACAAGGCCCGCCACGTTTTCGGTTGCCGAACGCAGGCCGCGTTCCTGACCACCGCCGTGCACCAACGGCTTGAGGGTCACGCCACTGCGCACATATAACGCGCCGACGCCTTTAGGCCCGTGCAGTTTGTGCGCCGACAACGACAACAAATCGATCGGCTGAGTTTGCACATTCAACGGAATCTTGCCGACGGCCTGTACGGCATCGGTATGAAACAGCGCGCCGTGTTCGTGCGTGATGCGGCTCAGTTCCGTAATCGGTTGTAGCGTGCCGACGACATTGTTCGCCGCCATGATGGAGACGAGGCGCGTAGTGGGGCGCAAGGCTTGACGCAAATCGTTCGGATCGATCAGGCCATCGCCATCGACCGGCAAATACGTCACGTCAACGCCCTGCCCTTCGAGATAACGGCACGTTTCCAGAATCGCCGGATGCTCGATCGCGCTGGTGATGAGGTGGTTCTCGCGTTGGCCCAATCCCTCGATCACGCCGATCAACGCCATATTGTCCGACTCCGTGCCGCTGGCCGTGAAGATGATCTCGTTCGGCTGCGCGCTGAACAGATCGGCCACTTGCTGCCGCGCTTGCGCGAGGGCTTCATGCGCTTCGCGCCCGGCCCAATGCAGGCTTGAGGGGTTGCCGAAGACTCCATCGAGGTAGGGCCCCATCGCCTTGGTCACACGCGGATCGAGCGGTGTGGTGGCGGAGTTGTCAAAGTAAATGCGATCGCTCATGTCATTCCCCCCGATAGAAGGTCTGGTTATCCAGTGCTCGCACGACGCCAAAATGCGACTGCCAACCAATGTCCTTCTTGCCCACGCAGATCGTGCAGGTGCCCACCGGCGGATTGCCGCGCAACAACATGCTCTCTTCGGCGTGTGGCGTCGCGCGGATGTGATCGACCAACGGATCGATGCCAATGCCATACAGCGCGTTGACTTCGCGGATGCGGACGCCGGGCGCCACGTCTTGAATGCGCGCGCGGAACACTTCGCGTTCGGCCTGCGACACCCGATCGATCTTGGTGACGACCGCGACATCGGCCAGCGANNCCCACCTTCAACGGCAGATTCATGCCGCTGGTCGCTTCCAGCACGATCATGCCGAGGCCGCCATCGACATACGGCGAGCAGCGCAAGCACAGGCCCGCCGTCTCAACCAGCAGCACATCGCTGTCGGCTTTGCGCGCCCACTGCATGGCATCGCCCAGCACCATGACGTTACAGTGATCGGGGCACAACTCGCCCGAATACACTTTGCGCGTGGGAATGCCGAATTCACGCGCGAACTGCTCGTCTTCCTCGGCGTACTGCACATCGATCTTCAAGAAAGCCACACGCTGCCCGCTATCTTTTAGCTTGCGAATGATATGGCGTAACACCGCAGTTTTGCCCGTCGTCGCGGGCCCGGCACAGATGGCAAGTTTCATGCTAATCCCTCCAGTTCCACTGATGTGACGCGTTCACCAAATCGAATCTTGTCGCGCAGGTTTGAGAGCACGTCGTCCAGATGGCTGACCACGGTCGCCAGCTTGCGCTCTTCGGCGTCGGTGTGCAGCACCTGCGTGATGCGCCCGCGCTGCATCACGATGCGATAGTCGGACAGCAGCGCGATGCGTGGATCGTGCGTGACGAAGATGAAGATCTTGCGATACTGCCGCAGCAGTTCCAGCGCGCGCGTGCGATGGATGCCGGCGTTTTCCACTTCGTCTAGCAGCACGATCGGCGTGTTGCAGATAATGGTCGCATCGGCGATTAGCAAGGCGCGTGTCTGCCCACCCGAGAGTTCCGTCATGCGGCTCTCCAGCATGATCGGCTCGCCAGTCAGTTGATTGGCGAACGACAACGTGCGCTCGATGGCCGTCTCGCGCTGTGCCAGATCCGTGATGCGAATGCGCGCATGGGTGTGCAGAAATTCGTTGACCGGCAAGTCCGAGAGGAACGTCGTGTGCTGCGTGATCAGCGCGATCGGGTTGCGTGCCGGATCGTCGCGATACTCGGTCGGCGGCCGCTCGCCGTTGATGAGGATGCGCCGGCCCGTCGGGGTGTTGGCATCCGCAAAGAGTTCGATGTCGTTGATGAACGTCGTCTTGCCGGAACCGGTCGGCCCGACAATGCTGACCACGTCGCCCATCTTCAGGTCGATGCGGGGCACGGCCTCCAACTCACCGCTGCGGCCAAAGCCGGTCATAATCGTAATCGTGTCAATCATAATACTCCTTTTCCTATCGGGATAGTCGGGTTGTAGTCAAAATAAACTGCCGCAGGTGCGCGGGACGGGTGGTAAGTTTCTTTTCCTATCGGAATAGTCTGAATTTAGCGCCCCAAAAAACCGTCACACGACGTCGGCAATCGTCGTCTGCTCCAGCGTCTCGGAGACGCAGTCACGAATCCCCTTGAAGACCTTCAGCAGATTCTTCTCTTTCTCAATCGGCGTCGATTCGTAGAAGTACTTGCTGACCGACTCGGTGGGCGCCAGCGCCCCATCGAACAGGCGGATGATGTCGGCCAGCGCGATCTTGTCCGCCGGCTTCGCCAGACGATAACCGCCGTGCTGCCCTTTGGAACTGCTCAGATACCTGGCGTGCTTCAAAGCCGACAGGATCTGCTCCAGAAATTTGAGCGGAATCTTCTGGGCCAGCGCGATCGTCTCGGCGGGGATGTATTCCTCCGATTCGTGGCGGGCCAGATAGACCAGGGCCAGCAAAGCGTATTCATCGCGCGAAGTCAGTTTCATTGAATCAAGTTGTCCTACTAAACTGATGGGGATTGTATGCCAACTTGGGCGCGGTGTCAAGCTGCAAAATGTCAGGGACAAAAAGTGACAAACAGCCATCTGCGCCAGCTCAGCGGCAGATATCTATTTCCAATTCGAGAGAACCTGTACGGTTTTATCAGGCTGGCCGGGATCATTCGTAACCAGGTGTACGCGAAAATCATGTTTGCCGCCCATATCGCCGTGCATCATGAACGACATGGACACGGTGGTCTTCTGGCCGGGATTGATAACCATCGAACCGATGGTCGGTACTGGCGGTCAACACCCCGCCGCGACTTCGATGTACGGCTTTTTCGTGAGCTGCAACGGCTGATCGCCGGTGTTGGTCAGTTCAAATGATACACTGACCGTTTGCCCTAACGGCACATCACCCAGATCGACTTTCTCTTTATCGACTTGCAGCACAGGCTTGCCGCTGACTTGTGGCGCCGTCGTAGACGCCGCCTGACTGCTGCTGATCAGCGCCATGACGATGAGTACCGCACCTACGGCGATGATGCCCCACAACCAGATCGGAACTTTCTGCTTCTCCTGCGGAACGACCTTCTTGGAAGACTTGGGCAAGTTAGCCTCCTTCGTCTTTGCCGTTGCGTGTACTTACAGACCAATCACAACCGGTTGAGCGTTATTGCCAGTTCGAGAGGATCTGCACGGTCTTGTCGCTCTGGCCGGGTACGTTCGTGGGCAGGTGCAGTCGGAAATCATGGTAACCACCCATACCCTCGTGCATCATCATGGGAAAGGCGACGGTCGTATGCTCACCAGGATTCAACGTGCGCTGGCCAACCGTCGGTTGCTGCGGACAACAACCTTTCACCACTTCGAGGTATGGCGCTTTGGTAAAGACCAACGGCTGATCACCTACATTGGTCACTTCGAATTTGACTTCAACGGTTTGCCCCAGGGCGATGGTGCCCAGATCGACTTTCTCTTTGTCCACTTGCAGCGCGGGCGCACCGTTGACTTGCGGCGCCGCCCCCGGCGTGGCAGTCCGGGTGGCGCTGAACACGGCCACCACGATTAGGGCTACCCCGGCGACGATGATCAGGGGCAACCACAGCGGGATGCGTTTCTTCGGCTGCGGTGTGATCGGTTGCGACGGTTTCGTACTCATGCGTCATTCTCCTCTGATATCAAAATGTAGGTCACTGATCGAATTGAAACGTCCACAGATAATCGGCCAGCGACTGAATCTGTTTTGCTGTGAAAATCGGGCCCCAGTACGGCATGCCGGTGCCCATGCCCCCGCGGATGATCTTGCCCTCCAAAATGGCGTCGCTGGCGCCGAGCAGATTCTTCGCATCCGTAAAATCGATCGGCGCGACAGTTTCGATGCCGGACATCGTCATGCCCGGCATCGTCGGCGTCTTCTTCAACGAAGGCGCGATCACGCCATCGCCCTTGCCGGTTTCGCCGTGACAGGCCGCGCAGTTCTGCGCATACAACTGTTGGCCTTCGGTTAATCGTTCCGACGTCGTGCTCGATCGCCACATCAGCGCGACGAGATCCCAGACTTGCTCGTCACTCAGCTTCTGAGTGATGGATGACGATCGTAGTTGGTGCCACACTTGCGTGGGACTCTTCGTCCGATCGGGTGAGGCACTCCGATCGAGAAGCACACCCACCGACACGCCGCGCGCCGCCGAAGGTTTCTCGCCCGGCACCACATCGCTGGGATGCGGCGCGTCGAGGTCGAGGTTCAGCGTCACATACAACGGCGGCGTGGTCGTGATCGTGTTTGTCGCATCGCCCGTCACCTCGATCGTGCCGCGCATACGCCAATGGTTCACTCCGCACCAGCGCGTACAGTAGAACGTGTATTTGCCGGGTTGAGTGAACGTCAATGCCGTCGTCGTCCACTGGCCGGGCAGCACATCGATTGCCGGCATGGCGCTTTGCCCCACGGCAAAGCCGTGCACCACATCGTCGGAGGTGAGGCGCAGATGCAACGGCTGACCCACTTGCGCGGTGAGATCGTTCGGCGTCCAGCCACCCTCTTCAGCCATACGACCATGCAACTCGATCGCGTCCGAGTTCGATCGGGTCAGCACCGCCGCCAGCAGCACGCCGATGACAAGCACGATCACAAACAGTAAGGCGAAACGTTCGGCTTTCATCCGATCAACAATCCCATCAAGCCGACGGTGATAACGAAGCAGAAGCCCATTACCGGTAGTGCTTGCAGTGTGACCCCGCGACCCTGTTGCTTTTCGGCGGCAACGCGCCGTGCCGTAACGCACGCCCACCCCAGCCCGCTGCTCAACACGCCCGCCTGCAAGAACGGCACGCTCGACATGAGATACGGCTGCCATGCCACATGAGCCGTGCCGAAGAGATTCCAACCTGCCCCCAGTGGATCGCTCAACGCGGGCCATAGATAGGACAGACTAGCGAATACGAACGACAGGCTGAACGCGATCCAGGCCATCAGCCCCAGTGGGATCAACGCCGTGGCGAAGGCGTTGAACGATTTCTTCAACGGCTCTTTTGATTTCGCCCCGGCGCGACCCAGCACCACAGCGATCAAGAACGCGCCGGGCAGAATCACATAGATCAACCCCAGCAGCGCCAACGCATACACGAACCAGTGCGGGGTGCCGACGGAGTAAGCGGCCGACTTTAGCGCGCCCCACGGCCCTAGCATCACTGCCGAGTAGGTCAACGCCGCACCCAACATGATGAAGGCTTTGAACGTTTCATCGAGTTTGCGACCCGCTGCGGGTTGTAGATCGGCCCCCAAGGATCGTAAGTTAAAGGCGACGTTATCCCGCGTGCAGGTGCGCAAGCATTCCAGGCACAGGCCACAGTTGATATTCTTGGTCAACGTGCCGGGATACACCAGCCACGGACAGCCATAGCCAGCGGCGCTGCCGGTGTAGCACGACTTCTCGGTATGCGCGGCGCAGACCGCCGGGTCTTTCACACGCACTTCGACAGGCGCGACTTGTGAATACAAACCGATGAAGCCGCCCACCGGACAGAGGTAACGGCAGAAGGCGCGGCGTTCAAAGATCAGGCTGGTGACCAGTGCGACGATCAAGAAGAGCAGCAACACGACGCCCGTGACGCTGGGCTGCGTCAATACCACGGCGCTGAATAACGCCAGCAAAGTGAAGGCGATGTTTTGCAGCCAGATGTTTCTGAAGCGGCGCGGCCACTTGCGCTTGAGGCCAAAGCCCTTACCGCGCGGCTTCAACAGCGCGCCGTTTTGCAGCCATTCGCCCGGCATGGGAATCGGGCAGATGGCGCACCAGCCGCGCCCCAGAAACGGCACGCCGATCAACATCAGCAATGCCCACCATACGATCCACACGAAAACGATGCTGAAGTTGTGGTTGCCCACCGGGGTACCGATCAGGCCGGAGAGAATGGCGAAAAGGAAGCCCGCCAATGCGATAGCGCGGATGACGAACTGTGGCCAGCGTGCGCGGAGCGCGGCTTTCACCATCGGGCTGCGCGTCAACTCGATCGGTGTCATTTGCGTTCGCCCTTAGGGCGCATCACCCAGATGGCTGCGACGACGGCCAGCGTGCCCAGCCCGATCGCGCGCCACAGCAGATCGTTCGAGCCGACGTTGAACTTGCCGATCATGAAGGGATGCAGCGCGCCGCACGTCACCGAGCAGCGAAAACGAAATGATCCTGATCGATCGGCGACGAATGAAAGTGTGGCCGTTTGACCCGGATCAGCTGTCACGTTGAGATCGTAGCCGTCGATATACAAGCCGTGCACCACGTCGGTGACCACCAGATCGATCGTGACGTGATCGCCGGGATTCACGTGGATGGTCTCCGGGGTGTATTGAAAGGCGCTCGCCTCGATGCGGAAGTGCCGTTCGGCGGGAGCCGCCAGAGCGATCGGGTTGGGCACAAAAACGATCGCTAAGGCCAGCAATCCGATCACGATCCAGCGGGGTGACAAACGCAAACGTGCCATCATCACTTCATGTTCGACGGGCCGTACTGGCTATAAGTCTTGTCGACGTAGGCTTTGATGTCTTGCGGACTCTTCCCCTGTTTCGACAGCCTGATGGCATCCTGCGTGATGTCTACGCAGATCGAACAGCCCAGCGCGTGCCCATCGAATTTGATGTTGCCCGCCGCGTCGACGCTCTGCACGTAACAGGAATAGTTGGAGGTATGCCCCATCGCGCCGCAGCCGCAGTAGCAGGGAATGTGCTGCATCACATCGGGATTGGCGACGGCGAATTGATACGCCTGCTGTGTCACCAACGGCGCACTTTTCACATCATCCGGCATCATGGACATGGGCGCCATCGGCATCTCATGCCCGGTCGAAGTGGAAGCGGAGGAAGACGATGAGGTGGCAGCGGCGCTAGTGCCACAACCAGTCAGCAGACCACCGGCCAAACTCAAGATGAAGATGAATAACAGTACACGTCGCAGCATGGAAGACCTCGCTCGTTATCGATTTCACCAACGCGTTAATCTTAACGGATTGATCCGCCGTAAACCAGCGTGAATCGGCGGGATGTGATCCCCGCCAAATGGCGGGGGTCAGATGTCATACAGACGAAGTGACAGATGGTCGGAGCACACACCGCGTGCTCTGGCCTCGCCTGGCGTGCCCTCGCTGCGAAGCAGCGGATAGGGCGTTTTGTTGGTTTCACCTGCCACGCTGATTGATGCTATACTTTGCCCTGACAACACATGCGGTGCACGAAGTCCTCATCTTTTGGGGGAGTGCTGCCGCAAAAACGCCCCGCGCTGTGTCCAGCAGCCGGAGCGATGGCTAACGCGAAGCAGGCGCGTCAACGTCTTAGATTGTAGTATATCTCAGGCCGGGCGTGGTTTTTCGCTGCGCACCGGCCTATGTTTTATCTCTACGGCGTGAGGCCAATGAATGCCAGCAAAATCTGCAACAGCTGATCGACTACAAGACAGCGGAACCAATCAGGATTTCGAAACCACGCTATGGGCTTCAGCCGACGCGCTCCGTAACAATATGGATGCGGCCGAGTATAAGCATGTGGTCCTGGGCCTGATCTTCCTAAAATATATCTCCGACGCCTTTGAAGAAAAGCATGCTGAACTGGAAGCGGAACGCGCCCAGGGCGCCGACCCCGAGGACCCAGACGAGTATCGCGGTGTCAATATCTTCTGGGTGCCGCA
Source organism: Anaerolineae bacterium (assembly GCA_003154115.1). Taxonomy (GTDB): domain Bacteria; phylum Chloroflexota; class Anaerolineae; order Fen-1058; family Fen-1058; genus Fen-1058. Next base: position 23,121 of record PMCF01000416.1, read on the forward strand.
AGAGGCGCGTTGGTCAACGCTGAGTGCTAACACCAAGCAATCCACCATTGGTCAACTGATGGATGAGGCCATGACGGCGATTGAGCGCGATAATCCCTCGCTCAAAAATGTCTTGCCTAAAGATTATGCGCGGCCGGGTCTGGACAAGCAGCGCCTGGGCCAGCTGATTGATAAGTTTACCAACCTTGACCTGGGTGATAATGTCAGCCGCGAGAAAGACATTCTGGGGCAAGTGTATGAATACATGCTGGCGCAATTTGCCAGCGCCGAGGGTAAGAAGGGCGGCCAGTTCTATACACCGGCAAGCATCGTGCGCTTGTTGGTGGAGATGCTGGCGCCCTATCAAGGCCGCGTGTATGACCCTTGTTGTGGTTCCGGCGGCATGTTTGTGCAATCAGCCAAGTTTATCGACGCACATGCCAACGGTAACGGCAACGGCGGACGCGCCAGCCGCAAGATCAGCGTGTACGGGCAAGAGTCGAATTATACGACGTGGCGCTTAGCCAAAATGAACCTCGCCATTCGCGGCATCGATAGCAACATCGCGCACGGCGATTCATTTCATCACGATCAGCACCCCGACTTGAAAGCCGACTTTATCCTCGCTAATCCGCCGTTTAACGACAGCGACTGGCGCGGCGAATTGCTGAAAGAGGACAAGCGCTGGAAGTTTGGCGCACCGCCCCCCAATAATGCCAACTTCGCATGGGTGCAGCATTTCATCTACCATCTTGCGCCGACGGGAGTAGCAGGCTTTGTGCTGGCCAATGGCTCCATGTCATCCCCCACGTCTGGCGAGGGTGAGATTCGCAAAGCTATCATCGAGGCTGATCTGGTGGATTGCATGGTCGCTTTGCCGGGACAGTTGTTTTATTCCACGCAGATCCCCGTATGCCTGTGGTTCATTGCACGCGATAAGACCCCTACCCCGACCCTCCCCCGTTCTGCGAACAGGGGAGGGAGAAGACGCGATCGGCGCGGCGAAGTGCTGTTCATGGACGCACGCCAATTGGGGCGCATGGAAGATCGCGTGCATCGCGTGCTAGATGATTCGGACATTGCCAAGATTGCCGATACCTACCATGCCTGGCGTGGAAACAACGAGGCAAGCAACTATGTAGACGTCCCTGGCTTCTGCAAGAGTGTCACGCTCGACGACATTCGCAAACACGATCACATGCTGACGCCCGGACGCTATGTAGGTGCGGCGGAGGTAGAGGATGATGGTGAACTTTTTGACGAGAAGATGAGACGGCTGTCAGTGGCTTTGCGTCAGCAAATGCACGAAGCCAACCTACTGGATAAAGCCATCGAAGCAAACCTGGGAGAGTTAGGGTATGACCGATAAGTCCAGGTCTGAGCGAATCACACAGACCAGAGGCCGTCAAGCGACTAAAGGGGTTATATCTGGGCGGTATTCATTGTCGGTGGGGGACCCGGACAAGGCATGTCCTAAAGAGTGGAAATGGACCCCTCTGGCAGCTGTTGCGCGTCTCGAAAGTGGTCATACACCGAGCCGCAGAGTTCCCCACTATTGGGATGGTGACATACCATGGATTGGGATCCGGGACGCGACCGAAAATCACGGTAGAACAATTTACAGTACATATCAAACTGTTACGCAAGCCGGTATCGACAATTCGGCTGCTCGAGTTCTCCCTGCTGGAACGGTATGCTTGTCGAGAACGGCATCAATTGGATACGTGGTGGTCATGGGTTGCCCCATGGCTACAAGCCAAGACTTTGTGAATTGGGTCTGCTCGGAAGCAATTGATAGTCACTTTCTGAAATACGTGCTCCTTTCGGAACATAGCAGCATGTTCAGGTTTGCCAGCGGAACAACCCATCAAACGATCTACTTTCCCGAGGTTAAAGCCTTTCACGTATGTATGCCAAACATCCACGAACAACGTGCCATCACCCACATTCTCGGCACGCTGGATGACAAGATCGAACTCAACCGGCGCATGAACGAAACGTTGGAGGCGATGGCGCGGGCTTTATTCAAGGCCTGGTTTGTTGATTTTGAACCAGTGCGAGCGAAGGCTGAAGGGCGCGACACCGGCTTGCCGCCGCATCTCACCGAGTTGTTTCCCTCACGGTTGGTGAATTCGGAACTAGGCGAAGTGCCGGAAGGATGGAAAACAGGAACCATTGGTTCAGTTGCTGAGAATCCTCGCCGCGGTGTGGCTCCAGAAAAGATTGAGCCTGGAACTCCTTACATCGGCCTCGAACATATGCCACGACATAGCATTGCGCTTGTTGATTGGGGTTATGCTGATGATCTTGAAAGCAACAAATTTGAATTCAAGCAAGGCGAGATTCTGTTTGGCAAATTACGTCCCTACTTCCACAAAGTCGGCGTTGCCCCCGTGGATGGTGTTTGCTCAACTGATATCTTGGTGGTTGTGCCAAAAGAAGCTGAATGGTTTGGGTTTGTGCTTGGTCATGTATCCAGTGTAGATTTTGTGAATCATACTTACGCTGGATCGACTGGCACGAAAATGCCGCGAACAAACTGGCGAGATATGGCGGGATACGAGGTTGCAATGCCTTCACGACTGATTGCCCAATTCTTTACGCAGCAGATTCGCCCTTTAGTTGAGCGAATTAATGTCAACGTTCACGCTTCTCGCACGCTTGCGACAATGCGTGATGCGTTGTTGCCCAAACTTATCAGCGGGGAGATACGGGTACGGGATGCGGAGCGTTTTGTTAGGGAGCGAATCTAATGGCTCAACTCAAACACCTCATCATTCGAGGCTACAAATCTATTCGCGCGCTCGAAGCTTTTGAGCTGGGCAGCCTCAACGTGCTCATTGGTGCGAACGGTGCCGGCAAGACCAACTTTATCAGCCTGTTTCAGATGCTAGCCGCACTGGCTGATGGCAAGCTGCAAGTGTTTGTGCAGGAGCACGGCGGCCCGGATGGTCTGCTCCATGGCACGCGCAAGCGCACACCGGAAATGGAGGCAGAGTTTTACTTTGCGCGCAACGGCTACCGCTTCACACTTAAAGCCGCGGGGGAAAGGATGATCTTCACCCGCGAACAAACCTGGTTCGATGGTGACTATGGTACATCCACGCACTCTTTGGGTAGTGGATATGACGAGGCCCATATCCGTGATGCCGAAAACGATACCTTTGCGCGTTACGTGCGCCCAGCGTTGGCCAGCTGGCGCGTGTATCACTTTCACGATACCAGCGATACCGCTCCCGTGCGCAATGCCCAGCCGGTGCGGGACAATCTGCGGTTGAAACCGGACGCAGCCAACTTGGCCCCATTCCTGCGCCGTCTGCGCGAGCAGAAGCCTGAATACTACGAACGGATCGTGCAAACGGTGCGGCTGGCCGCCCCCTTCTTCGGTGACTTCATCTATCGCCCGGAAGTGGGTGAACGCATCGATCTGGAATG
>PMCF01000430.1:0-2003 GCA_003154115.1 Anaerolineae bacterium
CCCACGCTGTCCGTGACAAACTCGCCAGTCACCTATGACGGCTTATCCCATGCGGCCGTCATTAGCAGCTCGGTGCCCGGTGTGGTCGGCAACGTACGATACAATGGCTCCGCGACGGTTCCGATGAAACCCGGCATCTATGTGGTCACGGCTGACTTCACCAGCAGCGACCCCAACTATGCCGATCTCTCCAGCGCCTCGGCCGGCAACTTCTTTATCCGGGTGCTGGTCTACTTGTCTCTGATCGTCAGATAGGATCCGCCAGCCCACCCAACAGCCGCTTGCACACCGGCGCGGCGCTCTGCGCCTCTGGGCCGGGCGTTCAGGATTGGCGTAGTTTCTGTCTTGGGGTTGGTTTTAGGCCGACGTTCGCGCCGCGCGGGTGAAGCGGGCCGTTAGCCCACTAACCAGCGTATGCAGCCGCCAAGAGCTCTAGTCGACAGAGCCCCGCAGCGAAGCGGGTATCTTCAGGAAAGCAGCACTAGATCATCGATCAGATCGATCGTCTTGGTATGCCTGATCATCAACGAAAACCTGCCAGGTCTAACTGGTTTGGTGCTTGACCCGCGAGTCGATTGAGGTGTATGCTGATTCTGTCGATATTGGAATGCAGCCGACCGTTGGACGGAATTCCAGTATCAAGCAGCATCAAGAAAGAGAATACTATGGTTACCTTCCGAAAATTCTACCTCATCCCAGGGGCAGTGGTGCTCGTTGTCTTATTCGTGTTTATGGCGTTGGGGAAGGAGCCAGCGCCCGCCACGGCGGGCGGGGACACGATGGTTAGGCCGGTCGTTTTATCCGGCCCTAATCAGCCGATGCTGGCCGCCAGTGCGGCTATCACCTCTTACCTCTATTTACCGCTGATCAAGAATTATCAGCCGCTATTGCCACCCACTACCACGCCGACGCCAACGGCTACATCAACAACCCCGACTGCCACCTCCACCCGTACCCCAACCCCCACTGCAACAACGACGCCTACACCCACACCCACGGCCACGCAGGCGATTGGGATCGTCAACGGCGACTTTGAACAAGCCACGGCGGGATGGACGCGTGCTTCCAGCAGCGGCCATTATGGCTTGATCGGGACNNAACGAAATCTATCAAACGGTCACGCTCCCCAATGTAACGCCGCTGTATCTGACTTTTTACTATCAAATCCGGGGGGCGTCAGGCAGCGAGTGTAATGCTCTTTATGGCGGGTTGGTCCAAATATACATTGGCGCGCAAAAGGCATATGAACAATACATTTGTCAATACCTGGACACCAGCGGTTGGACGCGCGGAGCCATTGACCTCAGTGCCATTCCCGGTCAAACGGTCCCCATTATTTTTCACGTTGAATCCGCCCATTCCGAAGCGAACTTTCTATATCTGGACGATATCGCTCTTGGGCAGACGCCTTGAGGTCGTCGCACCGGTACCGCTTCGGACGGACGATAGCGTAGGTACACCGGCCGCCCCAAGATCGGCAGATGTTGTACGATAACCCAATCATCGTGCCCATGCGATTTGCGAATCACGCGGCCACACCGATGACAGCGCGCACTCGATAAGGTGCTTTCAACCGTGATGATGAACTCCCCTTGGGCAGTGAGTTGCGTCTGCAAGACTCGGACGTCTGGAAGATCGAGCGGGATCGTAATCTGGGCGGTAGACATGGGCTTCACCTCGCCGCGGGGCTAAGAATGTCACAGCATTTTACCGTGTTCGCGGCACTCCCATATATGGCTTTACCACGGCAACTCCCAATGAACCGATTTTCCTGCCCGTCGTTCTGCGCTGAAACTCTTGATGTGGGAACTCGGCTACGCGGGCCTCGCTTCAATCGAAGTGGGGCCTGTTGTTCTGTGCGAACGACGCGTGGTATAATCGCTCTAACTTCGCCGTAAAGGAAACACCCGTGAGAATGCTGTTCGCTTAAGTCGCACGTTGTTTGGGGAACGCTGACCTACAAGACCTGTGAGGTTTCCAAAACCTCACACCCAATTTTTGCG
>PMCF01000430.1:2061-13067 GCA_003154115.1 Anaerolineae bacterium
TTGCGCAAAAATTGGGTCACAGGTCTAGGATGAATAGGCCGAGGGCGCGTCCCTCGGCTTTTTGTTTTCTCTCTCACTTCTTCCCCTCTCCTGAAATCGTCCTTCGACTTCGCTCACGTGCAGCGTGCGATTTCAGGAGCCCTAAAGGGTGCTGCGCTAAGGGGCCAGGGGGTGAGGGCCTCACGGGAGTTTCAAAATGCTTTCAGTCAATAACCTCGCCAAATCTTTTGCCGATCAACTCATTTTTCAAAACGTCTCCTTCGTCGTCAGTCCGGGCGAACGCGTGGGGCTGCTGGGACCCAACGGCTGCGGCAAGACGACGTTATTGCGCATCATCGCGGATGAAGACAAGCCCGATCGCGGCAGCGTGTTCATCGATCCGCATACGCGCGTGGGCTACTTGCGGCAGGGCCTGGAATACCCGATCGGTTGTATGCTGGCCGACGCGCTTCACGATCCGCGCGTAGAGGCCGCCGCCGAAGTCGAACGGCTGGCGATGGCGTCAGCGTTCGATCCGGCGCGCTTGCCAGAGTATCAAGCCGCGCTCGATCGGCTGGAGGCGCTGGGCGGCACTTCGCCGATCAATCTGCGCGACAACATCTTACAAAACCTTGGCCTCGATCAAGTGCCGCTGAACTCGCCCATCGCGACGTTGAGCGGCGGGCAGAAGACGCGGTTGGGTTTGGCCAAGGTGTTGTTGGGTGTGCCGAATCTGTTGCTGTTAGACGAGCCAACGAATCATCTTGACCTGCCGATGTTGAAATGGCTGGAAGAACGGCTCAGCAACTTCACAGGCGCGGTGTTGTTAGTCTCGCACGATCGCGTCTTTCTCGATCGAGCGGTGAACCGCGTGTTGTATCTCGATCCGCAGACCCACACCGTGCGTGGCTATGCGGGCAACTACACGCGCTATATGGAAGACAGCCTGGCCGAACACGAGCGGCAGTGGGACGTTTACCAGCAGCAAGAAGCAGAAATCCGCCGGATGAAGCACGACATCGCGCGCACGATGGAGCAGGCACGTTCAGTCGAGCGCAGCACGACGCCGCGCCAGCCCAACGTGCGACGCATCGCCAAGAAAGTGGCGAACAAAGCCAAGTCGCGCGAAAAGAAACTCGATCGATTTCTGGATTCCGACGAGCGTGTGGAAAAGCCCAGGCCGTCGTGGCAGATGAAGGTCGATTTCGGCGACTTGCCGGAGAGCGGCAAAGACGTGCTGCGTTTGGATAACGTGAGTGTGGGCTATGGCGAACGCGTGCTGCTGCGCGATGTATCGTTGTCGATGCGACACGGCGAGCGTATCGCCCTCATCGGCGAGAACGGCGCGGGCAAATCGACGCTGGTCAAAACGATCGTCGGACAACTACAGCCGTTACAAGGTGAGGTGCGCCTGGGGGTGAATGTGCGCGTGGGCTACTTTGCGCAAGAGCAAGACGTGCTCGATCCGAATTCAACACCGTTGTTGTCACTGCAAGCGACCGTACCCATGAATGACACCGAGGCGCGCAGTTTCTTGCACTTCTTTCTGTTCACGGGCGATCAACCGTTGACGCTGAATCAAGCGTTGTCTTACGGTGAACGGGCACGCTTGATGCTGGCGCTGTTGGTGGCGCAGGGCTGCAACTTCTTGATCCTGGATGAGCCGCTCAATCACCTCGATATTCCGTCACGCACACAGTTTGAAAAAGCGCTGACGAATTTCGAGGGCACGGCGCTGGCCGTGGTACACGATCGCTACTTCATTCAGGGCTTCGCTTCACGTGTCTGGGCGGTGGAAGGGGAGCACGTGCTAGAGTACCTTGAGTTGGGGGATGCAGGGCAAGCGGTATTACAGGAGGCAGACGTTGTTGGCCGTGAATAAACTCTTGAAGTCCTTACTGCCTTGAATCGGCAATGAGGTCCTTCGTAGTTAGCCGGTAAACTCCATAGTCTGTCAGAATTTGACGCCACTGCCCGCTGTCGAGATCCAATATGTATAACTTGCCGTTTTGATCTAAGGAAAAGGCTAGTTCTCGATTATCTGGCGAGCATGTCCCCGCATTTATAGCCCATTCTGCCTGGCTGCTCATCAAATCTGTAAGGGTAAATAACGCTTTAAGATTTTGACCATTCCGATCGATGCTGTAGAAGGTATCTCTTCGTTGTTGGCCCTCCTGAAACCTGACGTAGAATTTGATTGCTGTTCCCTCGGGCGACCAGCAGACGGGATAGAAGAAACCCGGCGAGCGAGAAATAGCTTTGCTACTCAATAGAAGGTTTACTTTTTCACTCGCCGCATCGAGCAGATACAATCCACGAGGTACATCTGGCGCACCATTCGTGTAGTAAACCCAAGAGGATCGATCGGGAGAGGGTTGTGGTACTCCAAAAGGAGATGTGTGTGGCGGTAGAGGAGGCGTTACGGGTTCAGAAAGTGTTTTTATCTGGCGTAACTCGCTGCCATCACTGTTGATTGAGTAGTAATAAGTTGGAGAGCCCATCGATGTCATGCATTTCGCTACCAGTTCTTTACAAGGGGCGCCGGCAAAAAGAATCTGCCACACAGGCGCCGGATTGGGTGTTGGCGTCAGAGTTGAAGTCATCGTAGACTTTGCTGTGGGCACAACTGCGATAGGCCGAGCGATAGTTGTAGTTGGCGACAGAACTGGTATGGGCTCAGGTCTTGTCTGGCAAGCTGTGCCAACCAACATGAGTGCTATTAACATGACTACCAATCGGGATTGGTTCATTTCAACTCGCGTTGCCAGCTGGATGGCACGAGATGGGTGTAATGAATCTCCGTCGCGCCGAGGAAGGTGGCGAGCTCCTCGATGGCGGTGCGGATCGCGCGGGCGGTGGCGCGCGTCATGGGCGCGTTGTGCTCGGCGTGCACGGCGTGAATGTGCAAGCGTCCGTGCTCACGATCCATCTTGGGATCGATGCGGCCAATCAAGCGATCGCCGTGGAGGATGGGCAGCACGTAATAGCCATACTTGCGCTTATGCTGCGGCGTGTAAATCTCGACCTTGAAATCGAAGTTGAACAGCTTCGCCGTGCGAGCGCGATCGCAGATGAGATTGTCGAACGGCGAGAGCAGGGTGGTACGCTCGAAGGCGAAGTCGTCCGCCTCGATCCGATCGAGCAGCGGCACATCCGCCGTGTGAATGAACCAGTCGGCCTTATCATCTTCGACGCGCACTTTCTCGATCAGCCCCTCAGCCAGCAAAGCGTGCAGTGTTTCCTTCAAGTGCGGATAACGCTTGCGCGTGAAGTGTTGAGTGATGTGCTGCGGCGTGCCGACTCCCAGCGCGCGCAGTGCTTTCTGTGTGGCGCGGCGCACCACTTCTTTTTCAGACAGCTTCTCGCGCGGCGTCCACTCGGGCAGGCAGCGTTCGCTCAGGTCCCATAATTTTTGAATGCCCGATCGACCCGCTACCATGATCTTGCCCGTCGTCCACAGATAGTCCAACATCTGCGACACATCGCGTCCCGACGTCCAGCCGGATGAATACCAACCCGCTCCCGCCTCGGTTTTGTTTTCAAAGACGCGCGCGGGCAGCGGGCCGCGGCGCTTGAGCTCGTGCAGGATGTGGCGCTTGAGTTGTTGATTGACGGTGAGCCACTGTTGGTAACGCTGACTGACTTTTCCGGTGGCTTTCTCGCGGGCGTAGGTGCGCAGTGGACCCCGCCAGGTGGTCAGGCGATCTTGACCTTGCGAAGTCTGATCCAGAGTGACCGCTGGCAACCAGCCTGGGAGTTACTCCGCGCCGATTTTTGCCAGACCGTGATCGTGCGCGAAACGCCCCCCTGCCACCCAAGACGGCGCTTCACGAGTCAGTTCTGTCTCAGCCATCTGCGAAACCGCGTGAGCAGACTGTTTATGCCGCACTTCCCTTGGCTGTCTAAAATGAACATCTGTGCTCACAGTTCCAGAGATGCACCCTTGTGGCTTTGCTCTCGATCATCAACTGGCCTGCTTTTCGATTGACAAAAACACAGCACAGGCTTATCCCCCGTTGAAAGCGTGGGCAGCAGACGCAGTCAGCATGCAACCTGATCATCCCTCCAATAACTCCTGTATCGTCGTCTCCCACTCCAACTCTGCCCCCTTCGCTAGGCCCGCTTCCACCAGCGCCGGATCGAGCGCCCACGCGGCGAGCGTCGCGTCCATTTCATATTGGCCATCGCTATTCCAGGCCGGGTGACGTTGGGCCAAGCCCAGCAGCGCCAACGCGCGATCTATTTGTCCCTCGGCGTAAGCGAGATCAGCAAAATACATCACCGCCGATACAACAATCGTAGCGGCTCGCAGGCGGAGGCCAAGCGTCAGACCTTCGCGCAAACCGGTGTGTGCCACAGCCAGTCGGCCAAGCGATATGTCGTCTTTGGCTAAGTTAAGGTGTACCAAGGCGATAAATTGTTGCGCACCAATGGCGAGGGTGATGGTCAATGCCTGCTGATGATAGTCGCGCGCCGCGGGATAATCCTGCCGTGCTTTGGCGGCTTCGCCCAAATTGTTCAAGGCCATCATCGCCAGGTTCCGGTTACCCACGGCCATAGCCCGCGTATAGACTTCCTGGTGAAGTTGCTCCCCTGTCGCTAAATCATGATGACCGACCACCACGCCTAAGCGATTGAGCGCGAACAACTCGCGGGTAGAATCCTCCAGTGCGCACGCCAGGGCCAGACTTTCAGACAACGCCTCACGCGCCGTGTCAAACTTTCCCAGCCGCCAGTTCACGTCACCTAAGGCGTAGAACACACGGCATAAGGTTGCTTCATCGTTATTCGCGCCGGCCAGAGGCAGAGCCTCCGCCAGCAAGCGCTGGGCGATGGCGTAATCGCCTACCGCGCTGGCTACCTCGCCGAGCAAGGCTAGAGCGGCGGCCCGATCAATATCCGTGGTGGCCGTGGCCTGAGCTTGAGCGAGGGCGAGTTGTGCCGCAGAAAAATCACTCAAGCGAAAGTGGGCTTCGCCCAACGCGCGCCACCAGGCCGAGACATCTGCTTTCAACGCCACTGCACGAGCGTAGAATTGGGCGGCGTCGGCAAACGCGCTCACGGGCATGGCTTGATCACCCGCCTCGGCCCACAGCGCGGCGGCGTGATGGATGTGCCCCGCCTGTTCGTGATGTTGCGCCAACATCGCCACATATTCCTTGCGCCGCGCCCCACAGACTGTTTCCAGCCAGTCGGCCACCCGCGCATGATAGAACGGACGATCACGCTTCAGGACGGTTTCGTAAGCCACATCGCGCAGCAACGTATGCTTGAAGCGATACTCGCGGTTGTCGGCAAACGCGGACGTCGGATGGCGAAATAATAATTCACGACCTTGCGCCGCATCCAGGCTCGTCTCGATCTGCGCCAGCGCGGCGTGGTTCAGATCGAGCGACTGCACCGCCGTGTCCCAAAAGATGCGGCCAATCACGGCGGCTTGCTGCAAGGCCAATCGTTCCGCCTCAGGCAAACTATCGAGCCGGGCTTGCAACACGCCGAACAGCGTCGGCGGCACCCGCAGCGTGGACAACCGATCGGTGTTGACCGACCACTCGGTTTCACTCGCTTGAATGATCTGTTCATCAATTAACATCTTGATCAATTCTTCGACGTAAAACGGATTGCCATCGGCCTGCCGCACGATCAGATCGCGCAATTCAAGCGGGAGTTGCACCACGTTCCGCAAAATATCCGCCACCAGCGCCCCGCAATCAGGCAGCGTCAGCGGTTGCAGATCGAGGCGAGTCGACGCCACCAGACACCAGTCCGCATAGCGTTCAAACAAAGTCGGGCGGGTATTAGCAATCACTAGCAGCGCGGCGTCGGGCGGCACGTTGCCGAGGATGTGATGCAGCGCCTCAAGCGAAGATTGATCGGCCCAGTGCAAATCTTCCAACAGCATCACGACGGGGTAGGCCTGCGCGACGGCCCCGAAGAAGAGCGTGAGGAAATGCACCGCCAGCGTGCGGATTTGCAGCGGATCGGTGAGCAAGCCGCGCACATACGGGCTGGTCGAAAAATCCCAGCCGAGCAAGTGTCCAATGAAGTGCGCTTTCTCGGGCACAGTAGGATCGTCCGGCAGCATGGTGCTAAGGCCCCGTTCGAGTTTAGCACGCGCGATCGGCAAAGTATCGCTCTCTTGAATTTCAAACCGGAAGGCAAACAGATCGCGCAGCAGCGCATAGGGTGCGGCCACCGTGCCCGGCGTCGCTCGGCCGCGAAACAGCCAATACATCACCGGCGACAGTTCCGCCCACGCCAGGAACTCTTGCATCAAACGGGATTTGCCGATGCCCGCTTCACCGACAATGGTGATCGTCTGGGGGACCGCTTGCGCGGCACACGTGTTAAAGGCGTTTTGCAACTGCGCCAATTCAGCATCGCGGCCGATCAGGCGCGTCTCCAAACCTTCCACGCCACGCGTGATCATATGAAAGGCGCGCGGCTTGGCGCGTTGAACCAGATAGGTTTGGATCGGTTCGGTTTTGCCTTTGACGCTCAACCAGGGCTGCCGCTGCATATCGAATAAGCCGCGCACCTGTCGATAAGTGGCGTGCGAGATCAGGATCTCGCCGATCGGGGCCGCTTGCTCCAGGCGCGCAGCCAGATTCACGGTGTCGCCCATCGCCGTGAATTCGTGCGTGGAGCCGATTTCGCCGAGCAGAGCAGGGCCGGTATGCACGCCAATGCGCAACCGGATCGATCGGCCATGGGTGGCGCTCAGCTCGCCCAGGGCGGCCTGCATCGCCAACGCGGCCCGCACGGCTTGCTCGGCATCATCTTCGCGAGTTTCGGCTGCGCTCCATACCGCCATGACCGCATCGCCAATGTGTTTGTCGATCTGGCCGTGATGCGTGGTGATCGCCCGATCGAGTTCCTGCCACAGGGCATTCATCGTGTCGTGCACGTCTTCGGCATCCAATGTTTCCGACAGCGCGGTGAAGCCTGAAACATCGGCAAATAAGACGATGATCTGCTTGCGTCGATTGGCCGGTGTGGCTGCCGCAGCCGCGCGCAGGGCAACGAGTTTTTCACGCAGGGGAGCGATCGTCGCATCGACTACCTCATCGCCCAGAATGGAGCGTTGCGCCTCTAAGGCAGCGATACCTTGTTCGATCTTTTCGAGCTCAGTCATGCTAAAGTCCTGATAGATGAATCATTTTCAGCAGGTTCATCCCCTTGAGCGGCTTTAGGCCACATGGTCCCTAACGACCTCCCCGATGCGGCGGAGGGCCTCTTGGCTTTCAGGCGTGATGTCGCAAAATGCCTGGAAATCATGGGTCATATCGCTGAGTAGGTGTGCACGCAAAAGTTGTCAGCCGCTCCTTCGACTCCGCAGCGGGCCCATTCTGAGTGGAGTGCAACGTAGTCGAAGAACGCGCGCCGCTGCTCCGCTCACGCCGTGTCCGCGAAGCGGCGGCGCGCTAGGCGGGATGCGGCTGACAAACTGCCTGACAAACTTTGAGTGCACACTTGAGTAGCTAACACTTTGCAATTTGCTCATGAAACTGGCATACTCGGTGGTCTCGACACCAAACCGAAAGGCCAATCTCATGAGCATTAGCGAAGAATTATACACCCGCGTGTTTACGAAGTTGCGTGCGGTTCATCCGTAACCGCACCTGAAACGAATTGCGAACTGGGTCTGGGTAATCGTCGGCTTGATTCTCTCGCAGTCAGTGCATCTGAGTCAGATCGCGCAACATATTCCCAGCGAAGCCCAAGCCGCCGGGCGCATCGCCCAGGTGCGCCGTTGGTTGAAGAACAAATTCATCAACGTGCCAGCCTTCTACCGGCCACTTATCGCCGAAGCTTTGCAGAAGTGGGCGCACAAAGACGTCTTTGTGATCTTGGATGGATGTATCGTCAATCATGAAGCGCTGCAATTCTTTCGGCTGTCGTTGTCGCATTGTTTCCGAGCCATTCCGTTGACTTGGTTGGTGACCAGAGGCCCTGGCCTGATCACCGTTGAGAAATGTGAAGCGCTTTTGACGGAAGCCGCGCAGTTGTTACAGCACGTAGCGACGGTGACCTTCTTAGCCGACCGCGGCTTTCGCGACAAGGATTGGGCCAAAAAATGCCGATCTTGTTGGCCATCGCCGTCGCGACTCTCTGGATTTATGATATCGGTAAACAGGTAATGCGAGCCCACGAGCGCTCCGAGATCGATCCGGCCCTCAAGCGTCAACTCAGTGTTTTCCAAATCGGCTGGCGCAAGTTGCGCCGCTGGATCACGTGTCAAACTTCAAGGCTGCCGTTCCTAACCTTACACCTCAGCCCCTTCCGCCTCGCTCCGGTTTGGCGAAAGTGAAAGTGTTAGCGCTACTCAGGAGGAATTGCCTGATAATCGCGGAGAAACCCGGTTTCTCAAACTAATGTGGAGTGCGGAATCATGAAACTGGCGGTATTGGCAGATGTGCATGCGAATTGGCCGGCGTTGCAGGCCGTGGCCGCTGACATCGAACGGTGGCAAGCCGATCGGGTGGTGGTGGCCGGCGATCTGATCAATCGCGGGCCGCGCCCGGTGGAATGCGCCGATTTTGTGCTGGCTGCTGCGCGGAACTGGCCGTGGGTGCGCGGCAATCACGAAGAGTATGTGCTGGGTCATGTGTCAACTCCAGAGCCGCGCACTCTGCAAGAAGATCCTTCGTTCTGGACGTATGGACGTTTGAACGGCCAGGTCGCAACGGTCGCCGCGCTGCCGCGGCAAGTGAGTTGGCGCATGCCCGATGGCTCGGATGCGCGCGTTGTTCATGCTTCGATGCGCAGCACACGAGATGGCATCTTTGTGGAAACGCCCGACGAGGTGCTGCGCGAACAAATTGCTCCAGCGCCAAAATTGTTTGTCGTGGGGCATACCCACAAGCCCTTGATCCGCACGCTGGAGGGGACGCTGGTGGTGAATGCCGGATCAGCCGGTCTGCCGTTCGACGGCGATCACCGCGCGAGCTATGCGCGATTGACGTGGCAGCACGGCGCTTGGGACGCGAAGATCGTTCGGCTGGAATATGACCGCGTGCAGGCCGAGCGGGACTTTGCTGAGACGGGTTTCATCGCACAGGCCGGGCCGCTGGCGCGTTTGATGCGCGCCGAATTGCAGCAAGCCCGTTCAACGCTCTATGAATGGACGTGCTGTTACGAAGCGGCCGTGGCCTCGGGCGAGATGTCGTTAGACGAATCCGTGAAACGGGTTTTGGCGAGGTGAGGCGGGGTAATTGCTTGCCTCATCTTTCCGCGAATACACGCCTGATCTACCTCACAGACCTCGTCCCTACGCCGAAAGCGCCGGTGACTATCAGCCCGTTGCCGAAGGATTTGTAGGGAGTGAGTGTAAAGGGCTGTCAGTATTTGTCCTACACCGGCCCCCAAAGCCCGATTTGAGCGTGCCAATCTGACCCACTCTGATTTATAATGTAGCCAGTGACGTGGTTACAAGAGCCGCCCACGTTGTGAGCGGTTGTTAGAGAAAGGACGGAGTAGTTCGATGCAGCCCACACCCGTGCCTGAGTCAAATGAAGAGCAACTTCGTCTTCACGCGCAATTGCTGAATACGGTGGAGCAAGCCGTTCTGGCCGTCGATTTGACGGGCCGCATCATCTTCTGGAACCGTTTTGCCGAGACGCTCTACGGTTGGACAGTGGACGAGGTGCAGGGCCGTAATATCGTCGAGGTCTTAGCAGCACCGCTGCTGATGGAGGCGACGCGCGCGAACCTGGGGCAGCTCCGGCGCGGCGAGAACTGGTCGGGCGAATTTCTCATCCAGCGGCGAGATGGCACGACTTTCGTGGCCCGCGTCAACGCTTCGCTCATTCAGGCTGACAAGAATACCCTGATTAGCATCGTCGCCATGTCACGCGACAGCACGGATCAGCAGCAGCTCCTCCAAGCCAATCGGCTGCTGGCCGAAGCCAGTGCCCGGCTCGCCAATGCCGTGGATTACGAAGCGCAGCTCACCACCCTGGCGCAACTCGCCGTGCCGCAGCTGGCCGACTGGTGCGCCGTTCACCTGCTGCAAGCCGATGGATCGATCGAGCAGGTGGCGGTGGCGCATGCCGAGACGGCCACACTGCAAGCGGCTCACGATTGGCTGCAAAACTATTTACCCCATGACGACGCGGATGGGTTGCCCGCCGTGTTACGCAGCGGCGAACCGAAATTGGTCACACACGTTGCCGCAGACCCCTGGGCGGCGGCGGCAGCGATCCAATCGTACATGATCGTGCCGCTGATCGCGCGCCCGCAAACTCTCGGCGCGATCACGTTCGTGACGNNATCGCCATCTATCTGGACAAAGCCCGGCTGTACCGCGAGAGTCAACGCCAGAACGCCGAACTGGAACAGCACGTGAGCGACCGCACTGCCGAACTGCGCGCGGCGGTCGAACAGCTAAGACAATCTGAAGCCATGATCCAAACGTTGTTCCGCATCAGCAATAAACTGAACGCGACGCTCGAGGTGGAGACTATCCTGGATGATCTAGCGCAAGAAGCCATCCAAATTGTCAACGGCGAAAGCGGGTTTGCAGGTCTGCGGACCGCCGACGGCATGACCGTCCACAAGTATTTTCGGCAGGGTACGGCCATTCCATTTGAGCACACGTGGTCGTTGGGAAGCGGCATCCCGGGTTGGGTCCTGGAGCATAAAGTCCCGTACGGCACGAGCGACGCCGCCCACGATCCGATGCTGCAGCATGATCTCGCGATCAACACCGCTGTCCGCTCGATTATTTGTACGCCGATCCTGAGTTCGTTTGGTGAGGTGCTGGGCTATTTTGATATCCGCGACAAGCAAGACGCCGAGGGCTTCACCATTAGTGATCAAGAAATGCTCATGGCGCTCGCGCCGGCCGCATCCATCGCTATCCAAAACGCCCTGGCGTATCAGCGGCGCTTGTCGGCCGAAGCCGAGCTTCAGGAGTCGTATGAACATTTACGCGCGCTGGCGGCCAATCTGGAATTGGTGCGCGAAGAAGAACGGACGCAAATCGCGCGTGAGCTGCACGATCAATTGGGGCAGGCGCTGACGGC
>PMCF01000194.1 GCA_003154115.1 Anaerolineae bacterium
TTTGGACGATCGGTTCAGTCCAAGCGCCGAGAAGTGTTGGCCGCCTTGGGCGGATCGGAACAAAAACGGACACCATTAGCAGGGTCCTTGACCCTCGTTTCATCGGCCCAGTAAAGCGCTAGGTGAGCAATACCGCCGAACCAGCCAATGCCAAGGTAGACGAGAGGCATAGCGACTTATCGGGCAACAGAACCGCTCAACTGACGGGTGATTTTCACCGGACGGCCAAACATCGCCGGGGCAAAGACGTGAATCTATAAGTCCTTGATCCGGGCACGCAGTGTTTGTATCTTGGCAGACGCCGTGACTAAGTGATCTTCAATCTCGCCCAGCTTGTCGCGCTCAGTTCGCACGAAGATCGTATAGGGCGCAATGGCCTCTCGAATTCGCTGCAGCGACAAGCTCAGTTCGCGTTCGAACTGATTGGTCAGCGCTTCGGCCAGGCGCGCGCGCAGCGCCTCGAGTTGAGTCTTCAATTGTTTTTTGGCCGCGCGCCGCCGGGCCGGCAAGATAAAGAATCCCAAAGTGGCCACTGCGCCCGCCATCACGACGCCGCTGAAATCGGCCATGCTGGCGTGCAGAATCGCGACCAGCAGCGCCCCTAAGCCAACCGCGCCGACTTCCACTAGGGCGGTCTGTGCCACGGCGCGTTGTACGGACTCGGCCAGTTCGGCGGCTTCTTTAGTGCGATCATAGCTGGCAACGGCCTCACGCGCCGCGCGTTCCACCGAGGCCAAACGTTCCTGCCGGTTGTGCTCGAACTGGCCGCCGACCTGGCCGACGATGCGATCGTGATGCTGCTCGGCCCGCCGGTTGACGTGCGCCATGACGCCCTGCCATTGGCTGAAATCCCGATCGACCAGCCAGTCGATCAAGTCTCGCACCTGGGCTTCGATCTGCTGGACGGCATCGGCGATGACTTTCTGCTCAAACTCGGCGCGCACTTGATCGGTGTGAATTAAATGGAAGACGCGCGTTAGCCGCACGGTGTTGTCGAAGAAGGCCGTGCCCCGCGCCGCCACTTGAAGCAGCACATTGTCCACGCGGCTCAATTTGTCGGCAAAATTGCGGCGCATATATTCTTCGTACCCGATCAACTGTTCCTGAATGTCGTCTAGTGTCTTGAAATCTTCGCGCAGCAGATCAAGGCGGGCCCGGGCGTTGGACAAGTACTGCGCCTGCAGCCGGTCTGCTACGCCCAACGGATTTTCCAGTTTCAAGCACACGCGCTGCCGTTCATCCAGCGTGTTGAGAATGAATTCCTCCAGCGCGGCAAAGCGACTCGCCTGCCAGAGCGCTTCTCGCTCAGTATCCGTGATAGCTTTGGCTTTTTGTGCCAGGCGAGCGGATACGGGGAAAATGGGCGGACGCAGGCCCAACAGCAGCTGAGCATTGTCTTCCACAAATTGGACCACCTTCGACAGGCTGGTTTCGTCTTCAAGCACATCGATCTTGTTGATGACGACGACGATCTTTTTGCCCCAATCATGCACTCGCTCCAGAAAAACTCGCTCCGATTCGGTGAAGGGGCGATCGACCGAGGTAATGAACAACACTAAATCGCTGCGGGGAATGAAGTCCTCGGTGATGGTCTGATGGCGCTGCAGCACGGAATTGGTGCCCGGGGTATCCACGATGTTGATATCGCGCAGCCACTCGGCAGGCCAGGTCACTATCAGCAGATCTTCGTCACGCGCGGTGCGCGTAAGCTCCGGGCCATAGCGCAGCACATGGACCCGATCGGTGGTGGGCGTGACTCCTTCCTCAAGCACAGACTGGCCGAGCAGCGCGTTGATGAAGGCGGATTTGCCGGCGTTAAATTCACCCACGACGACGAGCAGGAAAAGTTCTTCCAGCTGGCGCAGGGCCTGCGCGAGGTGCCGTTGATCATCAGGCCCGGCGTCAAGGCGGGCCAACATCACGCGCAAGTCTTCCAGCAGGGCGCGCTCCTGGCCCAGGATTTCGGTTTGTTGTTCGTCGAGCAGGCTGCGCAACACGGTTTATCCTTTCGGCTTTCAGTCAACATTATACTGTGAGCAGCCAACTTTGAATAATGCGCGGGCGTGCTTCTCTGTTGGAGCGCGGCTCACCAAAAGCCAACGCTTCAGACTGAACACATGACAAATGTCAGCCCGTGAGGCGAGCAGCGTCAATTGGCAGTACCCGATCGTACCACTATAATAGTAACCTACACTTTGTCGGGAGGCACAATTCATGTCCATCGTATATTTTGGTTCGCCGCGTCAGGCGCGCTGGGAGGCCAAGGAATCTTTACCTGCCAAGCTCGATTTGATCATCGAGAAACTGGCGATCCGCGATCGGGTGAAGGGCGAGACCGTGGCGATCAAGATGCACACCGGCAACAACCTGAGCTACTCGACGGTGCATCCGGTGTTCGTGCGCAAAGTAGTACAGGCGGTGAAAGATGGCGGCGGCAAGCCGTTCGTGACCGATGTGAACTGGGACGCGCGCGGTGCAGAGGAACGCGGGTACAGCTCAGAAACGATCGGCTGCCCGGTGTTCCCCACGGCGGGACCGGACGAGAAATATTTTTACGCGCATCTTCGACCGTACAAGAACATTCAGGATTGGAAAGTTGCGGGCATGATTCAAGATGCCTCATTCCTGATCAATCTGGCGCACGCCAAGGGACATCCGTCGTGCAGCTTTGGCGCGGCTTTCAAGAACCTGGCGCTGGGCTGCATGGTGGGCGAGACGCGCGGCGCGATGCACGACGCCATGCACTTCGACAAATATTGGTGGGCCGAGCGGTGCCCCGACGCCGCTATGCGACAGCGCATTGTGGAAGTGTGCCCGCACGACGGCATCGTGATCGATCGGGATAAACCAGAAGAGATGCATCTGCACTTCGAGCAATGCAATCAGTGCGGACGCTGTTTGCAAGTGGCGCCGCCGGGCAGTCTCAAGATCGATCCGGTGAACTTCCATACTTTTCAGGAAGCGTGCGCCATTTCTACGGCAGTGACGTTATCGACCTTCGAGCCGGGCAAGGCCACGCACATGACCATCGCCACGCACATGACGCCGCTGTGCGATTGCTTCGGCTTCACCAGCATGCCCATCCTGCCCGATGCCGGTGTCTTCGGCTCCGACGACATCGTGGCGATCGATCAAGCGGCGCTCGATGTGATCGGCCGCACGCGCCTGATCGAAGAGAACCTGCCCACCTCGATGGAAGTTCACACCCGTGAGGGACATCCTTTCCGTTGGATACATGGGCCGCACAAAGATCCCTATCTGGTATGCGAGTATGGCGAGCAGCTCGGTCTTGGTTCGCGGCAATATGAGTTGGTGGATGTGCTGCCGGTGGAGCAAATCACACGCACGTCAGTGACCTACATTTCAGCCAAGTAGATTTCTTTGAAGCGGGCTTCTTCACGTTGATATGGAGAAGCCTGCTTCCTTCCGGTTTTATCTTCCCCGATGTCGCTGCTTCGCTTTCTCACGCTTTATCTCACGCCGGCGTTCTTCTTCCGCTTCGCGCTCGGCTTTAGTGCGTTCGTTCACTACCGGACACTTTTTTGAGTG
>PMCF01000014.1 GCA_003154115.1 Anaerolineae bacterium
ATGGCCGCTTTCTTTTGGCGCTGTTCGCTCTCACATCTTTAGCTCGGTTGACTGTCAGGATTAGATGGCCCTCGATATGAACTACGATCCGCCTAAACATTTGAACCTATTGACTACGCTGGACGAAGCGGGCCAATCCGAATATCCGGGTCTGGTTGCATTAGCGTATTTCCCTGTCACATCCGTCGAGGAGCGGATGGCTGTAGCGATGAAGGCTTACCAAAGCCTGGTCATTCGCCTCTTGGTGCGGCGCCCGCTTCGTACTCGCAACGGGTGTGACAGGCAAATTGATGGCAATTTGTGCTGTGAGAGCGGGCATTGGACGATTCAGTTTCGCGCGGAAGAAATGGAGAAAGAGCGAGCTCATCGGCGGCCAAGAGTTTATCGGGTGATCTTCCCCGAAGATCTCGTATCACAACTGGAGGAATTCCTAGCTGTGTGGCGACCAATGTTGCCTGGCAGAGATCTAGCAGAGCTATTCACCACACTGGCTGGTCGTCCGTTTTCCGGTTTAGCCTTAAATAACGGAGTCAGGAAAACCATCTATGCACACACCGGCGCGCGACCGACGTTCGTCAGGTCCGTGCTATCTGGGCTACCGAATTTCTTAAGCAGGCCGGAGACTCTGCGGCGGAACAAAGGTGTTGGGAGCAACAGTTGAGACGGTCTTGCGTCGTTATGCCCATCTGCACGATACGTAAGGCGTGGATTCTGAACTAGGTATGTACGCGGCGCCAGGCGCAAATAAGAGAGGGAAGCAAATGCAGTTTTTGCAGCAGCGACCATTTCTGCATGAGCAAGAATGGTCGGTCTATTTCGGTGTCGCGCAGCGTCCTGAAGTAGTCGGCACGGCGAACACGGAATCGAGCTCTCGGTCCACCTCAATTCTTAAAGCCAGTGGACGAGGTGATTGTGTGTTGCGAACGATGGCCGTCGTTTGTTATCGTTCATCTCCCCAATCTAGGTTAAGGAGATGACAGCATGAAGATTTCTGAAGCGATTGATGTATTCATCGAACACGTGTGTGCCGGCAAGAAAAACGAGACACCAGCCGCCTATCGGACCAAGCTGCATCAATTGGTCGTACGGATGGGCGATCGTGTGATCGACACCGTCACGACGAACGACCTCGATGACTTTCGCGTCTCGCTCTTGAATCAAGAGCAGAAGATGTTCGGCAAACGGGTCATCAAGGAACCGCTCACGGCCTCGTATATCCGTGGGGTGCTCAAGACGGTCAAGCACTTGTTCAGCTGGTTGTGTGATACAGGGCGTCTGAGTATGGATCCATCGACTCAGCTGGAGGTGCCCAAGCGTCCTAAGCCAGATCCGAAGGCAGTTGAGTCTGAGGTGGTCGACAAGATGAGCGCAGCTGCTGCGGTCGTCGGGGCCGAGTGGGAGCAGGTGCGCAATATGGCCATGCTATCTTTGCTGCGCAACTCCGGCGCGCGCATTGGTGGTTTGCTCGCGGCGACCGTTCCGGGCACGGATGTTGAAGGCGGTGTTATTACGACCACAGAGAAAGGCGGTCGCAAGAAAAGACTCTACTTGAAAGAAGCCGCCCGCGAGCCACTTCGACGCTGGCTCGCTATTCGCTCTCAACTTGACCCAAAAGATGACAAACTATTCCTTGGCCAGAGTGGGTATGGCTTGTCACGGAGTGGGGCCGAGAAGATTTGGGATCGCTTGGCAGAGGCGGCCGGTGTCGAAGATCAGCGTCACAACTTCCATTCTTTTCGTCATGCGTTTGCGCGCGATTCGATTCGTGCCGGCGCCGACCTCAGCCATGTTTCGCAGCTGATGGGGCATTCATCGACGGCGATAACCAGCGATTATTATCTCCAGTACACCCATGATGAATTGCAGGAAGTTCACGCGCGTGTAAGTCCGTCCGTGTCATCCGCTGAAGCCGGCGATGAGTCCCAAATGATGAAGGCGCATAGCAAAGTCACCGACGGTGAGAAGTCCGTGTCCCTCAGTCGCGTTACAATGTGGTCTGGCGCGACTGAGGCAGCGAAATCTGTGCAACATGGTGCGCCGATGATTATACTTGCGGTTGGACCGCTCAACCCAAGTCTCATGAATAAGCTGATCGAAGTCGTAAACCAGTTCAACGCATGAAGTTGGGGAAAGCTGGCGCTGCCTGAAGTCAACGGCATCTGAGATTGGCTTCAGGCAGTGCTCTATCCATCGCGACACCACTCCGTATGACTCCACGCGATTGACAAAACAAAGTGATTCGCGTATGATTGCCCGGTAGAAACATTTTATCCGGCGACGNNGCAAGGGTCTGCAAAACCCTCATCATGGGTTCAAATCCCATCGTCGCCTCTCTGATGGCGGAAAAACGCCCGGCACTTTCTACCGGGCGTTTTCGCTTTTTGGGCGACTGGCTCATGACTACTGCAGCATTACCTCAAATCGAAAAATTCATTCCTCTTTCTGAAACTGCACGACGTCTCGGCATTAAGCGTAGCGGTTCTCTTGGAAATGCTGTGGGACGAGCCATATGTGGGGGCGCTCCTCAAGTGAATAAGCGGTATCCTTCCAAGTCAAGATATAGGCGTTGGAAGATGTGCCCGGCCTTGAACAGGCCATAGCAGCGCCGTTTGAGCACCTT
>PMCF01000337.1 GCA_003154115.1 Anaerolineae bacterium
TTCAACATGTTAGCGAACACTACACAGTTTAAGACTTTTTCTTCTGATGTCCAAGTTGTTGGAGCTGCCGTTCTGGCCCTGGTGGCGGGAATGGAAGATTTCAAGGAGACAGGACTACAAATCCTAGCCAAACAGGGTATCATCGCTCCGAAAGAGGGAGAATGGTATCCGGGGCAATCATATCTGGATGCCTATCGAGAGATCGCAAAAACGATAGGTTCCTACAGGCTCACGCGAATAGGCAGGAAAGTTCCCGATCACGCGTTGTGGCCACCACATATTGACAGTATCGAGAAAGCACTTGCTTCAATAGATGTGGCGTATCACATGAACCATCGAGGGGGTGAAGTCGGCCATTACCGTTTTAAAAGGACGGGAGAACGGAGTTGCACGATGGAATGCGATAATCCCTATCCTTGCCCTTTTGATACTGGGCTGATCGAAGCGACGGCGAATAAATTCGCTCCTCCAAGGACGTTGGTTGCCGTCAGACATGAAAGTGATGACCGACAACCTTGTCGGCAAAAAGGAGGTGAACGGTGCATATACTACATCTCCTGGTGAAAACACCGGGTGGCAAAGGAAGTGGGGCGACGAGGTCAACGAAGAAGGCGTAAGAAGGGAAAGACCTGGCAGGTTTCGATCGTCAGGAAAGCACAGCCAGATGATCGATCCGATCGATCATCACGGCAAGCCTGATCATCAATGGAAACCTGCCACCCAATTTTTGCGCAAATTAGCCGACAATTCATCGCGAGTACATGCTTGTCGATTGCGTCGCTTGTTCCAAGTGGGAGAAGAAACTCATTTCTGGCCTGTATTTTGGGTTGATGTGGGAAGTCTTCACGACTCATCCTTGGAAAATGTGCAATGGCTTTCAGGCCAGTCAATGAAATGTAGCCTAATTTGCGCAAAAATTGGGTGCCAGGTCTGTTGGGTTTGGCGCTTGACCTGCGGGTCAAGTGTGTTGTATGCTGATGGCAACGATGTTGGGATTCGTTTACGCGAATCGGGATCATCAGTAGTTAGGCGGCCCGCTTGCACACCATCGCGCTACATGCGATGATGTTCTACGATGTAATTCGAAATCGTCGGAAACATCACCCACATCGAACGAATAGCAGCGAGCAGTGACATTCATATCCTTCCCCTTCTGCGAAAACAGTATGGTGCAGGTCGTTGGCGAAAGCTGAAAGGGGTTGCCACGGTTCGCTTGCCAGATAGGACGCTCCGCCTAGCGGAAGTCCATTGGTTCGAAGCGCATGGCATTGGCAAACGAAAAATGCGAATCAAGCGTTTCTTGGATTGAGAGCATATGACCCACCACAAGCCACTACCCCATTTTGCTATCTGCATCAAGAGCGATGATGCGGACTTGCTCACGCCGCGCATGATCTATGAAATCTTGCCGGACGAAAGTGCCGCAAAATCAAACTACCTTCGCGTGGTAGATAACGAAGGGGAAGACTACCTCTATCCTGCTGACAATTTTGTTATGGTGGACTTTCCCCAAGTCATACAACAAGCGCTGCTCCATGTTTCGCGTCCCCCTTTAGAACGCGCGCCTGTCAGACGGAGACAACGAGTACCTTCCACGCAGCCAAGAAAAACTAAGGAAAAGGCCGCCTAACAGGCGCGTGCAGCCGGATAAAGGCGGTCAACGAATAGATATCGGATAAACGGATGCGCGCTCGACTGATGCTTTGTAGATTGGGCTAAGGTCGGCAGGCAAAGCACTTGTTCCGCAGGCAAGCGCCCAACATGGCGTACAGCCAACTTGCTTCGCTGTGCGAGGTGAGATGAAAGCCGTCAACGGATAGTGAAACGGACAAACGGACGGAAGCGGACACATCCAGCGGCATCGTCGTGTCCGCGCTGAAAGATCGGCCTGATCTGCTGGCGAAGATGGGCCTCAAGCCACGGGGCGGGAAGCGGTAGAAGGAAGGGAAAGACCTGGCAGGTTTTGATCGTTAGGAAAGCACAGCCAGATGATCGATCAGATCGATCATCACGGCGAGCCTGATCATCGCACAAAACCTGCCAGGTCTCTTGCTTCAGACGCTTGACAGGCGCGTCACGGATAAAAGTCCGCAACGGAGTCTTGAAACGGATGAGCGGATCACGACTGACATCGAGGACGTTGAGCGATTTTCTGGCTATTAACATTCATGGATCAGGGTAAGTTTGTAGCTGCCCGCACGGATACTCATACGACGGATAAATGAAGAACTTCCACCCAGAATATAGACTCGATCTCAAGTTCTGTTTGGCAACGCTCGCTTTTTTTCTTGTATTTTGTGTACTTTCGTGGTACACAATTTCTGCGGCCGCTTCTCTTTTGAATGAGCTTAATCCGTGTGGGAATGATATTATCAAACAGGAATATTCGCCCGATCGAAGGTACAAGGCCATCGCTTTTCTAAGAGATTGCGGAGCAACAACAGTGCCTACGCCAGAAGTTAGCATCCTTCCGATTGACCAGGATCTTCCTAACGAGGAGGGTAACGTGTTTATCAATAGTTATCGAACTATGGTTATCGATTTGAAGTGGATAAGCGACTCTCACTTACTCATACTGTATGAACCGTCTGCTAATCCTCGCCGTCGTCAAGAGAACAGCTGGTCTGGAATTCGAATCGAATATCAACCAATTACGCCTCGATAATGACGCGGCGATTAATAACGTATCCTGCACAGAATATTTTGGCCCAACTGCAGAGCCTTTCCTAGGCCGCTTAAAACAAGCGGGACCCCCGTTTTCTCCGCTATAATTACATTGTTCCGCCAAATGTCGGATTCGCGGCGGCTGGCTTACAGGTAGCCGCCGCGCGCCGGGCGTACAATCGGGCTTGGTAATTCAACCATCGAAATCTAGGAACGTCATTGCGAGGAGCGCTTTTTGCGACGAAGCAATCTTTTATAACCGACATTGAGATTGCTTCGCAAAAAGATGCTCGCAATGACAGCTTACTCAAGGACTTCTCATGCCTACTCCCACCGCTATGGTCTCTCACCTCAGTAAATCATTTGGCAGCGTGCGCGCTGTCGAAGACGTCTCCTTCGAAGTGTTTCCGGGCGAAATCTTTGGCCTGCTCGGCCCCAATGGCGCGGGCAAAACCACCAGCATCCGCATGCTGTTGGATATCTTCAAAGCCGAGCATGGCGAGATCAGTGTGCTGGGCGGCAAGATGGATGAGGCCAAGAAGAACCGCATCGGTTATATGCCGGAAGAGCGCGGCATGTACAAAGACCTGAAGTTGGAACCCACCTTGATCTTCTTAGCGCGGCTCAAGGGCCTGAGCGAAGCCGAAGCGAAGCGCCGCTTACCCGCCTGGTTGAAGCGGCTCGATCTATACGATCACCGCTTCAAGAAGGTGCAAGAACTTAGCAAGGGGATGCAGCAGAAAGCGCAAATGATTGCCACCCTGTTGCACGAACCCGACCTGATCGTGATCGACGAACCGTTCTCTGGCCTCGACCCGATCAACACGCGCCTGGTGGAAGAGATCATTCGCGAGCAGCAGGCGGCGGGCAAGACCATCATCATGTCCACGCACCAGATGTATCAGGTGGAGGCGCTGTGCAGCCGCATCGCCTTGATCGACAAGGGCCGCACGGTGTTGTACGGTGAGGTCGATCAGATCAAGCGCAACTTCGCTGGCAATGCCGTGACCATCACGGGGCAGGGCGACTTCACCAATGTTCCCGGCGTGCTGGACGCGCGCCAGGTCAACGGCGATTGGCATCTGTCGTTGGCGCCGGGCGCCGGTCCGCAAGATGTCTTCCGCGCTTTAGCGGCCCGCGACGGCCTCAAGATCGAGCGCTTTGAAATCGCCGAGCCTTCGCTGGATGACATCTTCATCTGGGTGGTGCAGGGCAAGCAGGAGCCAAGTCATGCCTAAGCTGTGGGTCATCGCTAAACACGAATATCTCAAAATCACGCGCAAGCGATCGTTCTTGCTGGGCACGCTGGCGATGCCGCTGTTCTTCGTCGCGATCATGGCGTTTGCCATCATCATGGTCATCGCCAGTGAAGATCAACGCCCGATCGGCTATGTGGATCTCGCCGGGATGTTGACCACGGTGACTCAGCTGCCGCCCGAGAAGAGCGGTCCCCAGCCGGTGGAGTTGCAAGCCTTCGCCGCTGAAGCTCAAGCCCAGGCCGCCCTGGAGGCCAAGCAGATTCAAGCCTATTACGTGCTGCCTGCCGATTACCTTACCAGTCACAAAGTTCAGTTGATCTACTGGGACAAAGCACCGTCTAGTTCCGCGCAGCGCCGCTTTGACGATCTGGTGCGCGCCAATCTGGCGGCTGCGCTGCCGAAGGATATCGCCCAGCGCGCGCAGTCGGGCGTTGACCTCACGGCGCGCTCGGCCGATGGACAACAGGAGGTCAGCGGCGAAAGTGCCGTCAATATCATCGTGCCGTTCTTCATCGGGCTGTTTTTTAGCATTGTGGTGCTGAGCTCAGGAACCTATATGTTGGAAGCCGTGGCCGATGAAAAAGAGAATCGCACCATCGAGGTGATGACCACCTCGCTCACGCCGGGACAACTCATCGGCGGCAAGGCTGCCGGGTTGATGGCGGTCTCGTTGACTCAAATCGGAATTCTAGCGTTCACCATCGTGCTTGTCGTCTTCGTGGGCGCCCAGTTCATCGAGGCGCTGCGGGCCATCCGCATCCCGTGGAGCATGTTCATGACGCTGGCGCTGTTCTTCCTGCCGACGTTTGCGTTGATCGCCGGCATGATGATCACCATCGGCAGTATGGTGACGGAGACGCGGCAGGGTCAGCAGATCGCGGGCGCGCTGAATATGCTGTTTACCGTGCCGTTCTTCTTCATCATCATCTTCTTCAGCGCGCCCAACAGTACGCTGGCGACGATCCTGACGATCTTCCCGACGACGTCGTTCCTCACGATTGCGCTGCGCTGGAGCATGACGACCATCCCCCAGTGGGAGTTGATCCTCGCGTGGATTTTGGTGACGGCCTCGGCCGTGGCGATGATCTGGGTGGCGTCGCGCGTGTTCCGCCTGGGCATGCTGCGCTACGGCCAGCGCCTGGATCTCAAGACGGTGCTGCGGGCCGTGCGCACCGGGGCGGAAGGGTAAAGCTCATGAGTAACGTGTTCCTCATCATCAAACATGAAATCTCGACGACGTTGAGCAAGCGATCGTTCTGGCTGACGACGTTCCTGCTGCCCGCGGCGATTCTGGCGATGAGCCTGGGATCGCAGGCGTTGGCGCGCAGCTCGATGGCGGCCAATGGATCGAATCCGTTGTTCAGCGGCCTCATGGCGGGTCCCAAACCGGTCGGGTATGTCGATCAAGCGGGACTCGTCAAACAGATTCCCGATCAGCTGCCCGCTGACTCGAAGATGAAACAAGACGAGCTGCGCGCGTATCCCGATCAAGCGGCGGCGCAGGCTGCGTTGGCCGCGAAAGACATCAACAAATACTACGTGGTGCCCGCCGACTTCATCAAGACCGGCAACTTGTTGGTGGTGGATAGCAACTTCAGCGTGTTTAACAGCCTGGATAACAACAATTACTTTGAATACGTGATCCGACTGAACCTGGTTGGCGATTCGAATCTGGCGGTGATGCTGGCCGATCCGACGGCGCAGATCAAAACCCAGGCGCTGGCTCCGCAAAGCGAGAAGAAAAACGAAGGCGCTGGATCGTTCGGCGTGCCGTTTGCCGTGTTGATGATCTTCTATCTGGTCATTACCATGACGGGCTCGTTCATGCTGCAAAGCGTGACGAAAGAAAAAGAGAGTCGCACCATCGAGGTGCTGCTGGTCAGCCTGCGTCCGCGCGATTTGATGCTGGGCAAGATTCTGGGGTTGGGTGTCGTTGCGTTGTTGCAGATGGCGGTCTGGGGTAGCGCGATGTTTATCTTTAGCGGCGGCTCACTGAGCGGTCTTAGCGCGCTGGGCCTCTCGGCCGGGTTCTTTGTGTGGGCGTTCTTGTACTTCATCCTCGGCTATCTCGTATATGCTTCGTTGTTGGGCGCGTTGGGCGCGCTGGCGCCCTCGACGCGCGAAGGGACGCAGTTCACGTTCATCGTTCTGCTGCCGCTGTTCATCCCGTTGATGATGAACACGGCGCTGATCGAAGCGCCCAACGGCGGTGTATCGACCTTCCTCAGTCTCTTCCCTTTGACCTCGCCCGTCACAATGATCACGCGCCTGGCCGCGGGCAATGTTCCGATCGAGCAGCTGCTGTTGGGCCTGGTCCTCCTGGCGATCACGACGTATGGCATCATTGTCTTCTCCGCACGCTTCTTCCGCGCCGATACGTTGTTGTCTTTTAGCGCACTGAATTTCAAGCGCATTGTGCAAGAGATTCGGCGATAGTCTGGTAGTCGGTAGTCCAATAGTCTGATAGTCAATAGAGCGAATTCCACTTTGATTTACGGTTTCGTTGGGAGTCGAGGCTTTAGCCGGTTGGATGGTCTGCGGCAAATCCGGCTGAAGCCTCGACTCCGATGTCGTAAACTAACCTGGAAACTGCTCTAGTGGAGAGACCGGGTTTCTACGAGCGGCCAGCGAGTCCGCCATGAAGGGAGAAACCTGGTTTCTGGTGCAGGAGAAAACATGAAAACTGAAAACTATCGACAACAACTCCGTACACTGCGCGATTGGGACAAGTTCCTTATGAAAGAATCCGGCTTGCCGGGGCCGCGCGGCAATCTGGAATTGATGCAAGCCGTGGCCGAGGAAGGCACGCTCGATCTTTTTCAGCGCTATTTGGCTTACACACCCGATCGGGCCTCCACCAATTCACCGGAAGGATTCCTGGCGATGTGCGGTGTTGTGGGCGTCGGTCGTTTGCTGGCCGAAGGCGATCTCGATCAACTGGCGGTGCTGCGTGAGTGCGCGAACGATCCGCGCTGGCGCATGCGTGAAGCCGTGGCGATGGCTTTGCAGCGCTGGGGCGATGCGGATATGCCCGCACTGTTGAAGGCGCTGAACGAATGGGTGAAAGGTACGTTGTTGGAACGGCGCGCGGTCGCGGCAGCCGTGTGCGAACCGCGCCTGCTGCGCGATCCCAAACATGCCAAACGCGTGCTCAAGCTGCTCGATACGATCACAACCTCGATCGTGCGGGAAACCGATCGAAAGGCCGAGGATTTCAAGACATTGCGGCAGGCGTTGGGTTATTGTTGGAGCGTGGCCGTGGTCGCCTCGCCGCTCGATGGCAAGCCGGCCATGGAGAAGTGGCTCGTCAATCCCGATCCCGACGTGGCGTGGATCATGCGCGAGAACTTGAAGAAAGATCGCCTCAGGCGCATGGATGCGGCGTGGGTGAAGGAGTGGAGCGCAACGTGATACGTGATGCGTAGTGCGTGAAGAAACCGGGTTTCTCTGTTCATGGCGTACTGATGTGACGCTTGCAGAAACCCGGTTTCTATTTTCTGGCCGTGCTCACGCAGGTAGTTGTGATGGATGAGCGCTACGGCACATCTCGCCGCGGACCATAGAAGAAACTGACACTGACTGTTCTAAGGTTCCCATCTAGCCCAATGTTGTTCCCATAGACAGTGCCTGCACTGGTGGGAGGGGGCATTGATTTATCCATGTCGACTCCGGGCGGCGGCCAGTCCCATTGAGTGGTATGCGATTGCCTCGGTTCAAGCACCAGGCGCGTGAGTTGGGCTATCTCGGGTTGATAATGCGATAGACAGGGTGCCGCTCCAACGCAAATATCCATGACGGGTTGCTGGCCGCCGTCGAGCACAATTTGTTCATCCAGAAGATTTTTCACCGTTAAGGTGATATGGACGATGTCGCCTTTGTTGTAGTCGGTCTTATCTGTGCATAGCGTGGAGGTGACAGCATCCCTGCCCATTGTTCCAGTATCAATGTTGCCGGGCTGTCTCTCGGTGCCTGAATTGCAGTTCGGAGCGGAACACGCCGTCAGCCAGACGACCAGCGTGAGGAACATCAGCAACGAAGCGATTGTCTTGTTCATAGTTGGTCACTTTCTTCTACGCAGCACAAAAGACAATGACGACACTCACACTAAGTAGTTGTAAAAGAATAACTTCCGATTTTGAAATCGCCATCCACTGTAAGAACCAAACGTTTCGTGCGGGAAAATCGGAACTTATTCTTTTACACGTGCTAAG
>PMCF01000387.1 GCA_003154115.1 Anaerolineae bacterium
AGAGGTCGCTCATGGAATTGACGAAGATGACTTGCGGCTTCTTCCAACTCAGCGGAATCTCCAACGCTTGCGGATGCAGCGTCAACTTGAAGCCGTTAGCATAGTTGGGCTGGCCCATCGCGTGCAGGCGCTTCGCCATGCGCTCGGCATAACAGTGCTTACAGCCCGGGCTGACTTTGGTGCAGCCCGTCAAAGGATTCCAGGTGGATTCAGTCCACTCGATGCTGGATTTGGTAGCCATAAGTTACCGTCCCCGCTTCGTACAATATGATAATAGCACATATGTTCATCCCGATGCAACCCGGGGAAAACACGCACTGCCAGCCTTATACCGAGCCTATCGACGCTAGGATTTGCTAAATTGAATCGGCGGCTTGTCATGTGATAATGATCCCTCGAAGTGAGCCTTATTTCGCTTTTTGAGTAGACCCAGTGCTTTATCAATCTCTTCTGGAAAATACTCTTCGTTCACCAATTCGCGGTAAACTTCACGGCGTGTTGCAATCTTGCCTGAAAAGCGCTTGAGAATGTCAGATGCTATTACGTCGTTTGTTGGTCGTGGTGGAGCAGTTGGCTCTGCCAAATGTTCTTGAGCCGAAAAAAACGCCATTTGCCCTGTCTCTTCCATTTCTTTCGAAAGGCGGCGAACGCTTCGGATTTCTTGTTCCCAGAGCTTGGCGTTGTACAGAGTCTTGTTTAATGATAATGCACCCGTTGGATCATGCGTGGTAAGGAACAGATAGAACATCGTTCGCTCTTTTTCTGGGAACTGTAAATCAACAAGCTTGACAGCAAGTGTCGGATCCATGCGCCTCAAAACATGGTTATAACGGTCGACCAATGCTCTTTCGACACGCTTAGACTCTTCATTATCGCTAGAGTCAGTGGCTTGGTGCATTGCTTGTCGTACTTCTTGTTCAGTGTTCTTCCACTCCTCATTTCCAAAGACGGCTGTCCAGTTTTCGACTTGCTGCCGCTGTTGAGCACCCACTTTGTCGCTACGCGCCATGCCCGCTTTTCTGCTCAAGTCTTCGTATATGAAATTGATCATCACGTCATGATGTTCCTGTCTTACAATAGGGCAAACGAAATCATAGGGAATGCCTGCCCCATATGGATCGAGCAGGTAAAACGCCCATGTAAAGCCAGAAGTAGTGTAACCTACTAATTTTTCCACCAACTTGGTTGCGTCTGCATTGAGAACAGCAATCTCGCCTGGCCTTAAACAAGCAAAGTCATTTGTCTCTCTCACGCGGTTTGCGTATTCATAGATCGAGAGAGTCTCCAGCAACCCTTGGTAGATCTTCCGATCCTTCTCTATCAGAATGGAGTTGACCCGAATAGGAATCTCATCTTTACGTGTGGACTCCACTAATCTATCGAGAGCGCGAATGCCGATTATTGGCGAACCCTCAACCATGTCGCTTGAACGGTGTTTATCACCTGCATATCTTCCGATCGATGAAAAACAATCCACATATACAAAATGTGGATCAAATCTCTGGCCACTACTTAATCTCTGTTTTGCAAGATAGCGCATCTTTGGATTGAAAATGATACCGCACCACGTATCAAGGTATTGGGTCAGAATCATGTGCTTCACTTGAGTCTGTGTATCACGTGAATATAGTTTCATCTAAGATTTCCTTGCGATGTGGTTTGAGTATTATACTGTCAATCACTCGCCAAGATGAAATGCTTTTTCGATGAATGACTTCATCGGCTGACAACGTGTGACCAAGTCGGCTTAATCCCACTTCGCTGCGCGGCGGGTACGATGAGCCGTTTGGTATGTCGGAAGCGTCAGGCACAACAACAGATTGAGGATAAAGCGGATGACTACAGCGAATTCAGAAACGAACGAAGTTTAGCGCTTGAGCCAATTCGTTCCATTCCCAATTCGTTGTAGCCCTCCGTAGTGTGGTTCGCTAAAATCGAGGATACTGCGCGTGAGGGTGCGGCTATTCTTCATCCACGGAGGGCAAGCGCAGGGTGAGCTGGATATATCCACCGGCGGCGGCCAGCATGTAGGCAGACAAGTAACCCACATCCGCCACGCCGCTGAGGAAATTGCTGCCCGTCACATACGCGTTGGTCCATGTTCCGTAGGAGAAGGCCAGCCCACCGACCGCAAACAATAAGATGCTGCTGAGCAGATAACGCCAGGGTCGCCCCACTAGGCCCTTCCCAAAATACACGAGGGTCAAGGTCGCGAGAAAGGCTACGCCCAGATCGCCGATGAGATAATACGCGCTGATCAATAGCTGCATCACGGCGACCTCGCCTGGATTGGCAAGAATGTGGCCGATTAATAAGCCAAGGAAAACGAGCAACACGCCGAGGTAGGCAGCCAGGACCAGCAGTTTGCGGCGCCGACTGATTTGCACATCCAACGCGCGATATTGCAGCACCAGACTCGCCAACACTGAGATAAAGCCGATCCCC
Source organism: Anaerolineae bacterium (assembly GCA_003154115.1). Classification (GTDB taxonomy): domain Bacteria; phylum Chloroflexota; class Anaerolineae; order Fen-1058; family Fen-1058; genus Fen-1058. The sequence goes on from PMCF01000387.1 coordinate 2,446, forward strand.
CATGAAACGTCGACGATGGAAGGATAGGGGATCGGTTGGCCCACGACGTAGTAGACGATCCAGAGCATCTCGGAGATAGTCAACGCCGTCATCCCCGCACCAAAGGCCAGCCATACGCGGCGCGAGGCTACGCCCGGTTCAAATATCCCACTGGCCTTCAGCGCCAGGATCGAAGCCAGCAAGGCGCAGGCCGCGAACAAGACATGCGTCACGACGAGCAGCACCTCGGCTCCATCGGGCTGCCAGAGGTACAACACGCCATACACCCCCAGCAAACCAACGATCGTGGTCGGAGTGAGCCAGGCCCGTTTCATGTTCGTGCGTCTCCGTAACAGTAGACCTTCATGTTAAACGAACGACCCCATATTGAGTGTTGAGTTGGGCAATGTCGGACGGCAGGTTCGTCAGCATGGTCACCAGCGTTGATTTCAGCAGCTGCTCTCCCAGAATTTGCCGGGTTAGCTTTTGCGCGTACTGCGCATACGAAACGTAAACCGACGCTAATATCTTAACATCGACATCCGGTATGCGATACCTCAACTCGGTCAAGTCCGTCAAGCCGGTCAAAACACTCCAGCCGTGCTGCCGCGCGTAAAAATTGAGCTGTTGCGCGAACTGATCCGCTAACGGCTTGCCGCCGGTGCGCGCTATGACTTCCAGGAGTCTGGTGATGAACAGTGTGAACAATAGACTCAAGTCAGCACACACGACCTGATTGGCGCCGGTTGGATCAAGAGGTTCGTCCAAGAATGAGGACTGCATAAAAGACATTATAAGCAAGTCGGGTTAGCGGGCGGTTGGATGTTACGGGCTTCGTATTGCCCCCCATTCGGTGTAGTCCTCCCCGTTCCATACGCCACGTTCCAGATTTGATGTACAATTCGCGCCATGAAACTCAGCCAGCTGGTCGCGGCCTTGCCCTCACTAGACACGCCGCCGCAATCTGATCCCGACATCACCCTCATCACCACCGACTCGCGCAAAGTGATCCCCGGCGCGTTGTTCGTCGCCTATCCCGGTGTCTCCGTCGATGGACATCGCTTCATTGCTAGCGCCATCGAGCGCGGAGCCGTGGCCATCGTGGGCGAACAAGACCAAACAGAACTCGATCAAATTACTCATTACTCATTACTCATTACGCCCTACCTTCAGGTCCGCGACGGTCGTGAAGCCTTCGCCTGGCTCAACGCCGCGTGGCACGGTTTCCCCGCGCGCAAGTTGATCATGATCGGCGTAACAGGCACCGACGGCAAGACGACCACGACGAATCTCATTCACACCATCCTTACGGTGGCTGGCCTCAAAGCCGGCTTGATCAGCACCGTCAATGCGGTGATCGGCGATCGCGTGCTGGACACCGGCCTGCACACCACCACGCCCGACGCCGACGCCGTGCAGCGCTATCTTGCGGAGATGGTAGCCGCAGGCATGACTCACTGCGTGCTGGAAACCACCTCGCACGGACTGGCGCAGCATCGCGTGGACGCCTGCGAGTTCGACGTGGCCGTCGTCACCAACATCACGCACGAGCACCTCGACGTGCATGGTTCGCTGGAAGCATATCGCGCCGCGAAAGGCATCTTGTTCACGTCGCTTGCCACCGCCCTGAATAAGGGCGTGCGCAAAGCGGCCATCCTTAACAACGACGATTTCTCCAACACCTACCTGCGCGCATGGATCGATACCGCGGCCAACTGCGGTGCGCATTGTCCCGATATTTACACTTACGCCATTCGGCAGTCCGCCGCGTGGAACGCCATCGACATTGATTACCGCACGGACGCCATCCACTTCAACGCGATTGGATCGGGCCGCTCGATCGAGATCGCGACGCCCCTCGTCGGCGAGTTCAACGTGTCGAACTGTCTCGCGGCCATCGCGGCCACAGTGGATGGACTCGGCGTTGATCCTCAAGCCGCCCGATCGGGATTGGCGGCTTTCAAGGGCATTCCCGGCCGCATGGAGCGCATCGACGAAGGCCAGTCTTTTACGGCGATCGTGGACTTCGCGCACACGCCCAACGCCCTCGATCGATCCATTGCCGCGGCGCGCAGCATGGCCGAAGGGCAAGTGATCGTCGCGTTCGGGTGCGCGGGCCTGCGCGATCGCGAGAAGCGCACCTTGATGGGCGAGGTGGCCGGTCGGGCTGCTGACAAAATCATCGTGACCGCCGAAGATCCGCGCACGGAATCGCTCGCCGAGATCATGGACGTCACGGCGCAGGCGTTGATCGCGCAGGGCCGTATGGAAGGCGTCGATTTCTGGCGCGTGCCCGATCGAGGTGAAGCGCTGGCCCGTGCGTGTTCGCTCGCCCGGCCCGGCGCTGTGGTGCTGGCCTGCGGCAAAGGCCACGAGCAATCCATGTGCTTTGGCGAAATTGAATATCCGTGGGACGATCGGGAAGCCCTGCGGGCGGCGCTGCGCGGAAGTCCGTTAAAGACCTTGCCAACTGCCCAACAGTGTTGATCCACGAAGAACACGAAGGAACACTAAGTTTTCTTCGTGCTCTTCGTGTCCTTAGTGGATAAATCTTCATGCTCGACCTCGCCATCGTCATCGTCAACTACAACGTCTGTGCTTTGCTCCGCGACTGTCTGAAATCTGTGTATGCCAGCACCGGCGTGACCCAGGGACGCCCTTTCGGGGTTGAAGTCTGCGTCGTCGATAACGCGTCACCCGACGACAGCGCCGAGATGGTGGCGCGCGAGTTTCCGCAAGCTCACCTCATCCGCAACACGGAGAACATGGGCTACGCGGCGGCGAATAATTTGGGGCTAAAGTATTTTGGATTCAGGGATCAGGGAGAAGTAATCGGGGATCGGAGATCGGGGATCAGGGATCAATCAGAAACACCGGCACTGCATCCGCAGCGCGGTGCAAGTGTCAGAAATCAACCATCAGAAATTCCAAGGTATGCGTTGCTCTTGAATCCCGATACGGTTGTGCCGCCCAATGCTTTCGGCGAAATGATCCATTTGCTGGACACGCATCCCGCTTTCGGAGTGAGCGGCCCCAAGTTGGTGCGTCTCGACGGTTCGCTCGATCTGGCCTGTCGCCGCGGCTTCCCGACGGTGGAGGTCTCCTTTTGGCGTTTGACCAAATTGAGTAAAATATTTCCGCGCAGCCGGCGCTTTGGCCGCTACAACATGACCTACCTCGATCCCGATCAAGCGGCCGAGATCGATGCGGTCGTGGGAGCGTTCATGCTGGTGCGCCGGGAAGCCATCGAGCAGGCGGGCTTGCTGGACGAGATCTTCTGGATGTACGGTGAAGACCTCGATTGGGCATACCGCATCAAGCAGTGCGGCTGGCAGGTCTACTATTATCCGCAGGTCGTCGTCACGCACGTCAAGCGCGCCTCAAGCGGGCAGGACAACGCGGGCGCGGCCAAAGCGAAATATGAATTTGATCGCGCCATGTGGTTGTTCTATCATAAGCACTATCAATCTACCACGCCCGGTGTGGTGGATTGGCTCGTGAAATTGGGACTGGGCCTGAAGGGTGGGGCGCAGTTGAGAGCAGACATGAAGAGATGAAAAACAGTCGTATTCGGGCCTTGTCTGCGATCGGCTTGGTGATCACCGACGGGGTGATGATCGCTATCGCTTTTCTCATCGCCTATGGTATTCGCTGGCAATCGGCGCAGGCCGATAAGAGCATCAACCTGGGCGGCCTATCCACTTACTTTGGGCTGCTGATCGTCCAGATCATGGCGATCAGTATCGTCATGTTTTGGGCGCAGTTGTATCATCAAGCGCGGGCCGTCTCACGCGTCGACGAGTTTTACGCGGTGTTCGGCGCGGTCTCGATCGGCATGATGATGTCCGTCGCCGTTTCGACGCTGTTGTTCAAAAACCTCGAGCTTGACTTTCCCCGCGTCCTGATCATCTACTCGTGGCTGCTCACCATTGTGCTGGTGATGATCGGGCGCTTGATCTATCACGCCGTGCAGTGGCGTTTGCAGGCGCGCGGCATCGGACGCGACCGGGCGCTGATCGTCGGCACCGGCGACATCGGCCGGTTGGTGCTGGAAAAGATCAAAGGCTCGCCGCACCTGGGCTATGAAGTCATCGGCTTCGTCCACAAAAACGGTGAAACCGAGCCGACCAGTGTGCTGGGCGTTCCGGTGCTGGGCAACGCCGACGATCTGTCGCGCCTCATCGATGAGCGGCACATCGACGAGGTGATCATCGCCCTGCCGGAAGCGTCGGACGATGAAATGCTGGCGTTGATCTCCAAATGCTCCAAGGCCTCGCTCAGCATCAAGGTCTTCCCCGACGTCTTCCAGATTATCGCGACGCAGGTGACCATCGACGATCTGGGCGGGCTGCCGCTGTTGAGCGTGCGCGATGTGCGCCAGCGCGGTTGGCGCGTCACCGTCAAGCGCCTGATGGATGTCACGCTCTCTGCCATCGGGCTGGTCTTCATCTCGCCGTTGTTGTTCATCATGAGCATTCTCATCAAACTGGAATCGCCCGGCCCGGTGTTCTACGTGCAGGAACGCATGGGACTGGACGCGATACCTTTCATGATGATCAAGTTCCGCTCCATGCGGCAGGACGCCGAAGCCGACGGCCCCGGCTGGACCACCCCCGATGATCCGCGCCGCACGAAATTGGGCGCCTTCATTCGCAAGGCCAACGTCGACGAGCTGCCGCAGTTGATCAATGTGCTGATCGGCGATATGAGCTTAGTGGGTCCGCGCCCGGAGCGCCCGGTCTACGTCGATCAATTCCGCCGCACCATTCCGCGCTACATGGAACGCCATAAAGAAAAAGCCGGGCTTACCGGCTGGGCGCAGGTCAACGGCCTGCGCGGCGATACGTCGATCAGCGAACGCACCAAGTACGATTTGTGGTATATCGAGAACTGGTCGCTGCTGCTCGACATCAAGATCTTGATCCGCACGGCGCTGCGCATGTTCACCGACAAGAACGCCTATTGATCATCACCTCAATACCTTCGCCAAAATTTCAGATGACTTTTTCGGCATGGCTCACAATCAGTTTGACA
>PMCF01000203.1 GCA_003154115.1 Anaerolineae bacterium
ATCTCCACGTGCTCGCTCAAGAAGATGAGCACCTCTTGAGTGCGATCTGAGCCTTCACACCCGTCACGCAACGTGAAGCGGATCGGCTGCGGATCGGGTTCGGACTCGTCGCAGTAGGGAGCCAAGACCGCCAACGCCGCATTGACCCATTGACGCGCCACGTCAGGATCGGCCCGAGGATGATCGACTGTCTCGGACAGCGCTTCCTGCGCCTGATCCAGCAGACCTGCCGCACGCAGGATCGCGTCTGCCAGGACTTGATGTTGATCTGGCAGGTTGCCAATCCCAAAGCGTGCCCGCAGCGCGCGAGCGTTGTCAGGCGTCACGTTGCGCCAGCCCAGCATCAAACACTGATGCATCACGCCGCTAATCTCGACCACATCGCCCGTGCTTAACGAGCGGATGGATTGCCAGCCGGGACGCTCCTCATCATTCATCCGGGCGAAGATCAACTCCGGCTTGCTCAACTGTCCCGCCTCGCCATCAACCAGCGCGACCGCGCCGAAATCTTCCGGCACAAACGGGCCAGCGAACATCTGATCGCGGCTGAGGCAAAACGGATCACGAGTTTTGTAGTACACGCGAATGGGCTGAGGTACGGCGTTCATGCGCCCCCCTGATCAGGAGTGACAGGTACATCGATCGCGTCTTCTTCAGCAGATTCATCAGTCGCATGCACGTAGAACTTGTAACCGCAGTCGAGGCAGATGTGCGACTGAATCACCGCGCCGCAGCCGCTGCACTTATCAGCGGCTGCCGTGAACTCCGTCCGCGCGCCGCACTGCGGGCACATCGGAGGCTGTTCAGTCGTGAAGTAGTGGTTGTCCTCCTTCGCTCCGTTGAGCGGTCGCCCTTCGTCATCGAGATCAGGCAACTCCGTCACGCACTCGACCACTTCGGCATACACTTTGCCATTGGACCCCAGCAGCAGTTTGACGCTGTTCTCCCAGGCATAGGTACGGTCGAACTCGCCGATTTCGAGAAAGCCCCCGTCCGGTTTCCGGTCGGGCATCGGCGCGAAAGTGACCACCTCATGCCACGGGAAGTCGCGAATCGCGGCCACCGCTTTCTCCAATACCGCCGCGTCCTGATGTAGATGGTGCTGGCGCAGCAGCGCTCCGATCGACGGCGCGCGCAAATCCTGAATCGCGTACAGAGCGACCATTGCTTGCAGGACATTCTGTAACTGGTGCAAGGCGTTCAGTTCCACGATCCGGCCCGACGTCAAGCCCATCTCAAGGACCATCGCGCGAGTCTGATCATCCGCCGCGTTCTGGGTAAGCAACTGCGCTACTACGCTATCACCTATGTAGTATTTGCCGTTCAGTTGAATTTGCTGTTTCAAGTCTGGCATAGTGTTCTCCTTCATTAGAACGACAAACGCTGGGGATCGGACCCTCAGCGTTTGTCGCACATGGTGTCTACTTCTTTTTCCGTTGCCTGGTCGGAGGCTTTTCAGTCGCCGTACAAGGCGCAAACGGATGTTGGCGCTGGAACTTCTGGAGCGCTCCTTGGGTCGTGCGCGCGGCCGGACCTGTGAGGTCGCAGTGTTGGCAGACTGCCTTCTGGAGTCGGCACCACATTTCATTCGCAGCGTCCCATTCCTCGCCGGCGTCCACCGTCACGAGCGAGTGGCCGTTGTGCAACATCACGTCAGGCTTGGCGTTAGGCTTTGGCATGGCGACCACTCTGTTTCCAGGTCTGCCACGCCAGGTAGGCCTCGTGAAAGGCGGCATCCGTGCACCTAAGCGTGCCGCGTTGAACAGCGGTTTGCGCCACACGATAGCCCAGCCAGGCACGTACCATGTCAGCCTTCGGACCGTTACCGCGCACTTGGTGCACCTGCAGCACGCCACAAGCCGTGGCGAGGTCATCCCAGACCCGCTGCGGGATGCGCTTGCCGGTGACACACAGCGTAAGCCAGCGATCGAGCGCCTGCGCGATCAGATCGAGCGACGCCCCCGCCGGCTTAGAGACGGTCGTTGGGGACCGGCGGCTCCGGCGAGCGATAGAGGAGCGAGTGACAGAGGACGAGCGGCGCTTCATGCGTCCACCTCTTCCTCGACTTCATCTTCCGTTTCCTCTTCCTCAGCGGCTCCCACGCATTTCGCACAGCGGCCATCATTTTCCGCCGCACAGTCGGCGCACAACACCGCGCCGCAGTCGGGGCAAGTTTGCGAACAATCCACGCCACTGGTGTAGCAGTTGTCGCAACAGTCATCACCGCCTGCTTCTTCATCCCGAGCCTCGTCAAACTCGTCGGTGTCTTCGTCGTCGAGATCTTCGCTACCGAGACTTTGGATATCCGCCAGCGTATCGCGCATTTCTTGCGCGGCGTTGGTGATAGCCGACGACAGATCGGAACCGCCCGCCACCAGGTGCTCCACGGTGTCGACCAGTTCACCCAGAATTCCGCCGTCCGTTGGGCCGAAATCGGTTTCGATCAAGCGCTTAAATTCTTCAAAAGTCAGCGTCATAGTTACACCCCCTGAGCGCCTTGCTAGGCAGCGGCTTGTTTTTCGATGAATGACGCCAGCCGCTTCTGCTCCGTCTC
>PMCF01000149.1 GCA_003154115.1 Anaerolineae bacterium
GTTCCCACGTTCATCGCGTATGTCTCTACCTGGACTTAGACTCTGTCTATACGCCGGCGGTTTTATCCGGTCGATTACACCTCTGTATCGACCGGTCATGCACCCCCAACAGGTGAAGGTCAGTGCAAGCCTCTCATCAAGCGGTGCGATGAAAGATAACCGCGTTCCCCAACCATTCCTAACATTTAGCGGTCGGGTTAATGGTAACGACGCCTCGACGACAGTTCGTCATCCTAGTCATATCCAGGCACGGCTGGCAGCCTCATCGCAGGTTAGGATATTGCGACTCTGCTTACTTGTGTCCCTAGAGCTTCACACCGGTTGTTGTTCCTTGTCCCCAGCATGTCTAGGTAGCCGTGTGCCTCTGTGAGGTCAGAGGCCAGTGGATTCGTCGATGTTCTGACCAATCCGCCGCAGTTGTAGTCTGCGGCTAACTCATCATACGCCACGCTTCGTGGCACACGCCACTGCCCATTTCCGCGGTTATTACGCCAGCGCCATAGCGCAGGCACAGACGGCCGAGCGCGATCGCCAGGTGTTTCTGAAACGCGGTCAAGCCAGTTTCCTCGCGGCCGGGCAGTCTCCGACCTTGCGACAGATCGTCGAACACGGCCCACTCCCACGGTTCTGGCTTCATGTCATACTGTGGCACGTTGCGCGCCTGCACGATCTCGGCAAGCTGTTCAACGTAGCTATCCAGCAAGCCCTTGATCGTTTCGACGTGAGACGTGATGTTCAATTCACCCTGCGCATCGAGTGTCGCCAGAGCCGTTTCAAACTGCTGTCTGACCTCGACTTTGGTCAGGTGCTCTTTACCGTCGTCGCGCTTGGTCGGATCGTCGTCAGGATCATGCACAACGGTCTTGCTCGTCTTACGCACATTGCCTTTGATGAGCAAAGGTGTTTGATCAGGCGCGCGCACCAGATTTGTGCCGAGCAGGCCACCGTTGAGCTGCATGGCGATGTGCCCTTTCTTGGGCGTCATCGCCGGTTCGATCACGGGCGGCGTCGTCGGCGGAATCAGATCGAGCCAATCGCGGCTTTGCTCCAGGCGCGCGATGGAATCTTGCGCCACCCGCAGCCGATCTTCGTCCGTGACCGGAACAAACTGAAACCGAAACGCGCCACGCGGGCCGCGCAGCGGACTAACCGGGATGGCATATTCCCCATGACCAGTCGATAACTCAGGCAGATCGCCATACACGGGCTGGCGCACTTTCTTCTTTGCCTGCCCCGCGCTTCTCAGCGGGGTCGGCTGGCCGTTTGCGGTCAGTTCACCTTCGACCTCGACTTCGATCTGCTGGTAGTCGACAACGATCTTCGCTTCGGCCCAGGCCTGCACGGCGCGTAGATCGTCGCCGCTGGCCGGGGTGTAAGTCTTGCGACGCACACCGAAGATCACAATTTGCTTGAACGCGTCGTAGTCATCATCAGCCAACTTGAAGCAGCGCAGATCGGCGTACCAACCGGCGAGATGCCGCGCGACCTTCTCGTTGATGCGTTGATGAGGGATGATGTACACCAACACACCCCCCGGCATGAGGCGCGGGGTTGTGTCGAGCAGAAAAGTTTCTTCCAGACGCTTACCACCACCCGTCATCCCTTCACCATCATACGGCGGATTGAGCAGCACGAACGAGAAGGTCTCATCCGCCAACACCGCATACTCATAAGCTGTGTTGAGCACATGATCCAACGCACGTTCGGCGTCTGTGGCCCGCACATCCGACAACTCGATGCCGTAGGTTTCAGCCGGACCATGCGCCGTCGCAATCGCGGCCAACGCCTCGCCCTTACCACAGCACGGATCGAGGTAACGGCGCAGACCGACTTCGATCGAGAGGACCAGCCACGTGAGAATGATCATCAGGCTAGCCGTCGGCGTGGGGTAATACCCCAACTTACTTTGTCCCTCCAAGCGCATAGTGCGCCTCCTTTCTTCCCGCCCGGAGACGCACCTCACCCCCGTAGGGGAGAAAAGCGCGTCCCCTGGCAGGGTGCATTCAATACCGTCTGTTCGGTTACACGTTGACCGGCGTCAACGATCCATCGGCAGCACGTAACTCAAAACGTAGGAGATGTGCTGGCACGTCAGAAAAGTGCGATCGCATGTAGCTGGCCATATACGTCAGGTTGAACATCGTCGTGCTCGTGAAGGTGATCGCCGTGACGCGTTCGCGATACTGGCCGTAGGCGCTGTAAGCGCGATAGCACCAGTTGATCAACTCCATCACGTTGTCCATCACACCGACACCGAGTGCCGCGCGTTGAACACACTCGCGCTGCCCACGGCGATAGCTGCCGTCTGCTGAGTGCCGTCCAAAGTGATCTGACCCGACTTGACCCCGGCCGCGATGATCTCGCGCCAGGGAGCGGGATCGATCAGATAGCCTTGCGGCGCGTTGCCGCCCGTCAGCAGCGGACGCGCATAACCTTGCGCCACGGACGTAGCCAGCAGATAGTCGCCCCAGCCGATTTGAATCGGATACGGCGAGCCTTGCTCGAGCATCGCCGCCAGCGCCGTGCTGGCCGGCAGACCGGGCCAGTCCAGCGCGATGAACGGCTGCGTATAGTCTTCCACCCGACTGGCCTCCGGCGCGATCAACCGCAGCTGCTTCGGTCGAGCACGCCCGGCCAGGCTGGGTGCATCCGCCGTCAGCCGCCGATAGCGCCGGCGCAGGCCGCGCGCCAGGTAGGTCGGCATCTGAGCATCATAGTCGGTCAAGCGCACTTCCGAACTGCCGCCGTTCACCAGAGTCGCCCAGATCGCATTCAGCACCTTCGGGTGATTGGGCGCCAGGTCGAGCCACACGATCACATTCTCGCGCTCGTCATCCGGCGCCGGCTGCTGTTTTTTCTGCGCCTCCTGCAGCGCTTTGTCGTCGGCGCAACGCGCGATCGCAAAACCGCACGCCAGGACGCTGAGGCTGTCGTTGGAAATGCGGATGCTCATGGCGTTACCTCGACGACTGGCCTGGCAAGTTTCTGCGCCGCCTCGATGAAGCGTTGCGCCCGCAGATTCGGCGCCCAGGTCTCGTTGAGGAAGTGCATGACTTCGCGCTTGGACTGCGGCGCGAAAAGCATCGGCCCATCCTCTCGATACACGGTGACCTGCGTGTAGCCCGCCACCTGTGACAACTCGATGGGCCACCCATCGTCTCTGATCTCCACTTCGGGATCGGGCACGAGATCGCCTTCCTGCTCAAAGTAGTGCGCGACGCTGATACGCCGGTTCTCACCGGCGATGGGAGAATCCCACGCCTCAATGTTGAGAGGCAGGTAGGGTGGATTCTCGATTCGCAGGCTGACGTGTGGACCCCGTTGGGCAAACCGATCATGTTGACCGGCAGCCGCGACAATCTCAAAAATCAGATTGGCAAAACGTGTTTTCATAGCGTATTCCTTTCTTGTCCGCGCGCAGCGGGCACATGGTGTTTTCTCCGGTCAGTACAGACACTGGCCGGACATGGAACAATCCCCATCCTCTGGTGGGATGGTGTCGGCTGGCTTACAAAGCACAGCCGTAACTACAGAGAGGTGGATACAGGGTGAGGCACGTAGCGAGCATCGAGGATGCTCAAGGTAGATACAAAACCCAATACTCATCAAAGGGGATGAGCAATGAGAACGAAAGAATGAAGGGGATAAGAGCAACTGGCGAAGAAGGTAACCCCTTCGCCAGAGAGAAAACATATAGCAAACGTCACACCTAGGCCCCGGTTGGATCTACCTAGATGGCCAGGGGTATCTGGGTCATGCTCGGCGCCAAAACCTTACAACGGTTCAGGATGGTTTCGGCAGTACCACGAAACTCACTGTGCCGGATCACGGTGGCTTTGAGGTGATACGTCGCGCCGATTTCTAACTTCGGATCGGCCGATGCAAACCACGCGGCCCGATTGCCACTCGCCGGATCGACGAACTTATACAGCACCGTGACGCCATCCGGCTTCGGAATCTCCGTGCGATTGAGCACCAGCAGCGTCACCGTCAAGCGCTCGCTGACCTGGCCGAAATGCCGACTCGGCCGATCGGTCAGCTGCCGTTCGATCGCGCGTTGCGCCGCCGACTGATGCGCCTGCAACAACGATGCGGCCAGTCCGGCCTCACCATAGGTGATCGTGTCTTGTTGCGCGATCTCCTGCAGGCGTCGCTCGTAATCGCTGAGATCACGTTCCTCCTGCGCGAGTTGTCGCGCCCACGCGATGGCCGCCTGAGCCGTTTGCGTAGAAACCACATCGGGCGTCACATCGTGTACTGCGAACAGCGCATCGAGCGCCAGTTCGGAGGTGGGCGGCTTGCCGGTCGTCTCGGCTTGCTTGCGGCTGCACCAACCGTTCAGTGCGATCTGGCGGGCGACTTGCGCCAGATACTTATCGAGACGATACGTATAGCGCTCGGCGCTGAAGACATCAATCTCATAGCCCTGGGCCTGCCGCGCCGCAGCATCCGCGGCGATCAGAAGGTCGGCATACTGCACGGTCGCCGGGCAAGTCGCGCCCAGTACCGCAACGACACAACCTCGACCGATTTGGAGACAGGCACCGGTGTGCAAGTTGCGCAGCACCAGCAACTCACTGGCGTGCGCGGCGCAATGTCCGCAGGCGGGTGGCGCGTGTAGAAACCGTTCCGGCACCCCGCAATCGGGCACCGCGTTGACCTGCACCTGACCGCGCGCATCGAACTGCAGCGCGGCGATCACCGCCCACCCATCGATCTCCGGGCGATCGCCTTTCAGTTCGACGGTCACCTGATCAGTGATGACGCCTTGAGCACTCTCACTGGTGGTGCGTTTCACAGCCAGCAACGAGAACAGGCGATTCACCGCAACGGCTTGCTGGATCAGAGCGCCGACTTTTGCTTCCAGCGCGGGCAGCGCTGCATGGCAGATGATGTATTGCATAGAAACCTCCTTGGTCCAGTCTCCCCTCCAGCGCAACTTTGCACGCCGGAGGGGAGACTGTGGTGTTTCGCTATTCCTCTTCCGCGACGAGATACCAGACCGGCCGAGACTTACCCCGCCGGCGTGGCCGCCAGACTTCGTGTTCGACGCCACGGCGGCGAATGACCCCGTAGAATCGGGACTCGGTCAGTCGCAACTGCCGTACCGTACACGTGAACCAACACGTCGTAATCTGGATCGTTTGGGCGGATAGGTGTGAGACGCACGTCTGATGGAGCGTCGGGGTGCTGCCCCGGCGCTCATCAACAGCGGCTTCTTTCTTGGCATCGCCCCGATCAAGATAGACGAGCGAACGCCATTGCGGAGATTCGGCCAGGGTCAGGTAGTAGGCGGGAACGCCCATGAGGACGTTGGCTGCCATGTTAGGCCCCGACCGACGCTGGTACGCGCCAGGTGATGTCACGCCCGTAGATCGGCGTCTTGAACTCGCCGCGCCCGTCGCTCCGGTTGCACGTCAACTGCTTGCCGCCGGCGACCTTGACGATCGTCGCCGCGATCCACTGCGGCACGCGACCGCCGACATCGACCTCGATCACTTCGGGGATGTCGTCCGGTAGACCGGCGGGGCGCTTGATCGGTTTGACGGGTTGAGTCGTGTCAGACGGATCAGGTGACGCGCTTTGACGCGCGGCCAGCGCCGAGGTGTAGTGCCGTTGCGTGGCGAGATAAGCCCGGGCTTCCGGCAAGAGCACGTCGGAACCCGTGGTCAGGTGCACATAGCCCTGCAGATAGGCGGACTGGGCGGTAGCGCCATCGACCTGAGCTTTGACCCATTGTATGAACAGGTCACGCTGAACATCGAAGGGATTCACTTTCAGGTGCGGATCGATCGTCTGCCGCTGCGCGTTGAAGTGCGGCTGATCGGTGAGGTAGGCCCAGGCCCGCTCACTGAGCGGGTAACTTTCAGCGAAGTACCGATAGGCCTCCGCCCATAGACCCGCGTGCTGGGGATCAGTCCGTTGCACCCACGCCTCGAACGCAGCGCGCTCCAAATCGAACGGGTTGCGTGCTGGTGGCGTTTCCACGGAACTCGACGCCGGGATGGGCCACACGCCGACCATCTCGTCGGGCTTGATCGTTCTGGCCGTCCGCGCTTCGATCAGCCAGACGCACCACCACTGGTTAAAGTCATTCCAACTGATCGGCGTGCCGCGCACCGTGCGCCCATCCTCGAGCCGCACTTCAACGTCGCCGGCATATTTCATCGGCCACGTCTTTTTGTTCTTGGCCACTTCTTTAGCCTTAACCGCTGCCAGATCTCTGGCGATGGCGATGGCGGCATTGACCGGATCGCCATACGGTTCGACGTCGGAAAAGTTTGCGAAGTGACTGCGAAAGCCAGTCGTGCTGATGGTCGGCCCGTGGAAGTCATATCCCAGGCTCCCATGATCAAAACCGATGCTGTCACTCCCGTCATACTCGGCCACGACGATCGCGCCATCGAGGTAAAACTCAAACTTGTCCCGTTTGTGCCAGACCGCCGGGTAGTCCACCCGAGGTTCCGGCGCAGACTGCTTTTTCCCGCGCTTGGACTTGGCCGATTTCGCTGCCACGGGCGCGATGATCTCCGTCGTCGGCGGCAAGGGTTCTGCCGTGACCGGCGTGACCGGTTCGCTCGCGTCAGCCGCTGATTGGTCGGGATACTTCACCGCCAGATCAGGATAGTCGGCCAACACTTCGACCGGCACCGGTTTGAGTTCAGCCAGCGCGATGTGCACCAGTGTTTTCCGTAGGTCGGTGAGCCAGACGATCGCATCGGAAGATATCTTGGCCGATACCGACTCGTTGTCGTTGCTCGCTTGCACATCACGGGCGTGGGCCAGGATGAGGTCCAACAGCATCCGGCCCTGTGCATCAGACGAGATCGGGCGCTGCGTGGCCATGAACTCGTTGTACCTCATCTGCCACGGCTCTTTGCCTTGAGCCGCTTGAGCAGCTGCGGCAAAGTCGCGTTCGATGTGCGTGGTGTCCACGTGCAGCGTCGTGATCGAGAAACGCGGCGCCTGTGCTTCAAACTCAGCGATCCAGTGTTCGATGGTCTGCTTGACCTGGGCGAAGTCGTAAGGGAAGGTTCCCCGTTCAACTTGCACCGTGGTCCAGCCCCGACCGTTGCTCAACCGGTTCATCGATCCGCCGGCATCCCAGTTGACGGTGTAGTCTTCCGTCACACTGCGAAACGTCCCAAACCCCATGTGCTCAGGGTTAGGGATGTGATGGATTGTCGGCAGCCCAAGATCGTCGTCGGCGATGAGTACCGGCGCGCCGCGACTGATGATCTCCAACAGTTCACGCAGCACGGTCGCATTCCAGGCCGAGTCACGCGGTTGCAGCGTGAGGCGCGTTTCCACACCCCAGCCTTGCAGGTGCTCACGCAGCACGGCCAGCGCCTCGAACAGCGTCGCGCCTTGCACGTTGCCCATGTCATCACCTGGCGTGATGAGGGTCAGCAGCAGCGGCACATATTCACCGGCGTCTTGCGCGCTGGGAAGGCGTGTGGCGTAACACACGGTCCACGGCAATCCACGCTCGCCTTGCGGCTGCATGATCGTCAGATGATCGTCGCCCCACGCTTCGTAAGCCGTGCTGGTCGAGTGCTGAAGAATCTGAGTCGGATGAGCGGCGTACCACTGCCGTAGTTGACCCGGCAATTCCGCTCGCGGGCGATTATCGTCAGCGCTCAACCGTGGCCAAGACGCGCAGCCTGTCGCTTGCTTCTCGGCGCGCACTTGCCGCCAACCGGCGGCGGCCTGCGGTGAAGTTTCCTCAATCGCGGCAGCCCAGGCGGTGAAAGCGTCGTCCATCATGTCCAGCGGGTCCGTATTGGCGATGCCAAAGTTCGGCACACTGAACGTCTCACCACGTTCGGCGGGCGAGACGTTCTGCGCGTCCCACAACCCCACCAGGTCAGCGGGTGAAACAAAGCATTTCCACCCATCGTGACGCCGGGTCACTTCGACGGCGCACGCCGTACCCGGAACCACGCGCACGACATCGGCCTCCACGCGATGATTCAGTTCGCGGTAGACGATGTGATCGCCCGACTGCAAGTGTGTGGCGAAGTACGTCACCCAGTTCTCCAAAATGTCGTCCATTTTGAGGGTAACGACCCGCGCCTCGCGCCGCAACCAGATGCGCCATTCCTGATCGTGATCGTTCCAGGAGATCGGATACCCGCGCACAACCTGCTCGTCGACTTGCACCGCCACGTCGCCGGCATACTTCACCGGCCAGGCACGTTGATTGTTTACGCGCTGCTTCTGCCAGGCGGCGACAAGACTGTGCGCTTCGCGTTGCGCCAGAGCATAGAGATCTTCCGCTGGCTCACGCGCCGCGAAGCGGGTGATATAGCCGGTCGCACTGACGGTCGGACCGTGAAAATTGAAGCACACATCGGGGCCGATCTGCCGCTTCGGATCGTAATCAACCCGCACCAGGTCGCCATCCACTTCGATTCCGAAAGTCCGTACCGTTTGCTCTTCTTCGGCTTCATCCAGTTCAGGATCGGGTGTAGAGGGTGTGGCATTCTGCAGTTTGTAGACTTCATGATCTTCCGGTTTGGTCTCTTTCGGTTTGGCCTGCAACTCGTTCACTAAAGCGCCGTCTTTCGTCACGCCCAACACATACAGGGTCGTGGCGATGTGGGTCAGCGGCTTAAACGTGTCTGGCGGCAGATCGAATTCATTGATGAGCATGAAGCGCGTCCGCAGAGTCACATTCGCCTTCGGGCGTTCCTTCTGCATATACCCGCGCGGCAGAATCGCCACAACGCGCGTGTTGCTTTTTGACAGATCGGCAATGCGCGTCATGAAATCCAGCGTCGCATCACTGCTCCCAAAAACTTTGCCGTACGGTGGATTCACGATCACGGCGTCAAACGCTGGCGGCCGAAAGCCGTCGGTGAAGTCCGCGTAGTGAATACGATCGTCGCCCCAGATCGCTTGCGCGATCGGAATGACGGCGTTGCTATATTCCACCGGGATCGGGATGCCACCACGTTGTTCGACCGCCCGGCTCAATGAACCGAAGCCGCAGCCCGGATCGAGTACGACCATACCGGACGTGATATTCAGCGCCTCAGCCGCCC
>PMCF01000068.1 GCA_003154115.1 Anaerolineae bacterium
GGCACGGTGCGCTGCGGATGACGCGCCAGCGCTTCGAGCAGGCGATATTCGGTCGGGGTGAGTTCGATCGGGCGGCCACTCACCGCCACGTGTTTCTGATCAAAGTCGATCGTCAGATCGCCGCTCGTCAGACTGTGCGTTACGGCAGGTGTAGACTGCGCGCGCGTCAGGACCGCGCCCACACGCGCCATCAATTCCGCGAAGGAAAACGGCTTCGTCACGTAATCGTCGACGCCCAGCCGGAAGCCGCGCAATTTGTCGAACTCTTCGCTTTTGGCGGTGAGCAGAATAATCGGCACGCGCGACTTCGCCCCGCTATGCGCGCGCAGGCTTTCGCACACTTCCCAGCCGCTCATGCCCGGCATCATGACATCCAGCACGATTAGATCAGGCCCGGCCTCTGCGGCCATGCGCAGCCCGATCGTTCCGTCGGCCGCTTCCAGCGCGCGATACCCCGCCGTGTGCAGCTGATCGGCCAGCAGTTCGCGCAGCGTCGCATCGTCGTCGATCAACAAAATGGTTTCGCCGGTCATGCTCACCTCATTGTTTGTCATCCCAGCTTGCTCGCGCATGCGTGCCGCCAGGCTCCAGGGGAGCCTGGATACGGCATAGCGGGAATCCACTTCCTGCCGTCACACTGGATGCCCGATACGCCCAGCGCGCCTCCGCCGCAAAGCGGCGGGCAAGGCGAAAGCACTCGGGCATGACGTTGAACGACCTTGACTTCACTTCACCACGGGCAGTGTGAAGTAAAAGACCGCGCCGCCATCCGGAGCGTTCTCGGCCCAGATGCGCCCGCCCTGCGTTTCGATCAGGCGGCGGCACACATACAGGCCCAGCCCGTAGCCATACGCCACTTGCGCGTCGCTGCTATCGGCCCGATAGAATTTATCGAAGACGCGCTCGACATCGGCCTGCGGCAGACCGCGCCCGTGATCGCGCACCGCCACGGTGACTTCTGTCTGATCGGCCTGCACATCGATCGCGATGGCTTGCTCGCGCGGCGAGTATTTATCGGCGTTGTCGATCAGATTCGAGAGAACCTCGGCCACCCGATCGCGATCGGCAAAAACCAGCGGCAAACCGGGGCGCAGCGGCAAGTGAAAGGCCCGATTGGTATTCCGCGCCCGCGTCTGTTCCACCACTTGCTGCACCACGGGCAGTACCGAGATCGGTTCGGAATGCAGCACCAACTCACCGGCTTCGAGCCGTGCCGCACTCAACACATCGCGCACGAGCGCATCCAGTCGATCGGCTTGCTGTTGCATGATGATGAACATCCGCGAGCAGGTCGTGTTGATCATCGCCCCGCAATCCGTTTGCATGCGTTCCGCCGCGCCGCGCAGGTTGGTCAGCGGTGCGCGAATCTGATGCGACACCAGCGAGACAAATTCCGAACGCGTCTGATCGAGTTTCTGCGATTCCGCATTCGCCCGGGCCAGCTCGTCGACTTTTTGAGCAAGTTCGCGGGTGCGTTCGGCCACCTGGTCGCTCAGGCTGGCGTTGAGGCGGCGGATTTCTTCGTCGCGCCGTTTACGTTCGGTCACATCGCGCAAGATCACCGACATGCCCACGGGTCGATGGGTTTCATCGGTGAGCTCAGTCGCCGTGAATTCAACCGCGACATCATGACCGGCGGCGCTGTGGCACCTGGTCTCATGTCCGAGCACGTAACCATTCTGCGCCACGTTCTGACTTAGCCAGCGAAACTCCACTTCGGCGGCCTCGCCGCGTCCGAACAAATTAGAGAATGGCTGCCCGCGCATCTGGTCCGCCCTGTAACCGAAGAGCAGCTCTGCCCCGCGATTCCACGACTCAATGTGACCGGCGGCATCCAGCCCGAGGATCGCATCCGCCGAGGCGGACATAATCGCGGCCAGGTGTCGATCGGAGGCCCGCGCGGCCTTCTCCGCCCGATCGGTTTTATCCAGCCAGCGGCCGATCAACGTCAACACCCAGAAGGCCAACAGCGGACTAAGCACGCCGTAAAGAAAGATTTCCAGATCGATCGGATCGTGGAGGTTGTCTTGCAACCAGCGCGCGGGGCCTATTTCATAGAACAGCGTCAGGATCAACAACGCGGCGGGCAGTGCCCAACGCAAGAGTGCGACCCTTTGCCGAAGAGTGTGATTAGCCTGCTGCATAATTCCTGCTTCCTTCCCTTGACTCAACGCGGATGTCTGGCCGGGAGACAACTCATGCTTGTTGATAATCACTCAGCCACCGTCACACCGCACTGCACGCAGTGGGTGCAAGTGTTGCGACCCCGCCAACGGCGCGGGGCAGGTGAGCGTCTTGTGCGACGAAGCAATCTCAGTCCTATCGGCAAACATCGCCATTTGTATAGGAGATTGCTTCGCACGCCCTGCCTGCGAAGCGGGGGCGCGCTGGGCGAAGACACTCGCAATGACGGCCGAGTAGTTACGTTTATTGTATCGCAGTCTCAGCAAAGCGGAGTCGCCCCTATCATTCCCTAACAACAAAACGATCTGCCTTGCAAACAAGACAGATCGTTTTGATGGTGACGTTGTGGATTGAGAAGCGGCGTACTGGTTTAACGCAGGGCGCAATTGTTGGGGGTGTCCTTCTCAAAGAAGTGCACGTTGTCCAGATTCGCCACCATGCGCACGGTATTGCCCACGCGCGCCTTGCTGCGCGGATCGACCCGGGCGACGTACGAATGCCCACCCGTCAACAGCTACAGGAACACCTCGTTGCCCATCAACTCGGTCACTTCCACCTTGGCGTCGATCACGATTCCACCGCGTCCGCGATGCGCGCGGTCGGGCGGAGCAAGCTGGCTTGAGATGATTATGCACTCAGACACACCAGCTGATAAGGCTCAAGCGTCAATTCATGTTCAGGTCGATAAATCTCGCCCGTCAATTGATCGGTGCAGGGATGAGTGAAGCCATGCTGGCGGAGGCGGTAGGCCTCCATGGTCTGCCTGGCTTCGGTGAAGTTCGCCAGCAGCGCAAGGCGTTCCCCGGCGTGCGATCGCACAAAGCCGAAGAGATGTGGATTGCCCGTATCGATCACTTCCATGTCGCCATTGGTAATCGCCACATGCTGCTTGCGTAGATCGATCAACTGCCGCAGGCGCTGATAGATGCGGCCTGCCACAGTGTTGACGTCGCTGCGCCGCGCGGCCTTGCTCCAATCCATGAAGGGCCGATGCACCCAGCGGCTGTCCGTGGCTTTCGCCGGATCGTCGTAGTAGCGGTAATCGTTCAGCTGGCCGATCTCGTCGCCGAGATAGAGCAGGGGGACGCCGCCGATCGTCAGGATGATGCCATGGATCAATAAGATGCGGCGAATGGCCAGTTCCACTTCTACGGCGGTTTCTTCGCTCAGCGCTTTTTCAAGTCCGGCCAAAGACGCGCCCGTGCCCGAGATGCGGCAATCGCCGGTCTTGGGATTTTCTTGAAACGGCAGGCCGCGCGCGAACGTGCCTTCAAACCGCTCGGTGTAAAACGCGTTAAGGAACTGGCGATGATCGTAGCCGTTGATGCCCAACTGCGCCGCGTCTTCATCGGAGAACGTCCAGCCGATGTCGTCGTGACAGCGCACGTAGTTGACCCACGTGCAGCCGGCCGGAATTTTGAAGCGCGCTTTCATGGAGTGCGCGAGCAGGCGAACTTCGCGCGTAGCCAGCGAATTCCACAACAACGCCATCAGCAACGGATTATAGGAGAGCTGGCATTCATCCGATCGGATGTACTTCACCACCTCGTCGGGATGCACGATTGCTTCGGACTTGAACAACATCGCCGGGGCCGCAATCCGTGCCACGGCGTTGAAGGCTTGAATCAGCAGATGCGCTTCCGGCAAATTCTCGCAGCCGGTGCCCAGCTGTTTCCAGATGAAGGCGACCGCATCCAACCGTAGCGCTTCCACGCCCACATTCGCCAGCGCCAGCATCTCTTCGGCCATCGCATTGAACACGGCCGGATTCGCGTAATTCAAATCCCATTGAAACGTGTGGAACGTCGTCCACACCCAGCGCTCGAGGTCTGGAAAGTACGTGAACGCGCCCGGATGTTCATCGGGAAAGATCTCGCGCAAAGTTTTTTCGTAAGCGTCGGGCCTGGTTCGATCAGGAAACATGCGATAGAACTCCTGATATTCTCGATCGCCCGATCGCGCTTTCACGGCCCACGCGTGCTCGTCGGAAGTGTGATTGAACACAAAGTCGAGCACCAGGCTGATGCCGTTATCACGCAATTCACTCGCCAGATCGCGCAGCTGCTCGATCGTGCCCAGCTTCGGATCGACTTCGCGATAGCTGCTCACCGCATAGCCGCCGTCGTTATTGCCTTCCGGGCAGCGGAACAACGGCATCAAATGCAGATACGTCAGGCCGAGTTCTTTGAAGTACGGAATCTTCTCGCGCAGGCCCCCCAGATCGCCCGCGAATAGATCGACGTAGCACACGCCGCCCAGCATGTGATTCGATTGAACCCACTGTGGATTTTGCTCGCGCGTGCTGTCCAGCGTCTTGAGCTCCTCCGATCGGGCCAGCGACATCCGCGCGGCCACATTCAACAACTCTTCCAGATAATACAAGAAATCGTATTGCTCGCCGTAGATGCGATACAACAACTTGAATAGGTCTGGAAAATGCGCGTCAAGCCGCTGCGAAAACGTGCGCCATTGATCGGCCGTCATCCGTCCGCGCTTCGCACGGTAGCGTTCTTCCAGACGCGGCAACAGCCGATCGAGGGTGCGGCGGCTCTGCGTTTCAAACCAGATGACATCAGACAGGGGTTGAGTGGTCATGGGCGTTTTCCCAGAAAGGCTTCAACTTGTTCGGTCATCGGCAGCGCCGGAATCGCGCCGCGCCGCGTGGTCGTCAGTGCGCCGACGGCATTAGCATAGCGGCAGATGGCGCGCAGGCGATCTTCGTTGGTGGGCGCGTCTGGTTGGGCGAGCAGACCTTTCAGCAGCCCGGCCACAAAGCCGTCGCCTGCGCCGGTGGTATCCGTCACGGTGACGTTGAAGCCCGGCACGTCGCCGCTGAAGGCGGAGGTCACGTAGCGACAGCCCGCTTTGCCGCGCGTGATAATCAGGACGCGCAGTTCGGTGTGCCACAACTTGCAGGCCGCTTCGGTCAGATCAGCGGTTTCGCCGAGAAAGGCCAGTTCTTCTTCGCTGACTTTGATCACGTGGGCCAGCCGCCAGCCCAGCCGCATGGCGTCGCGCGCCGTTTTCGCATCCGGCCACAGGTTGAGCCGCAAATTGGGATCGAACGAGATGAGCAGTCCCGCAGCACGTGCGATCTTCACTGCGTGCAGCGTGGCGCTGCGCGCCGGTTCGAGGATCAAGCTGATCGTGCCGAAGTGGAACGCCTTAGCCGATCGGACATACGCCTCGTCCACGTCTTCCGGCCGATACAGCACGTCCGCGCTGGGATGCCGATAGAACATGAAGTCGCGTTCGCCGTCGACGCGCAGCGAGACAAAGGCCAGCATGGTGCGCGCCTCACGCGAGAAACGCAGCGCCGTCACATCGACGTTGTTTTCGCGCAGGGTCTGCTCCAGGAAGTGGCCGAAGGCATCATCGCCCACTTGCCCCAGAAAGCCCGCCGACACACCGAGCCGCGCCAGCCCCACGGCCACATTGGCTGGAGCGCCGCCGGGCGCTTTGAGAAACGACGGGGCTTCAATCAACGGCACGCCGTTGACGGTGGATACAAAATCGATGAGCATTTCGCCGTGTGAGATGACGTCAGGCATAGCCGCTTCCTTACCCAAGTCTTTGGCGCAGCACGGGTTACTTGTTGCGCAGCAAGATATCCAGATTTTGTTTCAAGGGCGTGAGCTGCCGGGTTAAGATAACGTCCAGGTCAGGCTCGCCGGTCGCCAACACTTCTTCCCAAATTTGGGCCAAGGTCTTGGCTACGCGCGCTTCGATCACGTTCCAGAGATAGACGGATGGCAGAGTGCGACCGTTGGGTAACCACTGCAGGAGCTGACGGATAAATTCGCCGGTCTGTCCACCGGCTGTCCCCAATGCCGACAGGGCGTCTAAACGCACCGGCAATAGGTGGCCCAGGCCGTAGGACTGCTGAGTATTGAGGTCGGTCAGGAACTGCACGAATTGGGTGGCATCATGTGGGTATTTGGTATGCTGCCAGATCGCCAGATGTGAGCCGCCGACAAATGGAATTCCTAGCGGCGCGGCGAATCCCACCTGTTCGGGGTCAAGCGCGCCCGGGGCGATCGCCGGCAAATAGCCGCTGCTGAGGATGACCGCCGCTTTCCCGCTCAGAAACAGGTCGTTGAAGTCCAGCCCGGTGCTGAGGTTGCGCACCTCAGCGGATATGAAGCGCGCCAATGCAAAGTAAGACTTCACCCCCGCTCTCGCTTGAAGTTCAGTCAGGATCAGCTGTTTGCCGTCGGAGCTGACAAAGTCCCCGCCTGCCGCCCAGATCCACGAAGCGGCGTTGTGCAGCGTGCGCCAGGAAAAATGGGTGGGCACGGCCCACGGGCAGGCCACCCCGCTGGCCTGTAGGCACTGCAAGGTTTCTTCAAAAGCCTCGGGTGTTTGGAAGGCGGTCTGCTCATTCACACCCGCACGCGCTAAGAGGTCGCGCCGATAATACACCACACGCACATCGGCCAGCCAGGGCACGGCCCACTGTTCTGGTGAACTGGGTGTGCGAGTGCTGTGCCACAGGGCCGGAATGAAGGCGGCCTCCCGCCCTGTGTTACCGGCTTTGAATCCTTCAACATACAACGGGCGCAGGGCGTTCATGTCCACGAAGCCGCGCAGCCAGGTTGTCCCCATCTGAGAAATATCTGCGCCAATTTGATGAATGGCGAAGTTGGTCAACTCGCGCTGCGCAAACTCCGTGTCAATCTCCAGCAGGCGCACGGGAGTATGGTGTTGAGTGGTAAATTGCTGCAACACCCGATCGAGCACGCCCGGCCCTAACGCCATGCCGCGCGTGGCAGAGAAAACCAGTTCTCGCATACTTGCCTCCCGCCACCGTCTTGAGCTTGAGTTAGACGCAATCCTGTTTAGTTAGCGCTCGTCAACCGCGTCCGCGCGGTTGGCCCGCCCGCGACGCCTAGCGGGCCACCGGCGCGTTGCGCCGGGTATGGCCGGTACGCGGGCTTGGAGCCTTATTTTAACAGGATTGGGGTAGACGCGTAGCCTCAGTCGCTGGCTCACGGTCGATACGTCTTAACCATCCCACCGGCCTGGTATTCAATAACCGACTGCCCGGACTCCAGATCGACCGTCAACACGCACTGCTGGTCATTTTTGCGCCAGGCGAGTGGCAGGTGGCGATCATCAGATTCGGGAACAGCGAAATCACCGTCGAAGGCCGCGTATTCATTCCGGAATTGTATCAGTTTTAGCAGCCGCTGCACGATAGGTTTCTGCACCGCCTGTTCGACTTCTTCCACCGTGTAGTTGTGCCGATTGATGGCGCGTCCCTCGCCGGTCCGTTCGACTTCGGCCTGATCGTTTTCACCGGCCAACAAACCGACGTAGTAGACTTGCGGCACGCCGGGCGCAAAGAACTGAATCGCCCGGGCAGTCAGATAAGCATCGTCATTCCCATTGAGGGCCGAGTAGTACGTACAATTGATCTGATGCGCATCGAAGTCGGCGCGACGCTTGTGTTCCTCGCCCAGAATCCGGTTCAGATTCGCGCCCCGCTGCAGGCAGGTCTGCACCATGGACTGGCTCTCGTCAATCGTCAAGACATCATCCAAGTCGGGCTGGACAGGAATACCGTCGTGGCAATCGAGCGTCGTAAACTGCCGGCGCGGGCAGACTTTCAGATACTCGCGCAGCTGATGGCTGGAACGGCTGAGCAGGGCGTATAGAATCAATCCCGGCAAAACAAAGTCGTAAACCCAATAACCGTGAGCGGCCAGCTTAAATTGAATGGAGTAGTGCGCGTGAACTTCCGGCAGCAATTCGATATTCACCGCATGCGCGGCGCGCGTCATCCACTCCATGAACTCGTAGATCTCCGGCTCGACAAAGAAACAACTGGTCCCCGGCCTCTTCACGACGTAGCCAATCGCATCCAGCCGCACGATCGTGACGCCGTGCCGGCTCATATGCTCAAGGACCTCGACGAGCAGCCGGCGAGTGGTCGGCGAATTCACGTCCAAATCGATCTGTTCCGACCAGTCGCGCGTGCCGAACGAAGTCCAAACTCGCTCGAGCTGGCCCGTCTCTTCTACAACGATGTCGGAAAACGGATGGTCGGGTTTGCGCAAAAAGATTTTGGCCACATCCGCTGGCGGCGGATTGCCGCTGGGCCACACTTTGTCCAACGTGATGAACAGGTCGGCATATTTTGAGCGGCGTCCCTGCTTGACGAAGTCCTGGAAATAGGGCGACTGGCGCGAGATGTGGTTTACCATCAGATCGATCAAAATGTCGAAGTGCTCGCCGAGGCGGCGTATATCGTCCCACGTGCCAAAGGCCGGGTCGATTTCAAAGTAGGTCGTGGGCGCGAAGCCCCGATCGGCCGAAGAGGGAAACGGCGGCAGGATGTGAACGCCACCCTGGAAAGTCTTTTCAAAATGCTTTAGCAACACGGTCTTCAGCGTCCTGAGATCACCGCCCAGTGAGTCGGCATAGGTAATCAGTTGCACCTTATTCTTGATGGGCATTATCGTCTGGTTCCTTCTATCCCGTAGCGACCTAGATTTTAATCGCTTTCATCGTCCAGAGGTCGAGCGATTTTAGCGTGGCCCGACCACCGAGGGCCGCCAGGCGCACACCGGAACTATCGGCACGAGTGGGATAGATGCGACTGGTCAGGCAGATCTGACGACTGGCAAAGACTTCAACGATGGACTGATCGATGAAGATGCGGAGCGTCAAACGTTCGCCCAGTCCGATTGGCAGCGGCGCGATGTCTACGGCCTTATCCGCCGCCGGGCTTAAACTGGACTGCTGTCGATCGATGCTGAGGCATTGCTGCGCGACATCGTAGGCAATCAACGTCCGTTCTTCGCCGTCCGGGGAACAACAAATCCATAGGCCAAATTTCTCGGCGTCGATGAGTTCAAATTCCGCGTTGATCTCCAAACAACGGCCCTGAACATTATCCAACACATCCGGCGCGTCAGGCGAGAACGTGAGGTCGGTCCAGTGAGCGTGCTTATCTCGAAGCGCTGTCAGTTCAGGTGCTACCACCATACTCAAGGTGCCGTCCGGCAGCAGATCGAGCACGCGCGGCAAAGACATGACGCCCGACCAGCCCGCGGCTCGTTGGGCTTGCGCGTCGCGCCCCTCCTTGATCCAGCCCCACATCAGACGGCGGCCGGTTTCATCGCGCATGGTCTGAGCCGCGTAGAAGTAAGCGCCATGATCGGTCTTGCCGCGCGTCGCCGGGTGAAACTTCTGCTGAGCGTAGTCGCCGATAAGATAATATGTATGGCGAAATTCAGGGATAACGGAAATCAGCAGAACATACCTGTCGCCCAGCCGAAAAAGATTGGGACATTCCCATACGTCGCCCAGATCGTTTCGATCGCCGATCAAAATCGGGTGCAGGTAAGTCCAATGGAACAGGTCCTTCGATTCATAGAGCAGCACTGTCCCGCCGACATTCCGAATGCCGGAACCAAGCAGCATGTACCACGTATCGTCTTCCAGCCACCCCCACGGATCACGCCACTCCCACCCGCGCTGGCCGCCGACAATGTTCAAATCGGCGAGCGGTGCTTGAAGCACGGGCTGCGGCTGTTTGTGCCACGTCAGGAGATCATCGTCGCTCCACGCCAGGCATTGCGTCTGCGGTTGGACGCCCGTGTAAAGCAGGGTCGGGACGCCGTGGTTGTTGACCGCACAGCCCGACCAAACTCCAGCGGCGTCAGGCCCATTCGGACTGGGGGCCAGCGCGATCGGCAGATGCTGCCAATGCACCAAATCCGCGCTAGCCGCGTGCCCCCAGTGAATGGTGCCATGAAACGCGCCGTGGGGATTGTATTGATAGAAAAGATGATACTGCCCCTGCCACTGAATCAATCCATTGGGATCATTCAGCCAGTTGGCCTCCGGCAAAAAATGATAACGGGGGCGATGAAGATCACGCTCGAACATTCGGCACCTCAGGCCCCCGATTGTACACCAACTCCATCACGGCCTGTTTAGGAATGAGAATTAAATAACTTGCGCATTTGCGGCCAGCGGGATCGCGCGATAGTTCCATTGAGACAAGTTCGGGTCGAAGACGATGCGCATCGTCTCCTTGAACGTGGCGGCCACTTGGCGTCCGGTTTCATAGACTTGGTGTAACTACTCAGCCATAGCATGGCGC
>PMCF01000379.1 GCA_003154115.1 Anaerolineae bacterium
GGCCGAGCGCGCCGAGTGGTCGGCACGGAACGATGAACTCCGCCTCCAGCGTCGCCGGGTGCGGATCGCCCGGCAAACGGAAGACGTGGCTTGGCAGGCGAAACGACAGGCCCATCGCCAAGCCGATCAAGCTTGGCAACACGGCTCGAAACTGGCGCGTCGCGAGCGTCGGGCCGAACGGCACGCTCAACAAGCCCAACGCCAGGCGGAGTGGGCGGCGCGCCGGGCCCAACAGCACCAGCGCCAAACCGAAGACGCCGCGTGGCGCGACACCCGCCGCGACCTTCACACGCAGGGAACCGCCCTCGCCGTCGCCGCCCCGCTGGTGACCGCCTGGCTCGCCATGCTGGTCATGGTGGACAATGGCACGCGGCGCTGTTTCGGCCTGCCGTTGTTTACCGTCGGCACCCAGGTGACCGCCGAACTAATCGTGGCCGCCATGCGCGCGCTCTGCCCGCCTGACCTGCAATTCGTCATCAGCGACAATGGCGCGCAGTTCATCGCGGAGGTGTTTGCCCACTTCGCGCGTGACTTGGAGTTCGTGCATGTGCGGATTTCCCCGCACCGGCCCTGTACCAACGGCATCGCTGAGCGCATGGTCCGCACCGTGAAAGAGTGGCTCGAGACCCACGCCTGGACCAGCCCCGAAGACCTGGAGGCGTTGTTGGTCGAGTTCATCACCTACTACAACGACCGCCCCCATCAAGGGGCCGAGTTGGACGGACTGTCCCCCAACGAGTTCGCCCGCCGGCTCGCTGACTGTTCAACATGTTAGCGAACACTACAAAAATGCCTGAATCTGACCATTTTTCATCAGCCCAGCGCCCACCTAACAAGTCTACATGGACCAATCATTTACCATGTACCCCCTACCTGTGATGAACATGGCGCGTAGTGCGTGATGTGTAAATGAAAACTCCCTGGCTTGAGGAATCGAGCGGGGAAGTTTTGTTGTGCCGAATGCTTCGTGTCGTATAATCACGCTTAATGCGAGGTCGAACAGTACGCCGATTCTCACCGACACGATCGAGTTGATGCCCACCGATCGATTGGTGTATCTGCCGGTGATCAGAAAATGACCGCGGCCAAGAGGCCAACCATGAAAGCACCAAAGCCAGAGAACTCGGTCGAGGTCTGGCCGAGCTCGTCGCGCAGGGCAAATCGCCGAGGCGTACGCAGAGCTTGATCCCACACTCAAATCGCGCACACCCTTTCGCCTGCTCGATCGGATGCCGCGCTATATCGCGCCCGGTCCGCTGGCCGTCAACAAACGCATCGCCGAGCGATTATTCCTCAAGACCTACGATCTGGAATTGGAGCAAGCCCACTCCTATTGCAGCTGGGCGTATCGCAAGGCGGCCTGGACGATCGATGAACTCTTCGAGAACGTCAACGACATCTATCACTCGCACGGTGAAGCGAGTCTGTGCGAACTGCCCGGCATCGGCAAGGGCCTAGCGCGCGAAATCGCCAGCTGGTTAGAGGTTGAAAGCTCATGACTTATCGACGTGATCTCCGGTTGTTCTCAGCGTGTTGATTGGCGTTGGCGCGCTGATGACATACAACGCGCTAGTTGCCCAAACCCCGATCGATCCGCTGCTGACCGATCGGCGTATCACGTGGCAGCCAGGGGTGGTGGGCGGCATTCCCATTGTGCCGGTCGCGGTGAATGTGCGATCTGCGCCGTTGGGATCAAGACAGCCGCTATCCGCATCACATCGATCCGGCCACGTTGCTGCGGCAAGGCAATCGAATACATGGTGCCTTGATCTGGAATCCGCCCAACACCGATCATTACCTGCCGGTCTCCTACTATCGCACTTCCCAACCGGCGTTTTACGGTTGTTTGTCCTGGCCCTCACTCGGCGCTGATTTGCCGGGCGGCGCCAATCCGGCGCGCGAGCGCTATTTGCACGGTGGCGTGCTGGCGTGTTCACTAATCTATCTGCCGGTGATCCTTCAGCCTTGAACCGGCGATGCTACCACT
This sequence comes from Anaerolineae bacterium, assembly GCA_003154115.1. Lineage (GTDB taxonomy): Bacteria > Chloroflexota > Anaerolineae > Fen-1058 > Fen-1058 > Fen-1058. The sequence continues at coordinate 1,988 of PMCF01000379.1, forward strand.
CTTGCCGGGGGATAATTCGCGGCCATCCCGCCGTGGGCAACGGACGGCTGAACCCGGCCCGCGCCGATCGATACTCCATGTCGATCGGCGCGGACTGCTCACGGCTTACCGCAACACCAACGGCAGATACAGCGTCACCAGTTTGATATTGAAACTGCGCTCGACATTGGGCGCAATGGCATAAGTTGCGTTACCGCTCTGCGAGGCGCGCAGCGTACACAAGCCCGCTGTTACCAGCGACACAAGGTTATTGTTGATGGTACATACACTGGGCGTCAACGACATGACGGTTACCCTCAAACCCGAGGAGGCCGTCGGCGCGACCGCGAACGCCGCATCCGTGATGCGATGATCAGCTATAGCCGCAAAGGTAATCGTCTGCGTGAAGAACACCGTGAACGATTGATCGACCTTCGGCGCGGGCGCATACGTGGCATTGCCGCTTTGCGAGGCGCGCAACGTACACAGGCCGCCGCTGATCAAAGTCACTGTATTGCCGCTCACGGCGCACACGCTAACCGTCTGCGATGCAAACGTCACACTCAAACCCGAGGTCGCTGTGGCGCTGATCGTGAACGGCGCATCGCCCACGATCTTGTCGGACAGCGCGCCAAACGCGATCGTTTGCGACAGCTGTGGCGCGACGCTAAAGGTACGGGCAACGGGCGACGCGGGCGCATAAGTCGGGTTGCCCGTTTGCGTCGCCGTGATCGTGCACGTCCCGATGACGCCGCTCAACGTCACGGTGATGCCGTTCACCGCGCACACGCCGTTGGCATTAAAGGCCACTGGCAGATTCGATGACGCCGTGGCCGTAATCGCAAACGGCGGAGCTGTGATCAAGCGATCGGGCAACGCATCAAATGTGATCGTTTGCGACAACTGCGGTGCAACGGTGAAACTACGCACGACAGGCGACGCGGGTGCATATGTCGGGTTGCCCGTTTGCGTTGCCGTGATCGTGCACGTCCCGATGACGCCGCTCAACGTGACGGTGATGCCGTTCACGGCGCACACGCCGCTGGCGTTAAAGGCCACCGGCAGATTCGATGACGCCGTGGCCGTAATCGCAAACGGCGGAGCCGTGATCAGCCGATCGGGCAACGCGGCGAATGTGATCGTTTGCGTGAATAAGATCGTGAACGAGCGATCGACATCGAGCGCGGGCGCATACGTCGCGTCGCCGCTTTGCGAGGCGCGCAGCGTGCACAGGCCGCCGCTGAGCAAAGTCACCGTATTGCTATTGATTGAGCACACGCTCAAAGTCTGCGACGCGAATGTCACATTCAAACCTGATGAAGCTGATGCATTGATCGAGAACGGCGCATCACCCAGCACGTGTGTGGGCAAGGCCGCGAACGTGATGGTCTGCGTGAGCAGGACGGTGAATGATCGATCAACATCGGGGGCGGGCGCGTAGGTGGCATTGCCACTTTGCGCCGCGCGAATGGTGCACGTTCCGCCGTTGAGCAGGGTGACGAGATTGCCACTGATCGAGCAGGTACTATTCGTCTGCGAGGCGAAGGTCACGCTCAACCCCGATGAAGCTGTGGCACTGATCGGGAAGGCGGCGTCGCCGATGATCTTATTGGGCAGCGGATCAAACGTGATGGTTTGCGTCAATAGATTGACGTTGAAACTGCGGGCCACCGGCGCAGCCGGTGCAAAGTTGGCATCGCCGCCTTGTGTGGCCGTGATGGTGCAGCTGCCCGCAATACCGCTCAACGTGACGGTGATGCCGTTGACGGCGCACACGCCGCTGGCGTCGAAGGCCACGCCCAGATTCGATGAGGCGGTCGCGGTGATGGCAAACGCGGGATCAGTGACCAGCCGATCGGGCAAGGCCGCGAACGTGATCGTCTGCGTGAGCAGGACGGTGAATGAGCGATCGACGTTGGGCGCGGGTGCATACGTCGCGTCGCCGCTTTGCGAGGCACGCAGCGTACACAGGCCACCGCTGAGCAAAGTCACCGTATTGCTATTGATTGAGCACACGCTCAACGTCTGCGACGTGACGGTTACATTCAAACCCGATGAGGCCGTGGGACTGATCGTGAACGCCGCATCACCCAGCACGTGCGTGGGCAAGGCCGCGAACGTGATGGTCTGCGTGAGCAGGACGGTGAATGATCGATCAACATCGGGCGCGGGCGCGTAGGTGGCGTTGCCCGGTTGCGAAGCACGAATGATGCACAGGCCACCATTGAGTAGCGTCACTTGCGCGCCGGTGGCATCGCACACGCCGTTCGTTTGCGACGCGAACGTTACGCTGAGATTCGACGACGCCGTGGCTGTGATCGTGAAGGGCGCATCGCCGACAACCTTATTTTGCAGGGCATTGAAGGTGATCGTCTGCGTCAATAGATTGACGTTGAAACCGCGGGCCACCGGCGTAGCCGGTGCAAAGTTGGAATCGCCGCCCTGCGTGGCCGTGATGGTGCAGCTGCCCGCAATACCACTCAAGGTGACCGTGATGCCGTTGACGGCGCACACGCCGCTGGCGTCGAAGGCCACGCCCAGATTCGATGAGGCGGTCGCGGTGATGGCAAACGCGGGATCAGTGACCAACCGATCGGGCAGCGCGTTGAACGTGATCGTCTGCGGCGTGAGATAGGGTGACTCGATCGATCCGATGTCGCACGCCGGGCCGATCGGGCGGCCGACACCGCGTTGATCATCAACGGGACAGTTGACGTTATCGCCGGCATTTACCGTCGGGCTGGCGGGCAGTGGCATGAAGCTGTAGGTCGGACCGCCATTATCGGCAAATGAATCGAGCAGCGGATTTGTGTTAGTCAGATCGAGCGTGCCCGTTAAGGCGCAGGTCGCATCGCTGCTGAGGTTGTGACCCAGCGAAGTGATCGGGCCGGCGCAATTGATCGTGCTGCCGCCGATCGCGGTGTTGCGCAGCGCGACGCGATAAGTGACGTTGGCATTGTGCAGGTTCCGGCCATAGCCGGGGGCCGTGCTGGTATTGGACAGGATCGTGTCATTCGTCAACGCCAGCGGGCCGCTGTAATCATAGACGCCGCCGCCATAGATGGCGCTGTTACTGTAGATGGTGCTGTTGACAAGGGCGGCGTTGGCGCTGCGCACATACAGGCCGCCGCCTGTGCCGCTGGTCCCCGTGACCATGTTATTCGCGATCAGGCTGCGCGCAATGGTCAACTGCCCGGCGCTGGACCAGTAGTACAGGCCGCCGCCAGAGTTGCTGCTTTGCAGGATATTGCCGCTAATTTCCGAGTCGGTGACTGTAAGGTTTTCAGTGGAGCCCAGGCCGCCGCCCCATTGCCCTTGCCCGATATTGCCTTTAATGACGGTATTCGCCACAGTGTCGTTGCGGTAGGTACTGGTGCCGGAAGTGAGATAAAGGCCGCCGGTACTCGTGCCCTGATTGTTGAGGAACAAGCTGCCGGTAATGTAAGCATCGTTACTCGCGTCGAGTGCGCCCGCATGAGCGTTGCACGCGCCGCTTGATACATTGCTGATGAAACTGCTGTGCGTCACTGTGATGGTGCCCGCATTGATGGCCCCCGACGTGCACGCGGCGGTATTGCTGATGAATTGACTGTCCCCAATGATCAGCGGATTGGCGCCGCTGTTGATATTGATGCCGCCGCCTGCGTTCGACTGAAACGTGCTGCTTAAAATCTGGGCGTAAACGGGATAGTTCTCATAGATCGCGCCGGAGTTGCCGGTGGAGTTATTGAGGTTAAACGTGGTGTTGCTGACATAGATCGTAGCCGTATCATTGGAAAGGCCACTGCCTTCATAGGTCGTGTTGCTGACAAACGAACTCGACGTCAGGGTCAGCACGCCGCCGGATCTGATCCAAATCGGCGAGCCACTCAACGAGCCGGTCCCGCCCAGATTGCCCCGGAACTCACTGTTGGAAACGATCAGTGTGGCGTTGCTGGCATACAACACATCGACGTTGCCGCCGGCGTTGCTGATGAAGTGCGAACCATCGATGGTGACTTTCCAGCCCGCGTAGCTATAGATCACTTCGCCACTGTTGCTGATAAACGACGAGTTGCTGAGCGTCATCACGCCGGCGTTGTTCCCGTTGTCGATGATGTGTCCGCCGACATTGCCGATGAACTGGCTGTTGGTAATGGTCAAGCGAGCATTGCACGGGTTGGTGCAAGTATCCTGGATCACGCCATACGTATTGCTGATGAAGTTGACCCCGCTGATGACTAAGGCGCCATTGTTGTTATAGATGGGATAGCCGCTGCCATAATTGAGATTGGCAATGGTGAGATTGTTCAACGTCAGCGTCACGCCCGAATTGATCGACAGGATACGCACGCCGCTGGCCGCCGTCAAGGTGAGCGGATCGCCATTGTTAGAACCGTCGATCGTGGTGCTGTTGGCGATCGTTTTGGCGGTCATGGTGATCGTGGCCGGGCCGCCGCAGTTGAACGTCACCAGTCCGCCGCCAGTCAGGGCGGTGGTTAGGCCCGCATCGGTGCAGGGCGCAACGACGCTGCCGCTCGCCCGTGCGACGGGACTTCCGCCGACGACGATCATCAATCCACTTAGCGCCAATAACGCGCCGACGATGGTTAAGATGATACGCTGCAACTTTCGCATGATATCTCCTTCACTGAAGTTCAAGGTTCTTATTTGCCGCGCGGATCGATCGGGCGTGAAAGGACGCGGCGATTTATCGCTGGCATTGACATCATAATCCACCCGCGTGACAAGGGCGTGACAACTTCACGATCGACCGTTGGCGTGCCGCCCGGATTGGCCCTGGCTGTACCGGGCACGCGCCTGCGCCATTTGCCGTTTGGTCAGCCAGCCAAAGTCCAGCCATGCCAGTGCAAACACGCCAACCGCAATCGAGAACACCCAGCGGTTATTCTGCACTGTCAACGTGGGGCTGGTGTTGGCCGCGAGGAAGGTATTGATCGTGTCGGCGGATTCGATTAGTAGATCGAAGTACGCCGGGCCGGTGCCGGTATCCAGCACCAGATTGCGGCACGTACTTCGGCGGCGATTGCCCTTTGAATCGGTGGTATCGCAGTCATGCGATTCGATGCGGGCGTATTTCAGATCGGTCACCGCCTGGCTACCCGCATCCACCAGACCCAACCAGCGGCGGTTGCTGACCGTACAATTGACTTGCGTCGATTCCACCCGCTGACAGTTCAAGGTGGTGCCACCCGCGACATAGGCCGCCAGCAGCACCATCAACCCGGCGGGGATGATGAAGATCACCAGCCACAGCGATAGTTTGGGTTTCAAGTTTTGCCCCGTTGTCATGATACTGTTGGCGAATTCCGTTAGGCCACGTGTCAGGCATGCTGTGGATACTTCCCAGTGGTACGACAATCAGCCACTTCACGCGTCAGTTCATGCGCCTGAAGTGGGCGAGAAGGCGCACAATCCACTTGCTTTTACCACGCTTCACCAACCTTTCTAAACAAACTGGCTAGGTCCCCTTCCAGATCTCGATCTTCCCTGGCAATAGATTTCAACGAGCAGATGGCGCTTCTCGAAACACAGGCTTTCCAAGACCAACGATACGGGCTTTCATCGATCTCATAATCCTGAGTTTCGGAATCGCCCGCCACCACCGCCATTGAAAGGAGTTGTGTGGTTTCAATGATCCAGAACCACATTTGATCCTCAGCCGGGAAAAGGTCTTCTTCCCAAACATTCAGCTGCCGGCTGGGATCAATCCCCTTCCTCACAATTTCCAGATTTTTGGGAGTTGGTTTTTTCAGCCAGTTTTCGACATTCTTAAGTTGTTTTTCAATGGACTCCCCATCCAGGGATTTATCCGACTCGAGAAAAGCGACACCCACTTCTCTGACTTGATCTAACTGATTTTCACGCACATCGGTAAAAGCATATTGTGCGAAAATCGTTGAAAACTGGATAGCAGTCCGTCTGTCCAGTTCGGCAAGTTGTTGCATAAACGTATCGAAGGCTTGCTCTAACGGGAGCGTAGCGAAAAACCAATTTGGGGCAGGTGGATTTACGCCTGCAGTGCAAATCAGAAAAAATTCGTTCAGGTTATTGATTTCAGCAACTTGTCTCTTGAGTTCTTCCAGTTTAATCATTTTGCCTACTTCTCCTGATGACTATTTTTGTTGTGCGTCCAACTCTAGTTGGGCAAGCACGGGCCGCGCAGCAGGCGACGGACTGAGACATACAACGTCGACCAATACAGATTGAAGATACTTCGCACGCGATACTGTCAGCGACCGTTCAATTTGATGAAGGTGCGATTAGGCTTGGCGGTCATGGGGCTGGTTCCGCTCATTCCGGCTGAAGATGAACGAATTTGAAGCCGGACATGTACCGCACTAGCTGGGGTCCGAATTGCAGGGCGCGATACGGCGTGTCGCCAAAGTCCAGGGTATCGGCGTGGCGATCAAAATAGCGCAAGGTGGTCGTCGTGTTGTGGTGAACGTGCGGGACGTGGCATTCCGATTGAGCACCACGCCCACCGGATTAAGCACGGACATACTAATCCACGGCTGCTGCCGCAGCGCGAGGGTGTACTTGAAGCCGAGGCGTGCTGCCAATGACCAGTTCGCCCGCCATGAAGCGCGCTGCGGCTGATGCACCGTGCCCGAGAGAATAGGCTGACCCATACCGTGATCATTGAAGGCAAACGTCAACGAAGCCGCCGACTGCGCGATGCGGCTGTCGGTCTGCCGCGCGTTGAGGCTGAGATACTCGCGATTGTAGGCCACGACGTTGGGCGTGTTATTACACAGACCGTGACACAGCAGACTCACATCGGGGCGCGTCAACATCAACACCAGAATGTTAAGAGGATGCGGCGCGATCGGATCGATGGCCGATCGGGTTACGGCAATCGAGAATTGCAGTTCATGATGCGCGCCCAGACTGGCCTCGGTGAAATCGCACACCCAGATGCCCATCAGCGCGTGACCATCGGTGGTCGTGATCGGCGTCACGCCCTCGGGTGCCAGCAAGCGCCGCACGGCGGCCAGATCGGTCACGCCGCCGATAAACAGGCCATAGCCGTCGTAGATGTGATAGGGCGTCGGCGCTTCGCCGGTAGAGAGCGTGACGCGCCCGATCAATGGATACTGCTTGAAAAGCTGAATATCGCGGGGGGACACGGCAACAGCGACTCCTTGAGTTTATTTGTCCCTGATAGTACGCGGCGGGCGTGACAAACGTGTGACAACCAGGACCGTAGCTATTTAGCGCATCAATGCGGGCAGATACAGTGCGTAACCGGCCTCATACGCGCCAATGTCGCAGTGCAAGCCGATCGGGCGGGGATGGCCGCGTTGATCGATCGGTTGGCAGTGATAGCCCGCGCCATCGGACGCGGCGGGATTGCCCGCATCGATCGCCGGGCTGCCCGGCAAGAGCATGTGCGTCCGCGTCGATCCGCCGTTGTCTTTCAGCGCGCCAAGGAGTGGATTGACGTTGATGAAAACACCGGTCAAATCACCGACCAGCGTGCAATTCGTCGTATTTTGAATCAGGTTGTAGCCGTGCGAAGTCAGGCTGCCGCTGCAATCGCCGCCGGAATTGCCGCCGATAAGAGTGTTCCCTAGATCGAAGGAGCCGCCCTGATGCACACCGCCGCCCGGGTTCTGGGCGATGGTGACATTGTTGAGAAACACTGAACCCAGGCTGTACAGGCCGCCTGTCGTAGCCCCGTTGTTATTACTCAGCGTGCTGTTGGTCAACGTCAGGACGCTGGCGGCTTCCTGATAGATCGCGCCGCCCGAGCCGCTGGCCGTGTTCGCACTGAACAGGCTGCCCGTAATCGATACCGGGCCGCTATGAATGTACAGGCCGCCGCCATCACGCCCAACGCCGCCAGCCAGCGGCGCGGTGTTGCTGAGCACCGACACGTTCAACAGGCTCAGCAGGCCAGTGCTGTTCTGATACAGTCCGCCGCCATAGTAAGCGAGGTTGTTGATGACTTGCCCACCGTTTATGGTCACTGTGCCTGCGCCACCGTTGTATCCGCCGCCGCCCCATGCTCGGTCACTCGAATTGTCTTCCAACGTCACTTGATTCAATGTGAGCCGGCCTTCATTATGGAAGCCAGCGCCCCACAAGACCGTGTAATTGTGGCGCAGCGCGCCGCCCGTGAGTGTGACCTGGCCCGTAGCCGAGACGAACAGGCCACCACCACCTTTGTTATCACCCGCCGACGATACGTTGTCGGAAATGATGACGCCCTGCCCCAATAACGTGCCATCGTCGTACACTCCGCCGCCGCTGTACGTCGCTGTGTTGCTGATGATGGACGTATCCGTCACCCACACGGTGCTTTCATTGGCCAGCCCGGCGCCGTTGGAATGAGCTCTATTGTGCGTAATCAGCGTGCCATCCAGATAGAGTGCGCCATCGTTCTCGATGCCGCCGCCATTGTCAAGGGCGTAATTACTCACCACCTGCCCGCCCGTCATGGTCAACGTCCCGCTGGGATCGATCAGGATCGCTCCGCCGTTGCCGTAGTAGAGGAAGCCACCCGTGAACACGATGTCATACAGACTGAGGTGCGCGCCCGATTGGACATGCAGCAACCGATCGGCCCAACCTGTCTTGCCGCGAATTTCAACCCGGCAGCCGCTGGTACACCCGGTGATGACAAACGTCATATCCTTAAGGATATTCAAGTCGCCGGTCGTCGGACCATCACTGATATCCGCATCGATGGTCAGATTGTAGATGGCGTTATTGGTCAGTTGAATGATCGAGCCAGCGGATGCTCCGTTCGCCGTGATGATGGCCGAACGCAGCGAAGGGCACGGATATTGACCGTGAGAAGGCGCGCCGCACATCCCGGCGGAATCTTGTGTGCTGGTCACCACAAACGTAAAAACCTGCGGACTATAGGGGATAGTGTCCGCTAACAGCGCGGTGTCTGCTAACGGTGCGGCGTCGACAATCGGGATGACTGACCAGCGCAACAGCGCGGACAGCATCACCACCAGCAATCCACCCGTGGCAAAGATAGCCAAGCATGTGCGGCGCATGAATCCTCCAGAGTGAAGTGTCATTCGAAAACCTGGCGCTTGTTCAGCGCAAAATCACCGGCAGATATAACGACCGGCACGTCGACGGACCCCATTCCGATGAAGTGATGCTCGTCCCGCCGGAATAGGTCGCAGTCGTTTCAAACGCCGTCAGGCACAGCAGTCCGCTATTCGGAATTCCATTCAGCGTGATGGTCCACACGCCGCTGAGATTGGTTAACGCTGAACCCAGATAAATATAGCCTTCACTCGTGCCGCCAGGATCATTCGCCGCCAGATACACTTCCACCAGCGTGGTCGAGTTTATCGATGGAGCCATGCCGGTGCCGGTCACGACGGTGGTCTGTGCTGCGACTTTGGCCACATTTGTAATGGCCGGCTTATCCGCATTGGGATTGTGCTTGTTGATCCCCAGATTGCCATTGCCTAATTCGCTGAGATGCGACCATGAATTTGCCAGTGCGCCGTTTGATTCGTCGATGCCGGCCAAACCGTTCTGAATGACGTGCGTGCCGGTGATGACGTTGTCGCGCGTTCCCGCATCGATCAGCTGGAGGCCATTCTGTACGTTGTCCGAAACGAGATTACCGCTGATGCGATTGCGATGCGCGCCGCTCAGCAGGTGGATACCCTGTTGGTTGTAACTGATCGAGTTGTTGCTCACCGACGAATCGATGTGATTGTTGAAGGTGTTGTCCGACAGCACGATGCCATCACCATGATTGTGCGTGACGGAATTGCCGGTCACGGTATTGGTGGCCGTGGTGGAGTTCTGAATGACTAAACCGCTGCCGCCGTTGGCCGAAATGATCGAATTCTCGATCAGATTGTTGTTCGCGCCGGAGTTTAGGACGATGCCGTTGAGACCATTAGGCCACAGGCCGCCGACCGTGTTGTTGTTCAACGTATTGCTGCTAGCCCCGTCGCTCAGCACGATCCCGTTGAGCGTGCTGGAATAGACCGTGTTGCCCAGCACGCCCGTGTCGCCGATCGTATTGCTGTTCGAGCCGTCGATGAGGATGCCACCGATGTGATTGCCTAATGCCTGAGTCGTGGTGTAAGGCGAGGCTCCGATGGCATTGCCCAGCACGATGTTCGTGTTGGCCGGACCGAGGATGTCCAAACCATAGCGCGAATTACCCGACAAGACATTGCCGCTCAGATTGCTGCCCAACGTCGGGCCGCCGATGGTATTCAAGCTGGATGTGCCGTCGATGAACACGCCATCGTACGCATTGCCGGTAATGATGTTGTCGCCGACATGCGTGGCATAGGTGTTGTGCAAATACACGCCGTTTTCGATGTTGTTCTCGATGGTGTTGCCGCTGATGATGACGTTGTGCGTCCCGTTGACATAGATGCCCGAGGTGGTGTTATGCGCGATGGCATTGCCGCTGATGACGCTGCCATCCGCGCTGATGGACACTCCCAACGCCTCGTTATTCCCGATCGTACTGGTAACAACCTGATTGCCCGTCGCGCCTGCACCGATGGTGAGACCATTCGTGGTGTTGCCAAATGAATGCATCAGCGCGTCAAGCCCGATCGAGTTGTTGGGCCCGATCGTGTTGTTGAGTGCGCCGCTGCCTGTGATCAACACGCCGCTCGCCCCATTGCAGCCGATCGTGCTGTTCTTGATCACGTTGTTGGCCGAACTGGTGTAGGTGATGTTGGTTTGGATCAAGACGCCTGGCCCCAGATTGCCCGGATTGGAACTGTGCCCGCAGCCGAAGTTCAAGCTCAACGGCGTTCCGATGTTGGCGCTATCGATGGTGTTGTTATCGCCAAAGATGGCAATGCCCGCCTGGCCGGCCTTCCATGCCGACACGGTGTTCAGATGAATGCCCGAGCCGCTCAGCCGGAAGTCGTAACGCGGCGCACCGATGACATCGATGCCCGTAATGGTCGCATTGGAATAGACGATTAAGGCATCAAGGTTGAAGTTGATATATGAGGCATCGAGGGTAGGAAAGATGCCAGAATATGAGCCGTCCAGCACATCGCCGGCCGTATCAAGCATGGGCAACGGATTACCAAGCGACAGCGTGATGGTCGGATTGACGCCGAGCGTATTCGCAAAGCGAATGGTATCCACATAGCCGCCGCCGCCCGTTAAGAGATAGCCGTCGACGGTATACGAGCAGTAAAAGACCTGGGACATTTCCGCCGCCGTCATGGGGCGGTTGAGGCCGGTACCGCCGGTGCCGCCTTTAGCCAGGTCCAGCGCCGCAGGCAGCGTCAAGCCATAGCCATGCGTCGTGTCATTATCGGTCGAGTTGACGTAGAACGTACAGCCGGTGGGCGCAGCTAAAGCGATCGGGACCTGGCCTAATAACGCCAGTAGCAGCGCACCGCTCACGACGCTGCGCATGACGCGGATATAAACCTTAATCATTCGCTGGCTCACCCCCGGCTTCGATCGAGCGCCCATGTTGATCTCCTATTGCAAGTTAGCAGAGATTATATGAGCAGAGTGTGACAAGAGTGTGACAACAAAAAGACCTGCGTAGTATGCGCAGGTCTACTGAATGGGAAAAAGAGAGATTAGCGATCTTCGTACTCGGCCAACCCGATGGCCTCATCCAGCGTCAATGCTTCACCGGCCGCCCAGGCGGCAGCGAAGGCTTGCGGGCTTAGCTGGCTGCGCGCGAGCGCCACATCCCGATCGAACTCGGGACGATCCGCTGGATCAAAATCCTCCTTGATCAACGCGAGTTGTGCTCTGGTGGCTGCCAGCAAGCGTGCGGCCCGATCGGCCTGTTGCTGCCCGGCGGCTACGCCGCCCAGCCCGGCCAGACATTCACACAGGCCACGCTTGCGCCCCAGTGTTTGATAGTGTTGCAGGCTATTCATAAACAGTGAATGAGCCAGAGCGTACTCACCCCGATGCAAGGCGACACATCCCAAATTGTGGAGCGTAATGGCTATGCCATGCCGATCGTCGAGCTCGCGTTGAATGGCCAGGGCCTCACTGTAACAGGCGTAGGCTCGATCGTAATCTCGCCGCAAGCGCGCTATTTCGCCCAAATTGGCCAGCGTGCTACCGACAATCCAGCGATCACCGGCGCGTCGAGCATACCATGCACCCTGCTCCAAATAGGCGGCTCCGGCGTCAACGTCATAGTCGTGCAAAATGTAAAAGCCCATGCGAAAATACGCGCTGGCGATCAACCAATTGTCGTGCAAGGCTTGCGCCCGACTTAAGCTGTCTTCAAACAACTGCGCCGCTTGTGCCTGATCTTGCGCAATGATGAAATAGGCCGAAGCTAAGGCAATTCCCCATTCATCATGCAGCGCCCGATACAACGCCAGGCTCGCTTCATACAGAGTGATGCTCTCGCTGAAACCGTATTTGAACCGGGTTAATTCGGCTAGAGCCAGGAGTGCCAAAGCGCGTTCTGCAGACTGCCGCTGATCGGCCAGCAGAGCCAGCTTCAGCCACCTTTCACTTTCACTCCAATACCCGCGAATAGACCAGAAACGCGCCAGATGCGAGGCCAACCGTAAAGAGCCCTCAGCGTCGGGTGCAGTGGGGCGATCGTGCAGCCACTGTAACGCCGCACGCAGATCGGCGTGATCAGCTTCCAGCCGGGCGAGCCACTGCAATTGATCGGCTCCGCGCAGCTGCGCATCAGCCGTAGCCGCCAGCTGCGCAAACCACTCGGCGTGGCGCTGATGAACCGCATCGGCCTCACCGGTTTCGTCTAATCGATCGGTGGCGTATTCTCGGATTGTTTCCAGAAAATAAAAACGTCCCTCAGCCTGATCGACGCTGACCAGCAACAAGGACTTGGAGACCAGGCGTGCCAATACATCCAGCAGGCGCGCGCGCGACACATGCGCATCGGCGCAGATCGCTTCGGCGGCAGCCAGACTGAATTTGCCGACAAACACCGACAGCCGCATGAATACCACACGCTCTTCGTCCGACAACAAATCGTAACTCCAATCGACCAACGCGCGCAGCGTTTGCTGGCGAGGCAAGGCTGCGCGATTGCCCTGCGTGAGCAGATTGAAGCGATCGTCGAGACGAGCCGCAATCTCGTGCACCGCTAAAACGTTGACGCGTGCGGCGGCAAGTTCGAGCGCTAACGGAATGCCATCCAGCCGCCGGCAGAGTTGCGTGACGGCGTTGATATTTTGCTCGTTTAAGGCAAAGTGCGGATTAGCGGCCTGGGCACGTTCGACAAACAGCCGCACGCTTTCAAACGACAACAACATTTGCTCGGGTGTAGGCAGATCGATCGGTACCGCCAGTGTCGGCACTTGCCAGACACTTTCGCCGGGCACGCTCAACGGCTCGCGACTGGTTGCCAGGATCTTGAGGTTGGCGCAGGCTTCGTGTTGCAGCAAAGTCTGTGCCAATTCCGCACATGCATCGATGACGTGTTCGCAATTGTCCAGAACCAACAGCACCGTTCGCGCGCGCAAAAATTCGGCCAGCGTTTCCAACAATGTTAGCCGCGGTGCTTCGCTAAGTCCCAAGGCTTTCATGACGGCCTGCGGCACTAATGCAGCGGAAGTCAGCGGAGCCAGCTCCACCCACCAGACGCCATCATGAAAAGCATCGAGCAGTTCTGTGGAGACTTGAATTGCCAGACGCGTCTTGCCACTGCCGCCCGCGCCAACCAATGTCAGTAAATGTGACTGATTCAATAGCAATTTGACATGAGTCAATTCGTGCTTGCGCCCGATGAAGCTCGTCAAGGGCAGCGGCAAGTTGGTGATGCGTGCGGCGATGGACATTGGTCCATGAGTTTGCTTGAGCCAATGATAGAGTGCCTGTGTTTCAGCGGCGGGCTCAACTGCTAACTCGGCTTGCAGCATGCGGGCGCATTCGCTATAGAGTTCGATCGCGCCCGCCCGATTGCCCTGCGCCAGCTCACAGAACATGAGATGTTGATAGGCGGTCTCGTTCGCCCGATCGACTTCCAACGCCCGACGCGCGATGGTCCCGGCCTGTTCATATTCACTGCGCGAGCGTAATTGTTGGGTGAGCTGCAAGAGCGTGTCCACATAGCGGCAGCGCCACTGCTCACGCTCGAGAAGGACCCACTCGTCGTAGAAGCCAGCCAACAACTCGCCACCGTACAATTCCAGCGCGATTTCCGGCGACGAGGCGCGCAGTCGATCGAATTCGCGCACGTCGATCCACCACGCTCGATCGGGGTTGAGCTGCACACGTTTGGCATCCGCGATCAGCACATCCGCGCCCAACGCTTTGCGCAAGACGGTCAGGCTGGTGCGCAGCGACATGCGCGCTTGTTTATCGGGTGTGTCGCCCCAGAACAGCGTGGCAAGTTTTTCGCGCGGGTGACCGTTGGGTTCGGGATGCAGCACGAGGTAAGCCAGCAGGCTTTCGACTTTGCGGCGGGGTAGGCGCAGATCGTGCAAGGTCGTGCCCTGCCGCACTTCAAGGCGAAACGCGCCAAAAAGGTACAGGACAAATTGGGGCTGAGTGGCCGTTGAGCGGGGCATGCGAAATAACCTGGAAAAGTTGACTGCGTCAAGCGCGCTGAAGTTGAGTATAGGCAGATTCCGATTACAAGTCAATGGATGAAGTTCGCGAGTTCGCAGTGCTACCACTGTGCGCTGGGGATAATTCGCGCTACCCGGCAGCGGGCAACTGACGATCGATCGGAAGCTTAATCGCAACTCTCTCAAGAGTTGGCGGTACGCACATCACTGTCCACTTGCGCCCGCGACCCGCTCGTAGCCAGGGAAACAGCGCGCCTTGCATCGGGTCGTGGGTTACCACGTTACCCACCAGGAGCAAGGCGACTTGACCCGCCCAGGTATTTCCAGGCGTCACCGGCAGGTCGTATGTCCAGCCCAAGAGCCACACGGCGAGGAACCAGCCCAACCAGACTACCCACTTCATCCGCCGCGTCTTGGCGAGAGGCTTCATGGGCACACGCTCCGTCGGAAGATTGGTGCCCATACACTACCACATCATCAATGCGGTGATCCAATGTCTTTCTATCAAGTTGTTAAAGTGGGAAATTCAGGCTCAGTAGCTTGTGGGACAATGGCGCGGTGGCAAACGCCGGGGCCGTGACGCTGGGCAACGGTCGTGGCGGAACGGTTGGCCCGATCACGAACAACAATAGCGTGCTCGGCACGGCGGCCGGGGGGTGGGTCGGGGGTTGAATTGGGGGTACAATCCGCTGCGCAATCAGTTGGTCATGGGTCGGTCAGCCGACAACATTGTGATATTATTCTACATCACTTTCCTACTGTCGGTGAGCAAGTCGGGCAATGGCGCGGGCACGGCGACCAGCCTTCCGGCCGGGATTGCCTGTGACACAACCTGCACAGCCGACCTGGACGCCGGAGTGGTCGTCATACTCACCGCCGTGCCGAACAGCACCTCGGTCTTTGCCGGGTGGATCGGCATAATTTCTACATCGTTCAACGTCGCCAGTTCGAACGAGTACAGGTCTTGGCCTTCTTCATACAAGCGCCGCACATACGTCAGGCGTAGGGAATGTGTAAGAGTGAATCACAATCGCCGTGCAGCCACCTCCCGAAGTTCTAGGGAAGGCTGCACAGCGAACCAGCAAAGCGGGTCTGACTTGTTCAGGCCCGTTTTGTTTTGCCTCTGAAGTGCCGATTGTATATTAGCAATGGCGCAAAACTCACTTTGACTTGACAATCGGGGGCATCGTGGCAGACTGACCCATCTTATCTGACCGAGCGGAAAACATGCGAACAGCCAAAGCCCTCTGCCAAACAGTGCCCACGATTTATTCGTGCG
>PMCF01000309.1 GCA_003154115.1 Anaerolineae bacterium
GCGACGATCATGACCGATCCCGAATTTGCCGACGCGACCTACATCGAGCCACTGACGCCCGACATCGTCGAGAAGATCATCGCGGCTGAGAAGCCCGACGCGATCTTGCCGACGGTGGGCGGGCAGACGGCGCTCAACCTCGCGCTGGACTTGAGGCGCGCGGGCATCCTCGAAAAGTACGGCGTGCAGCTGATCGGCGCGCAGGCGGAGGCGATCGATCTGGCCGAGGATCGCTTGAAGTTCAAAGAGGCGATGATCAACGCCGGGCTAGCTGTGCCGCGATCGGGTATTGCGCACTCGATCGCGGAAGCGCAGACCATCGCGGACGACGTGGGCTTTCCGTGTCTCATTCGCCCGTCGTTCACGCTGGGCGGATCGGGCGCGGGCATCGCTTACACCCCCGAGGAGTTTGTCGCCAAAGTCGAGAACGGCTTGCGCCAATCGCCCGTCCATGAAGTGTTGATCGAGCAATCCGTCTTGGGCTGGAAAGAATACGAACTGGAAGTGATGCGCGATCGGGTCAACAACTTCGTCGTCGTCTGCTCGATCGAAAATCTCGACCCGATGGGCATCCACACNNCCGGCGCAAACGCTGACCGACCGCGAGTATCAACGTCTGCGCGATATGGCGCGCATCGTGATGGAAACCGTGGGCGTGGAGACGGGCGGATCGAACGTACAGTTTGCCGTCAATCCGCAGAACGGCGAAGTGTTGATCATCGAGATGAATCCGCGCGTCAGTCGATCTTCAGCGCTCGCGTCGAAGGCGACCGGCTTTCCAATCGCGAAGATCGCGGCGCTGCTGGCCGTAGGCTACACCCTCGACGAGATACCCAACGACATCACGCGCGTAACGCCCGCTTCATTCGAACCCAGCCTCGATTACTGCGTGGTGAAAGTGCCGCGCTTTGCGTTTGAAAAATTCCCCGGCGCGGATACCACCCTCGGCCCGCAGATGAAGTCCGTGGGTGAAGTGATGGCGATCGGGCGGACGTTTTCCGAGGCGTTGAACAAGGCGTTGAGAGGGTTGGAGGTAAAGCAGGATGCAAGAAACAAGATGCAACCTACCGATCTGACAACGCCGACGGCACACCGCATCTTTGATGTTCTGGATGCACTGCGCGAGGGTGCTTCCCTTGAAGAGGTTGTGGCGCAGACGAAATACGATCCATGGTTCGTGGCGCAGATGCAGCAGTTGATTGACGTTGAAAACGCACTGCGCGCGCATTCGTTGGAAACCTTGCCGATCGAATTGCTGCGTCGCGCCAAGCGCTTTGGTCTGTCTGATGATCAGATCGCAAAACTGTTGAATGACAAGAAGACGGCACCCGCGAATGTCATCCCTTCTTCCCTTCCTCTTGTCCTCCCTTCTGCTGTTCGAGCGTACCGCAAAGTGCACGGTGTCACTCCCGCTTACTACCGCGTCGACACCTGCGCCGCCGAATTCGAAGCCTTTACGCCGTACCTTTATTCCACCTACGAGCGCGGCGACGAAGCGGCGCCGACGAACAATCGCAAGGTCATCATCCTCGGCGGCGGACCGAATCGCATCGGGCAGGGCATCGAATTCGATTACTGCTGCGTGCAAGCGTGCTATGCGCTGAAGCAGTTGGGCTACGAAACGATCATGGTCAACTGCAATCCAGAGACCGTGAGCACCGACTACGACACCGCCGATCGGCTGTACTTTGAGCCGTTGACGTTGGAAGATGTGTTGAACGTGATCGACGAAGAACAACCGACGGGCGTGATCGTGCAGTTCGGCGGGCAGACGCCGATCAATCTCACGCGCGGCCTGCACGCAGCCGGCGTGCCGATCTGGGGCACCTCACCCGACTCGATCGACATGGCCGAAGATCGCGTGCGCTTCGGCGGCCTGCTGCGCGAGTTGGACATTCCCCATCCCGATTGGGGAACGGCCACTTCCCTGGAGGCGGCCCGGCGTGTGGCGCAGCGCATTGGCTATCCGGTGCTGGTGCGGCCCTCGTATGTGTTGGGCGGCCGCGCGATGGAGATCGCCTACGACGACTCGTCACTCGCTGCGTTCCTGGCCGCCGCGGCGGAAGCTTCGCCCGACGGGCCGGTGCTGATCGATCATTATCTCGAAGACGCGTTCGAAGTCGATGTCGATGCGGTGTGCGACGGCGAGCGCGTGGTCATCGCTGGGGTGATGCAGCACATCGAGGAAGCGGGCGTGCATTCGGGTGACAGTGCCTGCGTGCTGCCACCGTACAAGATCAGCTTGTATCACCTCAACATCATGCAGGATTACACGGAAAAACTAGGGCTGGCGCTGCAAGTGAAAGGGCTGATGAATATCCAGTATGCGATCAAAGACGACATCGTCTACGTGCTGGAAGTGAATCCGCGCGCGTCGCGCACCGTGCCGTTTGTCAGCAAAGCCACCGGAGTTTCTATCACGAAGATCGCCGTGCAGGTGATGGCCGGTCAGACGTTGGAAGAGATCGGCTTCGTCACGACGCCCGAAGTCGATGGTTTCTTCGTGAAGGAAGTGGTGTTGCCCTTCAAGAAATTCCCCGGCGTCGATCATCGCCTTGGCCCGGAGATGAAATCGACCGGTGAAGTGATGGGGCATGCCGCGCACTTCGGGCACGCCTTTGCCAAAGCGCAGATGGCCGCCGGGACGCCGCTGCCGCAAGCGGGTGCGGCGCTGATCACCGTGAACGATTTCGATAAAGGCGCGGCGTTGAAGTTGGCGCGCGATCTGCAACGATTGGGCTTCACGCTGTACGCCACCAGCGGCACGGCGGCGTGGTTGGCGCGCGCGGGTCTAGCGGTGACGGCCGTGAAGAAAGTCAGCGAAGGTCATCCCAACATTCAAGACATGGTGGAGGCGGGCGAGTTGCAACTGATCATCAATACGCCGCTCGGCGCGCGCGCCCACGACGATGGCCGCTCGATGCGCATGGCCGCCGTGCAGCACAACGTGCCGCTGCTGACCACGTTAAGCGCTGCCTCAGCCGCGATCAATGGTATCATCACGTTGAAGGCGAAAGACTTGAAGGTGCGAAGTTTGCAAGAGCATTTCAAAACTCGCAAGTAAGGCTGTTCTGTCATGCCCGAATGCTTCGCCAAGCGCGCCCCCGCGCGTAGCGCGGACAGGGCGTAGTCGGGCATCCAGAGTGACGATGGGCAATTGTGCTTGCCGCGCCACTGGATTCCCGCCACGCTTCGCAGGCACGCGGGAATGATAAACGTAGCGAATTGCGCAACGTGAGTTCAGGAGCAGGCCATGAATGCCAGATCGAAACTTGGTCTAGTCGCAGTGCTGGGTGTGATCATGGTTGGAGTGCTGCTCGTGTTGCGGCAGAATCCAAATCAAAACGCGCCACTCGCGGCCACATCGACAGTGCCAGCCGTTGTCGCCAGCGCAATACCCCAATCAACTCCGGCGGCAACATCCATCCCTGCCGCTGCGTCAACCATGACCGCAGATGAGCAGAGAGTGATGGACATCATATTGAGCTCATCACCACAATTCACAACTTCGTCTGGGGACTGCTTCAGGATTCTGCATAGTGAACCATGGTGCAGTGTCGTTCAAGACGCGCGCCAGATTACGCGTCCGGAATGGGTCGAACTGTTTCCGCAGACTAAGTTTTTCCTCGCAGCAGCTAAATCGGTTGGCGGGGAGACCAGCACAACTCACAACCTGCTTGTGATAGAGCAAAATGGACAACGCTACCAGGCCGAAACCTTTGACAGCTTGCTTGAGGTCAATCAGATTGTCATCACGGAACAGAATCGGGAGCTAGTAGCAAAGGCCTTCGCCTTGATTACCTTGAAGGATTACCTCGAAGAACAGATTGACTTCACGGACTGGCAGGCTGGAAAATGGGAAAGTGGTTATACTTTGACAATGTCAGATTCGTAAAAAT
>PMCF01000237.1 GCA_003154115.1 Anaerolineae bacterium
GGCGTCGCTCAAATCGGCGAGTTCGGCACGCAGACTTCGTACTACCTCGTCGATGGCGTGGGCAGCGTGCGGCAAGTGGTTGATCAGAACGCCAGCATCGTCTTCGCGCGCTGGTATGATCCCTTCGGCCAGATCATCAAACAAAACGGCGGCGGGGATGCGTTGTATGGCTACCTCGGCGCGCAGTTTGATCGCATCAGTGGATTGCTGTACATCAATGGCGCATACTACGATCCCGTGACGGGACGGTTCCTCTCACCCGTCGGCGATGGGCAGAATCCGTATGTGCCGCTGGGCGGAGCAGCCCTTGCGCCGATCTTGATCCTCGCGCTGCTGGGCCGCAGGAAGAAAGGCAAGATTTGGACCGGCTGGGTGGTGATTGCGCTGATGATGAGTGTCGGGCTGACGCTCGCGGCGTGTGGTGATCCCAACAAGGACAACCAACCACCTAAGACGGCCACCCCCAGACCAATTCGGGGGATCACTCCAACAAATCCACCAACACCTGTGCAAACTCCGTCGGCAACAACACCGCCATCGGCAGTGCCGTTGCCGTCGCCCACATCAACATGCACGCCAACGCCTACATCCTTTACTCCTCAATGGCTCGAAGGTGAATATCACATTACTCACTACATTTTTGCTCTGGAAAGTGATCCTGAGTACGCGAACGATCCGAAGGTGTCAGCCAATGGTTTACCATCAGATAGGAAATACCGGCAGGGTTTCTTATATGGTCCAGCAGGTATTTTGCTGCAGGGAACCGGCCTCGCAGAAGACGGAAACTACATTACGATTGATTGGCAAAATGGAGGGTCGCAAGGCAACGGCATCTATTTCAAATATGGAATCGGCGGAAGTTCTGCACCACCCGTCGCTTGGCAAACTGTTGCGGCTGGCGATCCTAGACTTCCCGCTGGTACTCGAGTTGTGATCGAAGTTTATCCCGACAAAGTGTTTACGGTGACGGATACTGGAGGATCTATCGGGCCGCGCAATATTGATATATTCGTGGGCGCGATGACTCTTGCTGAGACTTATCAACTTGGTACATATACTTCACGTGTTGCAATCGTGCCGTGAAAGGAGATCTATGCGTTTGCGTTTACTCTTAATTTTGGGGATTAGTTTTTTGGCGGCCTGTGCTAATCCATCTAAGACACCAACAGCAACAGCGACCCTACCGGACCCACATCACCACGTTGATGACATCAATAACAACTCACTATGGCAGCAAAACCTAGAGGGATTCAAGATTGAAGAATCTTCAATTGAGCCAGAGCAACAAAAGGACAATATCACTGTAAATCCAAGCCGTACGATGCAAGCATTCTCCAGCTGCAACCATGCCTGCCATGTCTTTTTTGAAGACCTATCTGCAGGCAAGGTTTACGAAATTCAAATGCCGTCTTTTTTACCTGGACGCCCATTTTCAAGTCTCGATTGGGTGACTGACGAAGTTCTGGTTTTTGATCAATGGACTCAGCCACATTATGGAGTACATTACGCGATAAACATTCACGAAAAGAAGCTGGTGTTAGCTTCGCCTTTCCCAGACAAACTACCATGATTATCAACTAACCTACGATGTGCGGGCAACGTGACGTGGTAAGGTCGATGTTGAATCGACAATCTGGTACTACCGCTACGACGGCAACGGCAACCTGGTGGAGATGACGCCCAATGGCACGAGTCCCGCCAACGGCGCGATTCGCTATTCCTACGACGCGGCCAACCGCTTGAACAAGGCCGAGACTTACGCTGGCGCAGCGTATGCCACTCTCGCCCAGATGGCGTATGATGGCCTTGGCAGCCGGGCGAGGTTGGTTGGCTGGGTCAGTGGCGTCGCTTACACGACGACTTACGCCAGTCGCTTCGCGGGCAAGATCGAACTGCTGCAAGCGACCACAGGCGCAAACACGACGACGTATCTCAATGGCGTCGCTCAAATCGGCGAGTTCGGAACGCAGACCTCGTATTATCTGGTGGATGGCGTGGGCAGTGTGCGGCAAGTGGTCGATCAGGCAGGCAGCATCGTCTTTGCACGCTGGTACGATCCCTTCGGGCAGATCATCAAGCAGAACGGCGGCGGCGACGCGCTGTACGGCTACCTCGGCGCGCAATTTGATCGCCTCAGTGGGTTGATGTACATCAATGGCGCGTACTACGATCCCGTGACGGGACGGTTCTTGTCGCCGGTGGGTGATGGACAGAATCCGTATGTGCCGCTGGGCGGAGCGGCCCTGGCGCCAATCTTGATCCTCGCGCTGTTGGGACGCCGAAAGAAGGGCAAGATTTGGACGGGCTGGTTGATCATCGCAGTGATGGCAAGTGTGGGACTCAGCGTTGCAGCATGTAATAACCCTCCAATAAACTGCAAGGGCCAGCACTTGCTGAATGGAGGGTGCAAAGCGGAAAAGTTGGGTCAGGTTGGGCACAAGTGGGCGGTCAGAATTGAATCGCAGAAATGATCCCACCTGCCGGCGGCCCACTGGCAGCGCGCCTGTAACATGATTTCAGCGTGTTCGACTAACCAGAACTTGCCCGCGCCTTTGATGCGCAGATTCACCACCTGCCGGAGTAAACTCTCGACCGCGCCGCTCCCAAGGGGTAATTTCAAAGCGGCGACCTGCGCGTACTGCAAGCGCGGCAGACGGGTTTGAAAGTAGTCGAGTTCTTGGGTCAAGCTGGCCGCCCGCTGGGGTTTGGCTTGAGCGCACCGGGTTTGCATGTGTCGCAACAAGGCTGCCGCGTGGCCCCGCTTGAGCTTCGCACAGGCTGGCTTGAACCACTTTCGCGCGGCGTTCGAATTGGAAAAGGCGACCTCGGCAAAGGCACTCAGATGCTCGGTCGCATGATAAAAGTCGAGCAACTCGATGAGTCGGTCGGCGGGCAGCCCCAGTCGCAACAGGAGCGCGGGAATCCGCTCCCACAATGGTCAGGACTTTGGGTTCTTTCCATTCACCCGAGTAACCATGCCGTCCGCTGGCTTTGCGCCGCCCGCCTTTGGTGCGCCGCAACCGCGCGTGGCCGCCATCCGCCGACAGCACCCCCCGTTGACCGGCCAGAAGTTGCCCTTCTGGCAAGGTGCCGTGCTGCACTTGGTCCAGTTGGCGCTGGCGCAGCTCCAGCCCGACTTGGCCAAACCGGTAGGTCAAGCGCGCGATGCGTTTCGCGCTCAGAATGATCCCCCAGGCGTGCAAAGTGTCGCGGGCCGCTTCAAACGAGGCTTGGAGTACTCCGTATTTAGCCACTGTCGTCCAGACCAGGGGCGTGAGACCTTCCTCAATCCCCAGCCAAGCCAAGAACGGATAAAAGTTGGCGTCTTGGGCGACGCCCCGATGGCCCGGGTGCCGCGCGCGCTTGCTCTGGCGGCGGGTCACGACATAGGGGACCTTGAGTCGCACCGCGACATTCCCGATGGTCAGGACCGTGACCATACGCTGCCCATGCCCTTGGCTGCCCCCCCAGCGCAGCCGCTGGGGGGCTGTCGTCTGGGCTTCAGCCGAACACGTCAAGCGGTGCAAGAGCAACGCGATGCACTGCCTGGCCAGCACCAGCGCCGCCCAGACAATCTGCGCCTCGCGCGCTTTGAACTGGCAGCCATCCCACGTCTGGGCCTCGCCGATCTCCAGCAATGGGACGACGCTAGTCCGAAAGGCTTGGAGAGCTTGGTCAAAATCGAGCAAGGCGGCGGTATTGGACTCCACGATAGACGCTCCTGGCAGTATAGGCTCAGGCGTCATTCTACCAAATGCAGGTCACGGCCCCAATGGACTGACCCAACTTTTCCGCTTTGCACCCCGTTACTACTCAGCCGTCAATCTCATTAAGTTAGCGAGTCGGTCACGTCACGCTTCGCACCGAACGCTGAGGTGTACAATCACCAGTGAAACAAAGTTGACCCGCCCCCGACTGATGGTATAATCGCTCCGCCATCTTATACTCGCTGGCGTCTTTCAGCGACAGAATCAGGAGCAGTTGCAGCACTATGATTGACGTGAATGAACTCCGCAAAGGCACGACGTTTGAACTGGAAGGTCGGCTCTTCCGCGTGCTGGAATACTCGCACAACAAGCCGGGCCGGGGCAATGCTACCATCCGCACCAAAGTGCGCGACATCCGCAGTGGATCGACATTTGAAAAGACGTTCCAATCGGGCGATCGCGTGCAGGACATCCGCATCGAGAATTTGCAGATGCAGTATCTGTATCACGATGGCGATCTGTACCACTTCATGGACACGAGTACCTACGATCAGATCGCGCTGGATGCCAAGCTGCTGGACGACGCCGTGAATTATCTGAAAGACGGCATGAATGTCATCGTACAGGACTACAACGGCGAAGCGCTGGGCGTGGACATGCCCATCACCGTCGATCTCAAGATCGTGCAGGCGGACGTCGCCGTGAGAGGCGACACGGCTTCCGGCGCTAGCAAACTGGTCACGGTCGAGACGGGTTATCGGGTGCAGGTGCCGCTCTTCGTCAACGAAGGCGATACGATTCGCATCGACACGCGCACCGGCGAATATCTGACCCGGGTGTAGAGCTAAGAAAACCTGTGAGGTCTTCAAGACCTCACAGGTTTTCTTAGGACTAGAAACGGGCGAGGTCATTGACCTCGCCCGTTTGTATTTGATTGGAATGGATTAGCTGATGCGGGGAATGGCGCCGGGCAAAGTACGGCCCAGCAGCTTCTCTACCGCGATGGTATGGCTGCACTGCTGATGGGTGATGAAGAACTCGCAATTACACTTCCACTGGCCGCCGTCAAACTCCACCGGGTGAACTTGATGAGCGCCCTGCACCTTGACCTTGAGTTGGGTAAATTCAAAGCGTTCTGTCTCGTAGGAATACTTGATACCTTTTTCGATCTTCACTGCCATTTCTGAATTCATACCGCTGCCTCCTTGGGAGAGTGAGAGTGTGCTAAACAAAAAAGCACGACGCCCGTTAAGGCCATCGTGCTTTGGCGACCACGCTTAAAACTTTTGCTGAACTGCGGCTTGCGATGTGCAAGGGAGATATCCTCCTTTCTTAGGTTTAGTATAGGCCAGAACGCCCACCCCTGTCAACCCTTGAATTTCGTGTTTTTCCCGACGATTGTCATACGCTTCCAGCACGCTAAGTGATTATGACGTTTATTCCCCGCCCGATCGGCCTTCGCACCCTGGGGAAACTCAGACGCTGATCTCAAATATACCTCCGCCCCGTTTGCGGCGAATCCCGGCGTGCGATATACTCATCCTAGCCAAGCACCCCGTCATTTCTCAGCTAAGGGAAGATTATGCTCAATTCACGGAAACCTCTGTCACCGTTTTCGATTGTCATTTTTGGCGCAACCGGCGATTTGACACACCGCAAGATATTGCCGGCGTTCTATGCGCTGGCTCAGCAAGGCTTGCTGCCCGAGCAATTCCACATCATCGGGTTCGCGCGCCGCGATTGGACGGACGAAACGTTCCGCGCCGAGATGCAGCACAGCGTGGAGCAGTTTGGGCGCATCAAATTTGATGCAGCCGAGTGGGATAAATTTGCGGCGAATCTGCACTATCACCGATCGGACTTTGATCAAGCCGATGGCTATCCGCGGTTGTGCGAACTGCTCGATCGGCTGGGTTCACCGGCCGCCGATAACCGCTTATTCTACCTGGCTACGCCGCCGGAAGCGTACCCCACCATCGTGCAGCAGCTGGGCGCCGCCGGGCTGAATCATAGCGAACACGGCTGGACACGCATCATCATCGAAAAGCCGTTCGGGCGCGATCTGCAATCGGGCGTGGCGTTGAACCAGCAAGTGCACGAGGTCTTCGCCGAAGAGCAGGTGTATCGCATCGATCATTATCTGGGCAAAGAGACCGTGCAGAACCTGATCGTCTTCCGGTTTGCCAACGCGATCTTCGAGCCGATCTGGAATCGCAACTACATCGATCACGTGCAGATCACGGTGGCCGAAACGGTGGGCGTGGAATCGCGCGCAGGGTATTATGATACGGCCGGCGTGGGGCGCGATATGCTGCAAAGCCACTTGCTGCAACTGTTGACGTTGACGGCGATGGAACCGCCGTATGCGTTTGATGCGCGCGCGCTGCGCGATGAAAAAGTGAAAGTGCTGCAAGCGTTGCATCCCATTCGACCCACCGACACGCTGCCCGCGCAGTACATCGGCTATCGCAACGAAAAAGGCGTCGCGCCCAAATCGCAAACACCCACGTTTGCGGCCGTGAAACTGGCCGTCGACAATTGGCGCTGGCAGGGGGTGCCGTTCTTCTTGCGCTCCGGCAAACAGCTGGCCGATAAGACCACGGAAATCTCGATCGTGTTCAAACGCCCGCCGCACTCACTGTTTCCTTTGGCGCCCGATGAGCTGCTCACGCCCAATGCGTTGACGTTGTGCATTCAACCCGACGAAGGCATGCACTTGCGCTTTGAGGCGAAACTGCCCGGCGCCGGCATGCAGCGTCAGACCGTGGATATGGATATGAATTACGCGCAAGACTTCAATGGCGCGCCGCTGCCCGAAGCGTATGAGCGCCTGCTGCTCGACGCGCTGCAAGGCGATGCCGCCTTGTTTACGCGGTCTGACGAAATTGAGCTGGCATGGCAGGCGATCGATCCGGTGATTCATGCCTGGGAAACGGGCGCTGTCCCGCTGTTCTTTTATGAGCCCGGTTCGTGGGGACCCTACGAAGCAGCGAAATTCCTGGGAGAAGATCGCGGTTGGCGCGGGCACTGTGGTGATTTTGATGAGGCCTGATATGACCACCATGCGCAACGCGCAAGGCGGAACACAGTTCGACTCTCGCCGCCTATTCGGGCCTCGCCACCACTCAAATGCTGGAGCAGATTAAAGTTACGGCTGAACTGGCCCACGAAATTTCACTGGCGACACAACAACGGGGTCAAGCAAGTGAGCAAGTAACCCGCACCCTGCACGATAAGGCTACCTACCCATCAAGCGCTTCAAGTTCTCCGGGTCAGCCGCATTGGCGAGGGCTTCGTCAAGGGTAATCGCCTGATCACGGTAGAGATCGCGCAGGCTCTGATCCATCGTTTGCATGCCATATTCGCTGCCGGTCTGGATGACGTTCATCATCTGCGGCGTCTTGTTTTCGCGAATGAGGTTGCGAATCGCCGGTGTGCCGATCATGATTTCGCAAGCGGCCGTGCGGCCATGACCGTCCGCGCGCAGCACCAGTCGCTGTGTGATCACGCCGCTCAGTGTCATTCCCAACTGCACGCGGACCTGGGCCTGTTGATGCGGCGGGAACACATCGACGATGCGATCGATCGCTTCCGGCGCGCTGGGCGTGTGCAGCGTTGCCAGCACCAGGTGACCGGTCTCGGCCGCCGTCAATGTCGCGGCGATCGTTTCCAAGTCGCGCATCTCGCCAACCATGATCACGTCCGGATCCTGGCGCAGCGCGTGCTTCAGCGCCGATGCAAACGAACGCGCGTCGCGGCCCACTTCGCGCTGGGTGATCACACTGCTGTGATCCGTAAACACATACTCGACCGGGTCCTCAACCGTCACGATGCGACGATAGACCGACGTGTTGAGGTGATTGATCATGGCTGCCAGCGTCGTGGACTTGCCGCAGCCGGTCGGGCCGGTGACCAGCACCAGTCCGCGTGACGCCGAAGCCAGACGTGAGCAGACCGTCGGTAGTCCCAATTCGTCCAACGTGGGCGCTTGCATGCGAATGTTGCGGAGCGTGAAGTACAGGCTGCCCAACTGATAGCCCGCGTTGACGCGGAAGCGCGCCACGCCGCGTAATTCATACGCCCAGTCGAGTTCCAGGTCGCGTTCCAAAACCACGCGTTGATCATCCTCTGTCAACGTCACCAGGACCTCATGCAATGTCGAAGATTCCATTTTCGGCCAGTCGGGTTGCTCGATGAGCTGGCCGTGGATGCGGAGTACCGGCGGCCGATCGGCCTTGAGATGCAAGTCGGACGCACCACGCTCTACGACAAGCCGCAGCAACTTCTCAAGTTCAATCATGAATGGACCTCTCGCTGTCTGGCGGTTCGGATCTAACCACCATGCAACATGCGCGACAATGCTTCAAAAGCGCGAACGGCCGTCTCACTGCCGATCAGCATGATGAACGCTCCGCCGACCGCCAGAAACGGTCCCAGCGCGATCGTCTGACCGCGCTGCTTGCGGCGGGTCGCCAGCAACACTCCGCCGACGATGCCGCCCGATACAAAAGCCACGAACAACGCAAAGGGCAGGCCATTCAGGCCGACGACGAGTC
This sequence comes from Anaerolineae bacterium, assembly GCA_003154115.1. Taxonomy (GTDB): domain Bacteria; phylum Chloroflexota; class Anaerolineae; order Fen-1058; family Fen-1058; genus Fen-1058. Next base: position 8,264 of record PMCF01000237.1, read on the forward strand.
CGATAAAGCCGGCAAGTTTCGCGTCACCCCAGCCCATGCCGCCGGGCACCAGCCAGATAATCAACGCGATAAGACCCGCGCCGATCGCGCCGCCCAGTAGATGCGCCGGCAGAGCCGATACCTCCGTGATCACCACGCCCATGACGGCCACCGCGATGGCCGGATAGATCACCACGTCAAGGATGAGTTGATGCTCGATGTCGGTCACTGTCACCGTAATGAAGACAATCAGATACAGGCTGATCAAAATCATGCGCAGCCAACCCGCCACATCCGCTGGCGCGATTTGCGCCGCAACGCAAGCAAAGAGCGCACCGGTCAGCAGTTCGACCCAGAAGACACGCGGCCCAATCGACGCGCCACAGGTGCGACAGCGTCCGCGTAAGGCGAGATAACTGATGACGGGGATCAGATCGAGCGCGGTCAAGCGTCGTCCGCACGCGCCGCAGTGCGAGAGCGGCGTCGCAATGGATCGGGAGGCGGGCAATCGATCAGCGACGACGTTGATGAAGCTGCCAATCGAAACACCCAGTAACAGCCAGAAAAGAATCAACATGATGGAAGTCGATTAGCCTCTTGGTTTTGTAGTCGAGTAGTCGGGTAATTCTCTCTTTCGCAGAGCCGTAGCTGGTGGGGAAACTACGTGACTACCAGACGATTGGACGATGCGACTACTGAGCCATTTCGATCACGAACTGCACATCGGGCGCGAGGCCGCGCGCATCAACATTTACCATCGAGACGATGCGGACACGCCACTGAGCAGCCGGCACGTTTTGCAGCGCGCGAGCGTAATCAAGCACGATGGCTTGACTGCCAGCCTCACCACTTACGGCGTATCGACTGCCGCTCTGCGTGAGGGATATAAGCGTCACCCCCGGAACCACCACCTGAATCGCGATGGCTAACCCGGCCGCGCGTGAAGGCTGCCCGGCGCCAAGACTCTGTGATTCAGCTCGCAAGCGCGCCGTTTCGGCCCGCAGACCATCGATCTGTTGTTGCAGCGCGGTCAGATCAACTTTATCGGTCGGCGGCTTGGCCAGCTCCGCTTTGAGCAGGGCGAATTGATCTTCTTGTTCTATCGTCTGCGCCTGCACCCCGTTCAACGTGAGCAGCAGCACGCCCAGCACAGCGAGCAAAACCACCACACCCAAGGCAGGCAGCATCTGCTGGCGCGAGATAGCCTGCCGTCGATACTGCGACGGCAAGATATTAATGTCAATCATCTGAACCTGGGCCATACCTTCTCCTTGCAATCCAGCCAGATCCGATAGGTTTTCAATATCCTCAGATCTTCTTAAGCGCCAGCCCGATATTGGTGAGATACAACAGCAAGGGCAAATCGGCCGGCACAGTCACCAGCAGCGCCGGTTGTACCAACGGCCAACGCGCGCCGATCCTCTGACGCAGAGTGACGTCATCGCCCAGCATCCCCGTTAGACACACCGCCGGCGACCAGGGCGTTCGCCCGGAAGCCATACTCGATTGATAGAAATCGAGCGCGCGCTGAATCTCCGCCGCCAGCGCATCCGCTTGTTCGGCGGAGGTGCGCAAGGCAGGCGGCGTGCCAAGCGAACGCACGATGAGCGGCACGCCGTCGCGCACAAGGATCACGTCCTGCGTCGCAGCTTCGGCGTCGGCGATCAGCACATCGGGCAAATTGACGGCCCGTACCAGCGCCAACGGTTTGAGATCCATCGCTACCGGCTGCACGCCAGCCGCGTGCAGCCCGACCAGGCAGGTATCGATCGTTTCGCGCGGGATGCCCAGCGTAAAGGCTTGCTTGCGTGGCAGCGTACCATTTTCTAGCAGCTGCCACGCCAAGTACAGCTCATCGATCGGCAGCGGCAGTTCGCGGCGAGCCTCTCGGCGCACGGTCTCTTCGAGCAGCTTGGGTTCGACCGGCGGCAGGTTGAGGATGCGCACGAGCGAGCGCTGGCCGCTGAGACCCACCACCGTTGACTGACGCGCCGCGTTGCGCCGCTCAAACAACTTGTTCAAGGCGCGGCCCAGTTCTGCGGGCTGAGCCACCTGCCCGTTACGCAGCGTGCCATCGGGCAACGCGATGCTGTCCCAGCGCAAAATGCGGCCACCGTTCATCACCAATAACCGCGCTTCGGTGGCTTCGATATTCAGGGTAACCGTTTCACGTTTGAGTAAACTCATCGTCGGCTAATAACCTCGCCGCCAATCCAGTTCGATCTGATTCGAACCACAATCGGCCTGTGAGTCGACTTCGGTCACCGCCGAAACACTGCTGCCATTCTGCCGCAGCTCTACTTGCCAGCGCTCTTCGCGCGGATGATTGTCGAGATAGATTTCGTATTCGCCGCTGGCGCTCGTCGTGGTTTTGACGCCGTCAAAACCGGGCGCTGTGATCTTAACCGTCAACCCGGCCACGGGATAGTTGCTGGCCGTCGAGACACGGCCAAAGAAGCCAAACCAATTGCAGCCTAGCCGCGGATAGCGAGTGTTGCCGGTGGCGACTAGATTGAGCACGTAATACGGCCACGGGGTCGGCCCGATGGTGGGCGTGGGCGATGGCGTCGGGGTCCGTGTGGGCGACGGCGTGGGCGTTATGGTTGGCGTAGGGGTCGGCGTCAACACGACGAGCAAGCGCAGCTGGGTGTCGGCGGCCTCATTGGCAGGATCGATCTCAAGCACGGCCCGCCAATCGGCGCCGGCCTGATCATATTGCCCGGCGTCGAAGCGACGCTGGCCGTCGTTGAGATAGGCCTCGATCAGCATCGGCTCGATCGACGGGTCGGTCGAGCCGAGCTGCTTGAGCGCCAGCAGCAGACTGATCGAATAGGCCCAGTCGTCTTGCTGGCGGGCTTGCTCCAGCAGTTTCTTGATCTGATCGATCCGCGCTTGTTGCGAAATAGGGGTGCGCGGCGCGACCGGCGTGGTGCCGGCTCCAGCCAATCGAACGCGCACGATGATGACCAGTGAGGTCCGATACAGCGGCGGATCGATCGTGGGTGTGGGCGACGAGATGGCATGGAGCGTCGGCAAAGGCGTCAGTGTCGCAACCGGTGTCGGCAAGGCCTGAATGGTGATCTGATCCAGATTCAATGTACCGACCGGCCCCTTCTCAACCTGGGTGAGAAAAGCCGAGACATTATCCAGCTCGCCTTCAGCCGCGACATCGTAGGCAAAGATCAGATAGCTGCTGGAACCCACCGTCGACGAAACCGGCTCGCGCGCCTGAATGCTGCGCAGCGTGACGCGGTTCAACGCGGCGGTGGCAATGACATGCGCCAACACCTCAGTGCTATCGACTTCAGTGGGGAAGGATAACTGAGCCGCGTTGTAATCTGCTTCGACCGTCACCAATTCGGCCTGGCGCGTCTGGACCACCTGCGCGCCGCCGGCTTGTGCAGTGAGCGCCGACCGAACGGGGCCGATCTGATCGGCATAGCCGGATTGCAGTTCGGTTTGATGCTGAATCTCGCCGATAATCAGGGCGAAGACGACCAGCATTGCCAGGCTGCCGATCACGGCGCCAAGGATCATGACTGTCCGTCTATTCATGGCTGCCTTTGCCCTTTTCCCCGCTTCTGGGGAGGGCCGCCTGGCGCCTTTGAGCTGCTAAAGGTAAGGTAGCCATCAAGGTAGGAACTCCCACGAAAGAATCACAGGTAGGTTATTCACCAGCCGCACCCGCACTCGAATCGTTTGCGATCCGGTCTGGGCGGTGATCAAATACTCGGGCCAACCCAAACAAGCCAGATTGTCAGCGGCGACGAGGCCGATCGATCCCTGGATGGTCACGCCCGCGCTGTTGCAGGCGGGATTAACGCCGGTTGTCGCCACAAAGGTCAGCGTTGCCGTGCTACCCGCTGGAATCGACGGGCGCAGCGGACTATACGACCATGTAATCGTTTGACCGCTGACGTTTATGGCCTCGGGAAAACGAATGACGCTAGTCGCCGTGGTCGTGACGTATGTAAACCCGACGGGCAGCGTATCCGTGATCTGCTGCACCGGGACGCTAGTTGGCCCGGCATTCGTGATCAGGATTGTGTAAGTCACCCACTGGCCCGCGCCCGGAAACGTCGTGGGCATCACGGTTTTACCGATAGAGACCTGACCTGCTACAACCGTTGTGTTGATCGCCGTGGCCGTGGCCGAAACGCCCTGCGTGCTGGTCATCGTCACCTTATTGGTTAATGTCGTGCCGCCGTTGACGTGCACCGTGACGACGATCGTGTGGGGACCGTCGGCGCTCAATGCGCCGATGCTCCAGACATTGTTGCCGCTAGTCGGCGCCGGAACAGCCGAAATGAAGCTCACGTTAGAGTCGTATGTTTCGGTGATCACGACGCCGGTCGCGTTGCCGCCCACGTTTTGATAATTGATATTGTACGTCAGATTGCTGCCGATTAAAACCGGATCGGGCGCGCCGGATTTCGTCAGCACGAACGAGGGCGGCTGCGGAATCACCGTCGTTGTGACTGAAGTTGTGACCGGCGGCGTTTGAGCGCTATCGATGGCCACGACATTCGTCAAGACACCCACTGCATTAGGCGTCACAGAAATAACGATGGTGTTCGATACGCCGGCCCCGACACTGCCAAGATTCCATACGTTGTTGCCTACGCTCGGCGGTGGATTGGCCGACTGATAAATCACGCCGGCATCATACGTCTCGGTGATGACGACGCCCGTCGCGGTTGTGCCCCCCGTGTTGGCGTAAGTGATGGTGTAGACCAGCGTGTTCCCCATCATCACCGGATCGGGGGCGTCTCGTTTGCTGATCGTCATGACCACTGGCGAGATCACGGTAGTCGTGACCGAAGCCGTATTGTTGGCCGTGATCGTCTCGGTGGTGGTCGTGGTAATCACGGCTTGATTCGTCAAGACGCTGCCGCCCGGCGCCGTGACCGTCGTTGTAAACACAATCTTACCTGATGCTCCCAACGCTAACGTCGGCGTGAACCAGGCCGGCGGGGTCGTGCCGGTAAGTGTGATCGGCGGCACCGCACTGGTGACACCGCCCCAGGTGACACTCACCGGCAGCGTGTCTGTGATCCGCACATTCAGTGCAGCGAACGGCCCGATATTCGTATAGGTCAAAGTATACGTCAGAATTCCGCCTGACACTACCGGCGACGGCGCAGCCGCTTTGCTGATTTGCAGATTGGCAATCGCGGCATCGATGATGATCAGCGTTGCGGGATTGGGTGGGCCGAGCACGGCGTTGCCCGGCGCACTCAGCGTCAAAGTGACGGTTTCATTCGGCTCGACGATCGGATTGTTCACAATCGTCACTGTAAAGGTTGCCGTGGTTGCGCCCGGAGCAAACGTCAACGTGCCGGTTGAGGTAAGATAGTCGCTCGGCGCGGTCGCCGTGCCGTTGCTTGTCGCATAATTCACCGTCGCCGGCAGAAGCGAGCGGGCGTCGAGCGTCACGGTCATGATGGCCGTGCCCGCGTTCTCCATCACCGTGTAAGTGGCGCTGCTGAAACTCACCCGCGGCACGAGCAGCGTCGTCACCACATTGCTCGATCGGATTCCGCTGCCCCATGGAATTTGGAATGAATTGGTAATTGGCACACCGCGCGGCACCGAGGCATTGGCCGTGACCGCGTAAGTCAGCGTCGTTTGATTGCCGGCCGAGAGATCGGTATTCCAGGTAATGGCCTGATTGCCGGCGTTATAACTGCACGTGCCCGAGGTACAACTCGGCCCGCTGGCGTAGGTGGTCGAGGGCGGCACCGTATCGCTGATCACGCCGCCGATCAGCGGCGCAATCCGATCGGGATTGCTGATGACCAGCGTGTACGTCAACAGATCACCTGCCCCGGCCATCGCCGGCGTGACCGTTTTGGTCAGCGTGAGCGATCGGATTTCGTCAAAGCCAATGTCCCAGGTAGTGCCCAGAGGGCGAGCATCGCCATCGTAATCGTCAGTGGGCAGCCCGACACCGGTGTTTGTGCCGTCGTCAATGGCCGGCGAACCCTGGCGTAGATGATGCCATTGCGCCAGGTCTCCCGCGCCGAGCAACCACGGATCCGCCTGAAGATCATTCGCGGCCGGCCCAAGAGTGCCGCCATACAGGGCATAGTTCGCGTCAGCCGGGGCGGTATTGCCCCCAACGTCGTTATAGTCACGCGTGATGCCGGTATTCTGCGAAAGGTATATGCCGCCGCCCCGGGTTCGCGCCGTGTTGCTGACAATGATGTTGTTGTAGAATGTCACCTGCCACTGAAGACCCAATCCACCGCCTACCCCGGACGTGTTGCTGACCACCGTGTTATTCACCAAAGTAGGCCGGGTAGTCGCATCTGTGCCGACGCCAAATATCCCGCCGCCAGCGGCGTCTTCCAAATTATAGCCGCCGGCCAACGGACAAGCGATATCACACAAGCTCACGTTACCATAGATCAGGTTATTGGAGGCCGTGGCACGGTTGTTCGCGTAAAAGTCAATTCCTCCACCCTCGGCGAAGGCGATGGGCGTCGTAGGAGTGCCGGGGCTGGTGACTGTATTGTTGTATATCACATTGCCGTCGATGAGTGCGGCGTTGGCGTTCAGAGCGAGCCCGATGCCGCCGCCACCAGCCTCGTGCGAGCGGTTCACGTTGCCGCCTATCCAGTTATCGCGGATCACAGTTCCCGTATTGTCCCAGATGCTAATGCCAGCGCCCTCGGCATAGCTGCTCGAGTTGGACAGCAGCAAGCTATTGGTTGTCACATAACTGTTTTGGATAACGGGCGACCCGGTCCCGCGGATAGAAATTCCGCCTCCATAGCCGGGAGTGCCGGGAGTGGTAACCAGATTCTGATAGACGCGAGAGTTGACGATCTGCGGCGAACCTGCGTCAATGGCTATCCCGCCGCCATAGACAGTGTTACTCCCTTGAACCACGTTGGTGTAGACAAGCGTGTTGGTGATCAAGGGGTTTCCAGTTTGAATGTAGACGCCTCCTCCAAAGGCGCTGCCGCTGCCCTGGGAAACAGCAGCGTTTTGGAAAATCTGACAGCCTTGAATGGTCGGCGTCCCGGCCACGATATAGAGGCCCGCCCCCAGTGAATTGCCATTCACCGAAGAGGTCGTGTTGCTGTAAATCTGTGTGTTTGAAATCAGCGGGGAACCCAGCTGGATCGTCAGTCCCGCGCCAGAGGCGGCGGTGTTCCCGCCGGTTTGCTCGAGATTGTAGCGCAGCGTGCTGTTAGAGATGGTGATCGGATTGGCCGTATTGAGTGCGACAGCCTGTTGGGCGTATTGAACTGTTGCCGCATTGAGGTAGCCGGTGCTGCCGGCCGCATAGAGGATGCCCTGCCATGCGCCGGGGATGGCAGAGGAATCTGTAAAAGTGATGGGGCCATCGCTGTGCAAGTTCCCATTAATGGTGAACAAGCGGTTCCCGACAACGCGAACGGTCGTGTTGGGAGCGACGGTGATGATCACGCCTGCGTTGATGACTACATTTGATGTGGCTGTGATTATCCCCGGCCCCCACGTGCCAGAGGTCGTCTGGGGAGAGACGATAGTGCTGCCGTTCGGCTGATTCTGGCGCAAGGGCGCGCCCAACGCGATCTGCGGCTGAAGGCCGGCAAACATCCAGACCAACGCGAATAGCACGCCGCAAACCGAGAAAGCCAACACACCCAGCTTACGCATCGTTTATCGAATCACCCCATCGACTGATCACGGCGACGGCGTCGTGCGCGTGATGATGATCGTCACCGTGAGATTGTTGATCTGAGTCTGTGTTATCACCGAAGAACCGATCGTCGTCAGCGTCTGAGTCAAGCCGCCATATTGCAGCCACCACAGGCCGCGTTCGATCCCGGCATCGGACGAATAGCGCTGCGTCGTCTGATTGATCGCCGACGTGGTCGCACGCTGGCTGGTGCTGGCAAAATACAGAAAGCCCGACACCAACACCACGCCCAACAGCAGCGCCAGCAGGACCAGCACCAGCGCCTGGCCGCTCTCGGAATTTCTGATTTCTGATTTTTGATTGCTGATTGCTGACATAGTCACCACGACACCATTGTTGACGACTAACGATTGACCACTAACTACCGATCGCTTACTTCACGCGCAGCGCCACCGTGATCGTCGTGCTACTGGAGACACTGCCACTGCTGGAAGTGAACATGACCGTGACCAGTTGACCTGACGGCACACAAATCGGCGCAGACTTGAGATGATGCGCTACGGCGATCGTGCTGCCGCCGCTGCTAGCGGTGCGATTCAATGTCCCCGCCACATACGAATAGGTGTAACTGATGTTGCGCGTCGCGCCCGTATAAAAAACGCCGCACGTGCCGCCCGGCGTAAACGACTGGCTTTCGTTGCCATCGTGCATCAGCCACAGATTGGCCGTGCGAAAATCGGCATCGATCGCCAGGCGCGCGTTACCGTTGGCCGGCACGATCAGCAGCTGGTAGATCGCCATTAGCGTAACGCCCGTCACCAACGACAACGATCCCAGCACGACAATCAGTTCGAGCAAGGTAAAGCCACGTTGACGCACGCCGCCCGGGTTGACTCGTTTCATGTCACCGATTCACTTTGTAATTCGAAACCTTGAACGAACCGCCATTGAAAACGACCGTCACCGTGATTTGTTGCAATCCGGTAACCACCAGGCTCTGCGTAATCGAGATGATGTAACCCGGCGGCTCAGCCACTTTCGTGTACGCTGCGCCATACGGCTGCGCCTTGATGCTCTCTAGCTGCACAGCGGCTAGATTACTGGCCGTCGTCAGCGTATCGGTCGATCGCACGGCAAACGAGCCGGTCGATAGTCCGGCGATCAAGATCACGATCGCCGACGCGAGAATCCCCAGCGCCACCAGCACTTCGATCAACGTCGCACCGGTCTGTGCGCCACGCACCGGGGCCTCGCGCTCCTCAACCGCGTCCGCGCGGTTGAGCCGACCGCGTCCGCGCGGTCGGGGAGCGAGGTTTAGAGATAGGTTGGGCCGCTTACACTTCCACTTCAACATCAATGTGGCTTTCTCCATTGCACTCGAACGTACACCGCCGCCCATCCGCCGATGATGGTCAAAATGATCACACTGAACACGCAGACTGGCACCTGCCCTGGTGGCATCCCGTTGATCACCGCCGATAGCAACAGCCACTCGCCGCCGAATACGATTAACATCAGCCAGACTACCCATAAGCCGCAGCCCAGTCGTCGATGGGGATACATCATGACTCACTTTGCCCTTGCGCTGGGTTCTGTCTGGATCGATAGGCTTCGCCTCCAGCCCGCGCCAGGTTTTATTTGATCGACGACAACACCGAATACATCGGCATCACGATCGAGACGGCGATAAAGCCGACGATGCCGCCCACCAAGACCGTCAGCGCCGGTTCCATCAAGGAAGCCAGAGTCTTGACGCTGCGATCGGTTTCGTCTTCATAAAAATCGGCCAGCGTCGCCAGGTTGGCCTCCAGTGTGCCGGTCTCTTCACCGACCATTACCATCTGGGACAACATCTGTGGAAAGATCCGCTCGGCGGCCAGCGGACCGGATAAGCCCTGGCCGGAGAGCAGCGCCAAACGCACTCGATCGAGCGCAGCATACACGACCGTATTATCGACCGTCTGCAGAATCAGTTCCATCACCTCGGCCAACGGCAGGCCGGCCTGGATCAACACCGAGGCGGTGCGCGTAAACCGTGCGACTTGTCCTTGCAAAATCACTTTGCCAATAACCGGCAGCCGCAGAAACAATCGATCGCGGATGCGCCGTCCGCTGGGCGTTGAGCCATACCAGATCGCCACCAGCAACAACACGATCGCGCCGAAGATCAAGAGCGATCCATAGCCCGACGCGAATTTGCTGATGCCGATCAAAATCTTGGTCGGTACGGGCAGGTCCGCATGGAACGAATCAAATAGATCGACGATGGGGGGCAGCGCCACGGCGACGACGATCACCACGACAAACACGGCCACGCCCAGCACAAACGCCGGATAAGTGGCCGCATCTCGCAGCTTGCGCGACAACGCCTGCTCTTTTTCGAGAAACGTGGCCAACTGGCGTAGCGTATCTTCCAGGTGACCGGTGCGTTCGCCAACAGCCAGCGTGCGCGCATACAACGTTGGAAAGGCCGTGGGATGCGCCGCCAGCGCCGCCGACAAGGATTGACCTTGCTGCAGCGACTGTATCACTTCGATCAGCACTTCACGCAGCGCGCGCCGGCTGGATTGGAGCAGCAGTTGCAGTCCGGTCAAAATGCCGATGCCCGACTCAATCAACGTCGCCATCTGGCGCGAGAAGATAATCAGATCCTGGCGCTTGACGCCGAAGAACGACGGGAACAGCGTCCGCAGCGATACCCGGGGTTTGGCCGGTGACAACCGCACGATGGTCAAGCCCTGCTGCCACAGCGCATCTTCGGCCGCCGTCTCATTGGGCGAAACCATGATACCGGTTTGGCGTTGTCCATTTTTATCGAAGGCTTCGTAGCGATAGTTCATTTTAGCAATCAACAATCAACATTCAGCGAATCGTGTACGCATTGCGCATCACTTCGCGCACGGTCGTGATGCCCTCGCGCGTTTTCAACATGCCATCGCGCCACATGCTGATCATGCCCTCGCTCAAAGCCTGGGTACGAATGTCATCCGCGCTGGCGTTGGCGATCAACAGGCGGCGGATCGATTCACCCACCGGCAGGACTTCAAACACACCCGTGCGGCCGCGATAGCCCGTCTCGGCGCAGAAGTTGCAGCCCTGTCCGCGTTGAAACTGGGCTGGCCCGGGGCCGAGTTCGGTTTCATAGGCCAGCCGCTCTTCCGGGCCGATGTCGCTGAGCGTCAGGCAGCGATCGCACACGCGGCGCACCAGCCGCTGCGCCACAATCCCGATCAGGGCCGAGGCCGCCAGGAACGGCTCAACGCCCAGATCGATCAATCGGAACAACGCGCCCACGGCATCGTTGGCATGGATCGACGACAACACCAGGTGACCCGTCAACGCGGCCTGCACCGCGATCTGGGCCGTTTCTTGATCGCGGATCTCGCCGACCAGAATCACATTGGGATCGAGCCGCAAGATCGCGCGCAGACCGTTGGCAAAGGTGATGTTGGCCTGCCGGTTGACCTGAATCTGGCTCATTCGATCAAACTGGTACTCGATCGGATCTTCAATCGTGATCAAGTTCTGCTCGACGCGATTGAACTGGTTCATCATAGCGTACAACGACGTCGTCTTGCCGGCGCCGGTCGGGCCGGAGACCAGCAGCATGCCGAACGGCAGCGTATACAATTGCTCGACCGAATGCAGCGCCTGGGGCAAGAAACCCAGATCCTTCAGCTGCAACAAGGAGATCGACTTATCGAGAATGCGCAGCACGGCCATTTCACCGCGCACGGTTTCGGCCGTAGACACGCGCACATCGACTTCACCGTGATCGCCGGTGAACGTGAACTGGCCGTCCTGCGGCCGGCGCCGCTCGGCGATGTTCATCTCGGCCAGAATCTTGATGCGGCTGATGAGCGGCCCGTGCACATTGAGCGGCACTTGCAGCATGTCATGCAAGATGCCGTCGATCCGGTAGCGCACCCGCAGCGTATCGCTGTCCGGCACGATATGTACGTCCGAAGCGCGATCGCGAATGGCCTGGCCGATGATCAGCTCGACCACGCGCGCCACCGGGTTTTGCGCCACGGCCTCGACCGTCAAGCGCGGCTCGACGGCGGGCGCCGACTCCGGCACGATCTGTCCGAGGTGGCGCTCGATCTCGACGCTCGATCGATAATACTGCGCCAGCGCTTCTTGAATATCGTCGTGCACGCCGATCGCGGGCCGCACCCGCATCCCGGCGCGCAGCGACACATCCTCCAGCCCCTGCACATCTAGCGGATTTTCGGTCACGACGACCAACTCGCCGTTGATCACGTCGAGCGGAATCAGTCCATAGCGCCGCGCCAGCTGCTCGGGCACCAAGGCCAGGGCTTGCGGCTGTACGACATGGCGTTTGAGTTCGATCAACGGCAGGCTGAGCTGCAAGCTGAGCGCCATCGCCACATCGCGCGGGCCGATGACCTTTTGCGCCAGCAGCACATCGACCACGCTTTTCCCATTCGTGGCCGACAGACGAGCCGCCTCGACTTGGGCAGCGCTGACGAGATCCGAGTCGATCAACACTTCGATCAGATCGCGCCGCGCGACGGGGGGCTCACGCAAAGCGGCTGGTGTACTCATATCGCCTCCCCTTCGCGGCGCGCCGGCTTTTCGCTACGTTGATGTAAGCGCACCGCCAACGCCGCAAATGACGGATCTTTGGAATCAGCCGAAGCGGCCAGTGTGGCCAGAACTTCACGGCCCAGATCGGGTACCGGCGTAGCCGCAGCGCCGATCAGGATCAAACCGATCTGCGAGCTGCCTACGCCCAGGCGATCGAGCAGGCCCAGGGCCGATCGGGTCGCGGCCAGCCCCGCCGGATCAATCGGCGTCGCCACGGCGATCAAATTCGATCGGGCGGCCACATCGCGCAGCAATTCAACCGGATACAGCGGAAGGCTTAACACCACGTAGTCGCCTTGAGGCAGCAGCCCGTCTAGCACTGCCACAACATCGGTTGAGGTGATTTGACCTATCTCGCCGCTGCCTGCCAAGTTGTTCAATAGGCGGAGTCCGCCGGGATGCGTGACCACTCCATCTCGCTCGATCGCCGCCGGATCGTGCTGGGCCAGCTCGAATGAATCGACGCGCGGTGTCAAGCCCAACAACAAGCAGTGTTCTATTGAAAAGGGCCGCAGGTCCACCAGCGTGGCGCGTGACCCGGCGCCAGTCAGAGCCAGGGCCGTGTTGACCACCGCGCGGGTGATCACTTCGGATTCACGCGCCCCGACGATCGCCAGTGCAAAACCGACCTGGGTTGCCGAGGCAACCGCTGCGGCTTGAGACTGATCCAGAAGCAGGCGCACTTGCGCGATCAATTCTTTACGCTCATAGGGCTTGGTCAGGTAACCATTGGCGCCGACTTTCGCGCCGGCCATTCGATCGGTTTGATGTGACTTGGACGAGACGATCAGCACAGGCACGCTGGCCGTCGCCGGCTCTTGGTGCAAGCGGCTGCACACTTCAAAGCCGTCGATGCCGGGCAGCATCAAGTCCAACAGCACCAGATCGGGTTGCCTGTTCTTGGCGATCTTGAGGCCCTGAAAGCCATCGGCGGCGACGGAGACCTGGTAGCCTTCATGCTTCAGCATGATCGTCAACAGTTGCAGCGCTTTTTCGTCGTCGTCAATCACCAGAATATGTGCCATGAAAACCCCTTGGTCGGTAGCTTGACAATGCTAGATTCGTCAGTGCGAGCACAGCGAAGCAATCTCCTGGCTGGACGATGGGATGGCTTCGTCGCAGAAAGCGCTCCTCGCAATGACGGTTGACTGATAATTTAACATTGTCGAGGTAGTCAGCATTTAGCAATCAGCATTGATCATTGATCATTGTTCATTGATTGCAATTGAGTCCGGCACGCTTCGCAATCGGGCGCGAGTTGCAACGCCGCCTGAAAAGCCTGCCGCGCTTCGACGCGTTGGCCTAACGCTTGATAAGCTAAGCCGCTGTCAAAGTAAGCGGCCGAGAACTTAGGATCGATCTTGAGCGCAGCGGCGTATTGATCCAGCGCCTCCGGATAACGACCGTGATTGTGATAGACATGGCCCAGATCATCACGCAGCGCCGCAGCAGTCGGCGCGAGCGCAAACGCGCGTCGATAATAGGTTTCGGCCAGCGGCAAACGGGCCGGATCGATATCGGACCAGAAAGCATACAGCACGCCGCTGTTGGAATTCACTTCCAGATCGAGCGGCAGCCAACGCCGCGCAGTGGCTAACGCGCGCTCGGCGGCTTCGAGCAATTTCACGCGTAGTTCCGGCTGATCGGCGGGCAACGCGCGAGCCAGATTGTAAAAGGCTTCGCCGCGAAACTGCTGATACGCCGCCTGCCACGGAATCAGCTCGATCGCCTGATCGTACCGATCGATGCTTTTCTGCCAGGCCTGGTTTTGATCCAAAGCGCGCGCCTCACCGGCCAGCGCATTGGCCCAGATCGACGCCACATCCACGCGCAGCGCCACAATGATGATTACGATCGCGCCTGCCACAGAAACCAAGAGTTTGATACGCTGTTGTTGGTCCGACAGTTGAGCGTCCCCCTGTCGTCCGTCGTCTAACGCCGGTGGTCGTGTTAACAGCAGTGCCACACACAACCAGGCCAGCATGCCCGTCGTCGTCAGCGTAAACGCGAACTGCACTTCGACCACATGCGCGGCTAACGCCGCCAGCGGCGCAGCGATCCAGGCCCGCTGAGCCAGCGATTCGGATGCACGCCACTGCTGAAGTCCGCGCCGCGCACAGACGAGGCCCAGCACCCCATAGGCCAATAAGCCCAGCCCACCCTGCATCGTCAGCACATCGAGTCCCTCGTTGTGAGCGCGATCCCACATGCTGCTGGGATCCTCGATGTGGCCCAATTCAGGCGGGTAAACTTGCATGTAAACGATCGCGGCTGTGTCTAACCCATAGCCTAGCACAGGCCGCAAAAAATGCCAAACATCGCCAGCGGGCACAACCGACGGCCAGGTGGTGATGACTCGCCCCACGGCCTGCCACAAGATCAATCGGACGCGCCCCGTGCCCGTCTGCGCATCCTGCGCGAAATTTAAGCGATTGATCACCGGCAGTGATGAGAGTGACGACGAGATACCTCCCGGCAAATTTAAGCCGATGGTCAACACGCTCAGGCCGATCAACCCGATCAATGCGCCGGCGATCAGGAGCCGGCGATGACGCTGCCACAGCAACAATCCGGCAAAGAGGAGGCCGCCTGCAACTGCGCCCAACAAGGGCCCGCGACTCTGAGCTAACACCAACGCGGCCAGTTGGAAGATCACCGCCACGATCAAGCTCGTGCGCGCGATCTTTTTTCTGGCCCATGGTTCGACCAACGCAGCCAGCATAAAGGGCAGCACCATAATCAGATAGCCGCTCAGAAAAATTGGATTGCCCTGCGTGCCGCCCGGCCGCCATGTCAACCAGTTTTCGCCGAAGACAAACGGTTCGACGATGGCCGTGATCGCAGTGAGTGTTCCTCCGATCACGATCGCCAGCAACAAACGGCGGCGTTGAGCCGGCGAGCGAAGATAGGTGACGATCAATATCACCCAGATGATCTGCAGCAGCGCGAGGTAGACACCCTGCCCGCGAAAGAATGAGCCCCACACACTATCGACCGGGCTGATCGATGTCAGCGTCGACAGGATGAGGCTGGCCGCCACGAGAAACAAAGGCCACGTGTTTCTCAAAAATACATTCGCTCCTCGCCTGGCGGAGGCGAGGAGCGAAGTATGAGAGTTACTTTGAAGCCGGGCGATCAGGTGCAGCGCCAGCATCACCAACACCAGCGCTCGAAAGAGTGCTGATCGCGGTTCGTCATACACTAAGCCATTCAGATTGAACAGCGGTACCACCGCGACGGCGATTAGCCAGCCTGCCTCCACACCGAGTGATGCCACACGACTAATGCGAGACAGGATATTTGGACTTGGCACTGTGATAACACCATGATAGGTTATTCAGGCAATCCCTGGTGGTCGATTAACCAAATCCAGAACGACCATTACTGCTGTGTTAACACTCCATTGGTATCCCAAGTATAGGAGTACTTAGAGGTCCGCCGCAGATAAACGCCGAAACCGGTTGTATTAGGCCCAACCAGCGTATTTGTCCCGGCTGTGACTGAAGCGTGCTGGGCCATATAGACATCAATCGCCGTCTGAACCACATCATTTTCCGCGCTCTTGGTTACTGCAGCTGCATTGCTGCCAACTCCATTCAGCGCCAGCGCCGTCACGCCGAACAGTACTGCCAGAATCGCAATCACGACCAACAATTCGATCAGAGTGAAACCACCTTGCGTCTTCATTGTCCTTTCCTCCTTTGAGTTAGAATTGCGTACATCTTATCACACTAAATTCAAACTTGATCAGGAATTCAATATCAATACCATTAATATTTCATTGCAGAATGATTATCAAACCGTGCGCAAACTGCGCTTGGCCTGACTCATAACGAAAATGTCCGCGCGAGGCGGATACTGCCGCAAGCCGCGATCGTTCAGATTCAGAGGTGCCCGCGTTAAGAGTCGTCATGCTCTCGCCACGGCTATCACAAAGCCGTAGTGCGGTGTCATTCCAAGCCGCGTGGCGGCGAGGAATCTCTCTGACTATCACAGAGACCCCTCGCCGCCACGCGGCTCGGGGTGACACTTTTCCGGAAGCCGCATTCACTTACGCTCAATTGATCGGCCCATTCTGAAGCCGCTTAAACCATGCCCGGATTCTCGCGCGCCGGCCTGTGGGCCTTGCCTCCGGCGGCAACAGCGATCGACTGTACACACGCACGCGCTGCTTCCAGTCTTGACTGGCAAAGAAGCCCGTGCCTCGCTCATCGTGCCAGGCGACCGTGATCTCCACGAATTTTGCGCCGCGCTCGCGCAGGATATTTGTCAGGTGATCGATCAACTCGCTGCCGAGGTAGCGCCGCCGCCATTGAGGATCGACATAGGTCGTGAGGATCTCGGTGACGCCGTCAGCTGCGATCCTCGCGGCAGTCGCACCGACGATGGCGGGAGTGCTGCGGGCACACACGACCACGACTGACGGATCGTTCAACCACGTCGCCCAAGCGGTATCTTTGATCGCCAGCGCCGTTAAGCGATCGACATCGTCCAGCGTGGCGAGATCGATCTGCGGAGCCGCCACCGGAATGATCGGGCGGCCACGCAGCCGCAGCCATTTGATCGCTCCGGGAATGATGGGCAGCAACATTGCCGCGATCACGATCAAGCCAGACAAGACGAAGTACGGATCGCTTGAGCGCAGCAAAGGCAGGGCGCCCAGTCCGGCGTTGTAAGCGAAGTGTGCCATGATCGTCGTGAACAGGCCAAAACGCAGGAAGAACAAGCCGCTGATGAGCACCGCTTCGATCGTCAATTCGATGCCGCGCAAGATAATGGGTTCGGTGACGTAGCCGGTGTGCGCAAAGGCCCACAACATCCCGGGAATCAATAAGGCCAGCCAGCGCTTCTTGAAGGCGAGCAAGACCGCCGTAATGCCGATGAGCCGAAATAGCAATTCTTCCGTGGTCGCGGGAATGATGCCGCTCGCCAGCGGTCCCAGAAATGGAAACGGCGTCGCCACCGCATAACCGCCCGGCGCATCAAGCGGCGTCCAGCCGTTGAAGAACTTGACGGCGATAAGGTAGAACAGGGTCACATAGCCAAAACCTACACCGCCCAGCATCAAGCCGCGCCAGCCATACAGCGACAGCCAGCGATCGCCGCGCGGCAGAATCTTGTCCTGACGCGGCCAGCGCTGTTTAGCCAGAGCCGTGCCGCCCAGCCACAGGATGGCGACGAAGACGAAGTTGTACAGTGCGTTGAACAGAATGCCGACGATGTTACCCAGCCAGAACAACACGTAGTTGTTCGTGGTCGAGTAGCCGGTTTTGTAGAGCGGCAGAGTGTTCAGGCCGGACAGCAGTGAGATGCCGCCCACCAGCAGCGCCGGGATCAAGGCTGTGCGCCATTCAATCACGCCGCGCAGTGCGCCCAGGCCTAACGCTGCGAGGCCGATCGCGCCGAACAACGTAAAACCGGTGAAGAAAGCGGTGTTATTGATGTAGCCCGCCACATTGCGCTGGGCCGAGAAGTCGCGTTCGAACGCTTCCGGTACACGCAGCCAGGTCGTGTAATTGCCCACCCGATCGCCCTGCACGCTGATCGCGCGGCGCAGATCGCCGTCGCCGAGGGCGAAGTCGCGGCGCTTCCATTCGAAGCGATGATCGATCCGTCCGCCCGGCTGTTCCTGTGATGAGGCCGAGGTCAACTCCAGATCGTTCAGGTTCAACTGCCGATCGGCTGTCAGATATTTTTCGGCAATCGCGCGCGCCGCGTTTTGTTCGAGCGCGGCGCCGGGCGCGGTTTCCGAAATCGTGTGCGAGAAGCCAATCACTTCCCCGTCGGGCATCAGTTCGAGCGAGAATTCTTCCTGCTGCTGCGGTTTGAACCAGCGGGCTTTCCACGTCCAGATGGGCAGGCGTTCGGCCTTCACCAACCGATTGGTCTCCGCCACTCCCAGCGTGCGCTGCAAGTAGACGGATGACCACCAGTTTTGATTGAAGTCCACGACCGATTCGTAAGCGGCGACATCGTAGCCTTGCGATTTCAGGTAATTATTGGCCTGCTGCGCGATCTGATCGCGCGAGAGCGTCAGATCGATCGCTGCGTCGGGAAAGGCTTCGTTATACAATGCTAGAAACAGCACGATGCCCAGGATACCGGCGAGTGTGAGCAGCACATCGAAACGGCGCGAGGCGAGACGTTGCATAGTGGAAGTCATGGCGCAGTCCTGTGGGAAGAGGTATAACGATTGTAGTGAAGATGCGCGGAAAAGCAAATGAATTGAGTAACGAGTAATGCGTAACGAGTAAAGGAAGCCGATGAGCCAACATCATTCTGACGATCACGACGACCACGATCACAACCATGACCACGAACATGCGGAATCAGGGCTCAAAGGCTGGCTGGGGCATCTCTTCAGTCCGCACGAGCACGGCCATTACGCCACCGCGCTCGATCCGGCGATGTCGAATGCGCGCGGTATCTGGGCGGTAAAAATCTCGCTGGTCGTGCTGCTGCTCACGGCGGTGTTTCAACTGATCATCGTGGCGATTAGCGGGAGCGTGGCGCTGCTGGCCGATACGATTCACAATTTTTCCGATGCGCTAACGGCCATCCCCTTATGGATTGCTTTCACGTTGGCGCGTCGACCGCGCAACGATCGGTATACCTACGGCTACGGCCGCGCTGAAGATCTGGCCGGGGTGCTGATCGTCGTCATGATCTTTCTCAGCGCGCTGGAGGTCTTTCAGCAATCGATCGATAGACTCTTGCATCCGCAGCCTCTCAGCAATTTAGGCTGGGTGGCCGCGGCGGCCATTATCGGTTTTATCGGGAATGAAGCCGTCGCCACGCTGCGGACTCGCGTCGGGCGTGAAATCGGATCGGCAGCGCTGGTGGCCGATGGGCTGCACGCGCGTGCCGACGGCTTCACCTCGCTCGGCGTGCTCATCGGCGTGATCGGCGTGGCGCTCGGTTTTCCCTTGGCCGATCCATTGGTCGGATTGTTCATCGGAGTGGCGATCTTGATCGTGGTGTGGAATGCCGCGCGTGATATGTGGTACCGCTTGATGGATGCGGTCGATCCCGCCGTCAGCCAATCGATCGCGCAGACGGCGGCGCAAGTGCCGGGCGTGCAGGCGGTGCATGACGTCACCATCCGCTGGCTGGGTCATCGCCAGCGCGCCGAGTTAAATGTGGATGTGCCGGGTGAATGGCCCACCACGCAGAGCCATCAGGTTGCCGAAGATGTGCGGCACGCCTTGTTTCACGCGCAGCCCGCACTGGTGGAAGTGATGGTGCATATCGATCCTGAGGGCGATGCGTATCACGCTACTACGGCGCATCATCGGGAGGCGTCCCACGGGGAGGCTGCGCACTAAAACGTAATGCGTGAAACGCAATAGAAACCGGGTTTCCCCGTTCTGGGTGCAAAGAATGCAGCAGTGGAGAAACCCGGTTTCTGTCTTTTCACAATCGGGTGTAGAATCACGCCCGAATAAAAACCGGGTTTCTTTGTTCTCGGAGAAACTCGGTTTTGCTTGTCTCTTACGCATTACGCAGTACTCATTACGAT
The DNA here is from genome assembly GCA_003154115.1 of Anaerolineae bacterium. Taxonomy (GTDB): domain Bacteria; phylum Chloroflexota; class Anaerolineae; order Fen-1058; family Fen-1058; genus Fen-1058. The sequence goes on from PMCF01000237.1 coordinate 28,006, forward strand.
TCATGTCCATCACCAAACGCAACCTTTCCATTCTTCGTTCCTACTACTTCCTGTTAGGCGTCGGCGGCGGGTTTCTTTCGCCGTTTCTGGCGCTGTTCTTCAAACAGCAGGGCCTCAGCGGCACGCAGATCGGCTTGCTCTCCACGTTCGCCGGACTGGCCGCATTAATCGCCGCGCCGATCTGGGGACGCCTTAGCGATGCCGCTTCCAAACCGCGCCGTCTGTTGCAGTTCGAATTGTTGGCTTCAGCCTGCTTGATGCTGGTACTCAGCCAGCAAGCCGCGTTCGGATTGATCGCCGTCATCGTCGTGCTGGATGCATTTCTGAATGCGGGCTCATCGCCCAGCAGTGATGCGTTAGCGCTGGCCGTGTTGAGCAAGGTCCAATCGGGGTTTGGCAGCGTGCGCTTGTTCGCCTCGTTGGGCTGGGCTATCACGGCCTTTGTCAGCGGCTGGTTGAGTGAACGCTTCGGTTTGATCGTCGCGTTTGTTGGATACGCCATCGGCTACATTAGCGGTTCCGGTTCGGTGGGCTTGATCCGGCTATCGTCCAAAAACACTGCGACACAAACCGGCGAACGCCCCAAGCGCAGTCTGCGCCAGTCGACGCGCCTGGTGTTGAGCGATCCCCGCCTGCGCAGATTGGCGCTGGCGCTGGGTATCTTCCTCTTTATGATGTACGGCTTGCGTTCGTTCGAGGGCCTATACTTGAAGCAGCTGGGCGCGGGCGAAGCGATTGTAGGCTTGATGAGCACCATCGGCGCGACGATCGAACTGCCGGGGATGTTGTGGGCCGATCGGTTGGTGCGGCGTTACGGCGCTGTGCGCCTGTTGCGTTATTCGTTTCTGCTGGAAGCGGTGCGCTTGACGGGCGTGCTGCTCGTGCCGTCGGTGCCGACGCTGGTCATCATGCGCGTGGTGGGTGGTTTCTCGTTCAGCTGGTACGTCGTCGCCGTGTTCACCTTCATCATCGAGGCCGCGCCCGAGCGGCAAGTGACCACGACACTGGCCTTGTTCAACGTGACGCTGGCTTCGTTCATCCGCATGATCGCCGCGCCGATCAGCGGGTTCATCTTTGATCAAGTCGGCGGCTACTGGCTGTACGCGCTGGGCGCGATCGGATCGCTGGTGGCGTGGGTGGTCATGAAAACGCTGAAGAGTGAAAAGTGACGAGTGAAAAAGGCCAATCTCCTGAAGCCCGTCGCGCTTGACGCATCAGTGCGCAGCCTCCCCGTGGGACGCATCAGATTCTCGAATTCCACAACGCTTCCGGCCCGTCATGCTGCTGATTCTCGTAGCGCGCCATCATAAACAGCAGATCCGATAAGCGATTGAGATACGGCATCACCAGTCCTCCGATCGGCTCTTCGCGCGCCAGGGTGAGCACATCACGTTCGGCGCGGCGGCAGGTGGTGCGCGCCACGTGCAAGTGCGCGGCCCCGATCGATCCGCCGGGCAGGATGAAGTTTTTCAACGACCCGGTGGCTTCAATCAACTCGTCAATCCACTGCTCCAACTGGGCCACGTGCCGCTCCTCGATCTGCGGCAGCCGGTAGGCGCGCTTGTCTTCTTCGCGGAACGCCAGATCTGACCCGAGGTGGAACAATTCGTTCTGAATGACGGGCAGCATTTCCATCAGGCGCGAGCTGAGGCCGTGCGCCACTGCTACGCCGATGACGGAGTTGAGCTCGTCGACGGTGCCATACGCAGCGACGCGCGCCGAATCCTTGGGCACGCGCTGCCCGCCGCCCAGTGAGGTCTCACCGTCATCGCCTTTGCGCGTATAGATGCTGGTCAAACGTGGCATGTCTGAATCCTGTTTGGACACAGATGAACACAGATTCACATCGATAATTCAAAATCTGCGTAAATCCGTGTAATCCGTGTCCTAGATCGGTTCCCGTTTTGATTTACGCCACTGCTCCCGCTGGATGGTCACATCCAGCGGCTAAACAGCGGATGTAACCACGCGCAGCGGACTGCGAGCGTAAATCATTTAGGAATTCGCTCTACTACCGGTGTCCCGCGTGGACGAGCGGTGCGCCGTGCGCGGGATGTTCGTACACGGTGATGCGCAAGCCGTACGCGGGACTCAAATTTCCTTCGGTCAACACTTCTTCCGGCGTACCAATCGCGACGATGCTGGCATTGGACAACAAAGCCACGCGATCGGCGTACTGCGCGGCCAGATTCAAATCGTGCAGCGCGATCAAAATCGCATATTTCTCATCATGCGCCAGATCGCAGACCAGACTCAACACACCCGCTTGGTGCTTCAGATCGAGATGCGCGGTCGGTTCGTCCAGCAACAACGTGCGGGCCGACTGTGCCAGCGCGCGCGCGATCATGACTCGCTGCTGTTCGCCGCCTGACAATTCGCCGATCGGCCGATCGGCCAGCTCACGCGTGCAGGTGCGATCCAACGCTGCCCACACGGCCGATCGATCTTTCTCGCCCTCGCGGCCCAGCCAGCCGAGGTAGGGCGTGCGGCCCATCAACACGGTATCGAACACCGTGAATAATTCCGGTAGGCGCACGGCTTGTGGTACGACGGCGATTAAGCGGGCGCGTTGCTCGATCGGGAGTTTACGGAGATCGTGTCCATCGATCAAGATGCGCCCCCCGATCCGTCTGAGGTTGCCGCTGCACGCGTGGATCAACGTCGATTTGCCCACGCCATTCGGGCCGATCAACGCCAGCACTTCGCCCGACTTCACGTCGAGCGAAATGTTACGCAGCACCGTGCGTGCTTCATAACGGATAGTGACATCTTCGATTGATAACATGGCTCTTTGAAATGCGGAACTCGGAATGCGGAATACGCCGGTATCCTTCCGAACTCCGCATTCCAAATTCCGACTTACCAGAACGTCTGCCGCTTGGTGCGGCGCAGCAGCCACAAAAAGAACGGCGCGCCGAACATGGCCGTTACCACGCCCAACGGCACTTCTTGCGGTGCGATGATGGTGCGCGCCAGAATATCGGCCAGCAGCAGCAGCGCTGCGCCCGCGATGATCGATAACGGGATCAACCGCCGGTAATCGCCGCCCCATAGCAAGCGTACCACATGCGGCACGGCGAGTCCTACAAAGCCGATGATGCCGGCGTAGGCCACGGCCGCCGCAGTCGTGAGCGACGCTGCGATGACGACGATCAGCTTCACCCGATCGACGTGCAGGCCCAGCTGCTGCGCTTGATCGTCGCCAAATTGCAGCACGTTTAGCGCGCGTCCCATCAAAGCGAGCGCAATCAGTCCGATGATAATGTAAGGCAGGATGGCGATGACGGGCATCCAGCCGCCAAAGGCGAAGCCTCCCAACATCCACGAGATGGCACGGCGCAGTTCCGCCTGCGAACTCAGCATCAAGAACGTGGTGATCGCCGTGGTGAATGAGCCGATCGCCACACCGGCCAATATCAATGTGAAGACGGGTGTGGCGCGGCCCACACGCGCCAGACCATAGACCACCCCCACGGTGATCAGCGCCCCGACAAACGCCGCGATCGGAATGACCAGCGCGCCGAGGATCGTGGCGGGCCAGTGCAGCGCCATCGCGATCACGGCACCTAGCCCTGCGCCCGAGGCCACACCGATGATGTACGGATCGGCCAGCGGGTTGCGGAACAGTCCCTGATATGCCGCGCCACTGCCGCTCAACGCCGCGCCCGCCAGCAGAATCAACACCGTACGCGGCAGGCGGATGTCAAACAAGATCGTCTCGAAGGTAGCGGGCCACGTGGGCGTAATGTGCAAGAAAGGCAAGCGCGAGGCGATGATGCGCGCCACTTCGAACGGATGGATCGCCACCGCGCCGATGGCCGCGCTGAGCAAGATCGCGGCGATCAGTAAGAGGAAGCACCAGACAAACGGAGACAGAGGGAGGGAGCGACGGAGGGAGGGAGAGACGGAGGGATAGGGAGACGGAGAGTTGTCCTCTCTCTGTCCCTCATTCCCCTTGTCCCTCAATCCCTCATTCCCTCTGTCGCTCATTCGTTCATTCCTTCTACTTGAACAGTTCAGGATGCAACAACTTCGCCATCTGCTCCAGCCCGTCGATCAAACGCGGGCCGGGACGGCTGATCAGGTTATCGTCGAATGCGAAGATTTGTTTGCTCTTGACCGCGTCGAGCGCGTTCCAGCCGGGGCGCTGCGCCACCGCTTCGGCCGTCACGCCATACAACGCATCACCCAGCACGATGAGGTTGGGATTCTGCTTGACCAATTCTTCCGAACTGATCTGCGCGAACGCGCCTTTCAATTCCGCGCCGATGTTCTTGCCGCCCGCCAGGCCGATCACCAAATCAATGAAGGTGCCGGGGCCGCTGGTGTACGGCTTGGTCGGATCGGTGGCATCGATCTCGTAGAACACGGTGGGCGCATCTTTGGCCGCCGCCAATTTCTTGACCACTGAATCATACCGCGCTTTCAGCGATTCGTTCAACTTCGCCGCCTCGGCCGATCGGCCCGTCAACTTTCCCACGGTTTCCAGATTGGCGTAGAGATCATCAAACGCCTTGGGGTTTTGCAGATAGTAGACGGTGAGTTTCAAATCCTCCAGCGCCTTCACCTGTTCCGGGCTGTTGATCTCGGCCGCCAGGATCAGATCGGGCTTGAGGGCGACAATCGCTTCGGTGTTGATCTTCTGGAAGACCGATCCGATGCTGGTGACGTTCTTCGCTTCCGCCGGATAATCGGACAATTCTTCACGCCCGACGACTTGCTTCCCGGCGCCGAGCGCGAAGAGAATCTCGGTGTTGGACGGCGCGATCGAGACAATGCGCTGGGCGGGCGCGGCCAACTCGATCGATCGTCCCAGTCCATCGGTGAGTTTAATTGGCTCTGGGGCAGGCGTCGCCGTTGGGGCGGGTGGCTCGGTCGGGGCGACCGTAGGCGCAATGGTCGGCGCTTGAGTCGGAGCCTGGGTCGGCGACGTAGTCGCAGTCGGCCTGGGGGTAGCCGCCGGGCTGCAGGCGCTCAGCATGATCGTGATCAGCAACAGTAGAGACAGCAATTTGCGAGACATCGTTTCTTTCTCCTGAGGAAGCATGATTTTGAATAGCCGCTCAAGCCGCCGTCCTCGGCGGCATTTCTCTTGACGGACTCGCGCCGGGGACGGCGCGGCGAGCGAGTATTGCGATTTTGAAACGAAAAGCCCCTTGTCGCAAAACAAAGGGCTTTAGATCGATCAACTGGTACAATCAGGCCAGTGGCGTCCACCCCCTTTCGGCGAGGTTTGTGGTCGGCAATGGGGGCGGGCGACCTGGCTTGTTAGTCTTATAGTCTTGTAGTCGTCTAGTCCCGTAGTTTTTCGACTACTTGACTATAAGACTATTCGACTACCTGACTAACTTACAGTTGCGCGACAGCACCGGACTTGCACCGGCTTCGCCATTAACGTCCTGACCATCCGGGGTTACAGGACACCCACACTGCTATTCAGTCGTGGGCGGACTATACCGCAGGGCAAGAGGGCTGTCAAGCCGAAGATTGCACCCTCTTACACATTTCTAATACCGGGCTATGGTGAATTAAGGTATAATCTTCAACGACGAGATAGAAAGTAGTGTATGGTTGCGCGGGAGGTTTATTGTGAATACAGCACGTCCAAGAAACAATCTGGTTTACCTGTTGATCATCGTCGCGATTGGCGCCATTATCTTCACGGCGCTGCGTAGTAGCGCCACGCAAAGCCCAGATGTGCCCCTGAGTCAAGTGGCAGCTTTGATCAATGCGGGTAAGGCCAAAGAAGTCAGCGTGTCCGGCGATGATGTGACCGTGGACACCGGCAGCGAAGTTGTCACTTCGCGCAAAGATCCCAGTACGGATCTGGCGTCACAGTTGAAAGACCTCGGCGTGGATGCCGTTAAACTGCAAGCGGTAAAGTATGTGGTCGATCGACCGCCGGAGTGGGGCACACTGCTCAGCACGTTGAGTTTCCTGCTCCCGGGCCTGATCGTCGTTGGCTTGATCTACTTCATGTTCCGGCAAGCGCAGGGCACCAATAACCAGGCGATGTCATTTGGCAAGAGCCGTGCGCGCATGTTCACCGGCGAGCATCCGACGGTAACGTTTGAAGATGTGGCCGGCGCGGAAGAGGCCAAACACGATCTGCAAGAAGTGGTGGAGTTCCTGAAAGAGCCGGAGAAATTCGTCTCACTAGGAGCGCGCATTCCTAAGGGCGTGCTGTTGGTCGGCAGTCCGGGCACGGGTAAGACCTTGTTGGCCAAGGCCGTTTCCGGCGAAGCGGGTGTGCCCTTCTTCAGCATCAGCGGTTCCGAATTTGTGGAAATGTTCGTCGGCGTGGGCGCGTCCCGCGTGCGTGACCTGTTCGATCAAGCGAAGCGCCACAGCCCGTGCATCGTCTTCGTCGACGAAATCGATGCCGTGGGTCGCCATCGTGGCGCCGGGCTGGGCGGTTCGCACGATGAGCGCGAGCAAACGCTGAATCAGATTCTGGTCGAGATGGACGGCTTCGATACCGATACCAACGTGATCGTCGTAGCGGCCACCAACCGACCGGACATTCTTGACCCGGCGCTGCTGCGCCCCGGCCGTTTCGATCGGCGCGTGGTGCTCGATCGGCCTGATATGAAGGGCCGCGAAGAAATCTTTAAGGTGCATATCAAAGGCAAGCCGCTGTCTGAGGATGTGGACCTCAGTGTATTGGCCAAGTCGACGCCGGGCTTTGTGGGCGCCGACATCGAGAACATGGTGAATGAAGCGGCCATCGTCGCCGCGCGCCGCGACAAGAAGATCATCGCCATGACCGACTTTGAAGAGGCGATGGAACGCGTGATGCTTGGCCCAGAGCGCAAGAGCCGCGTGATTCAGCCGAAGGAAAAGAAGATCACGGCCTATCACGAAGCCGGCCATGCCGTGGTCATGCGCGCGCTGCCGAACAGCGATCCGCTGCGCAAGGTCACGATCATCCCGCGCGGTTTTGCGGCGGGCTTGACGTGGTCTATGCCGGAAGATGACAACAGTCACATCACGCGCAGCAAGTTGAAGGACATGCTGGCCGGGATCCTGGGCGGCCGCGCGGCCGAAGAGACCGTGTTCAGCGACATCACGACCGGCGCCAGCAACGACCTAGAGAAGGTGACGGAGATTGCGCGCAGCATGGTGCAGCGCTGGGGCATGAGTGAGAAACTTGGCCCGCTGGTCTACGGCAAGAAGGAAGAGCTCGTCTTCCTGGGCAAAGAGTTGGGTGAGCAGCGCGACTATAGCGAGGCCGTGGCGCAGCAGATTGATGGTGAAGTGCAGCGCATCGTGACCGAGGCGCATGAGACCGCGCTGCGGGTTCTCACTGAGAATCGCGACCGGCTCGATCGGGTTGCCGCGGCGTTGATCGAAATTGAATCGCTCGATCAGGAAGATTTCGAGAAAGTGTGGAACGGCGAAGAATTACCCAAACCCGACAAGCCCAACGGCACGCCGCCCGCGACACCGCGGCCCAGCAAGTCTGCCTCAGAAGCGCCGGCGCCGGCGAGCAACAAGCCGAATACGGCGCCGCTGCCTGCGTAACAAATTGCTGATGGTTGATTTCTGATTGCAGATTGAACCACAAGGCGATCTGATATAGGTCGCCTTGTTTTGTTTGAGAAACGTGTTGTTGCATTCGCCACAACTTGCGATGCTTCAAATGTTGTGCAGATTGCCAATTGACACGGCCCGGCGTCTATGATATAAACTTACCACAATTAAATATAGCAACACTCTTATCCAGAGAGGCGGAGGGACCGGCCCGATGATGCCTCGACAACCTGTCCAAGTGACAAGGTGCCAATTCCGGCAGTAGATTCTGGAAGATGAGAGAACGTGAGCAATCTGTCATGTGACCTCTTCTTGCAGAAGAGGTTTTTTTGTTCCTCTTCACAAGCCTCCTCTGGATATTTTCTTAACTGACGCTCAAGGCGGACGATCGTCCACCGTTGTAGGCACTGGATTTTCACACCGCACTGCACGCAGTGGGTGCACGTGTCCAGTGCGAGCCATGTCCAAAAAATCTTTCTAAGAGGAGACTGGAGATCATGTCGAACGAAACGAAGCGTCAACTGGGTTTTTCCACGCGTCAACTGCACGCCGGACAGCAACCTGATCCGACGACGAATGCGCGCGCCGTGCCGATCTATCAGACCACGTCGTATGTGTTCCGCGATACCGAGCACGCGGCGAATCTATTCGCGCTGAAAGAGATGGGGAATATTTACACGCGCATCATGAATCCGACCAGCGATGTGTTTGAGCAGCGCATCGCCGATCTGGAAGGCGGGGTGGGGGCGTTGGCCGCCAGCTCGGGGCATGCGGCGCAAACGATGGCGATTCTGGCTCTGTGCGGCGCAGGTGATCACATCGTGTCGGCGTCGACGTTATATGGCGGCACGTTCAATCAGTTCAACTATACCTTCCCGCGCATCGGGATTGACGTGACTTTCGTCGATCCCAGCGATCCGGAAAACTTCCGCAAGGCTATCAAGCCTAACACCAAGATATTGTATGGCGAGACGTTGGGCAACCCGCGCATCAACGTATTCCCCTTTGAGGAAGTGGCGAAGATCGGGCAGGCGTATCACATCCCGCTGGTGATCGACAGCACCTTCGCCACGCCGTATCTATGCCGCCCGTTCGAGTGGGGCGCGAACATCGTCACGCATTCGACGACGAAGTTCATCGGCGGGCACGGCACCTCGATCGGCGGGGTCATCGTCGACGGCGGCAACTTCGATTGGACGAGCGGCCGCTTCCCCAACTTCACCACGCCCGATCCGAGTTATCACGGCGTGAAGTACGCCGATCTCGGCGCGCCGGCTTTTATCTTGAAGGCGCGCGTGCAGATTTTGCGCGACATCGGCGCGAGCCAATCGCCCTTCAATTCGTGGTTGTTCTTGCAAGGACTGGAAACGTTGAGCCTGCGCCTCGAGCGGCACGTGAAGAACACGCAAGCCGTAGCGGAATTCTTGGAAGCGCATCAGAAGGTGGGTTGGGTCACCTATCCCGGTTTGCAGAGCCATCCCGATTACGAACGCGCGAAAAAGTATCTGCCCAAGGGCCCCGGCGCGATCCTCGGCTTTGGCATCAAGGGCGGCGTGGCGGCGGGCTGCAAGTTCATCGATAACTTGAAACTGTTCAGTCATCTGGCCAATGTAGGCGATGCGAAGAGCTTGGCGATTCATCCGGCCAGCACGACGCACAGCCAGTTGACGCCGGAAGAACAGACGACCGCCGGTGTGACGCCGGACTTTGTGCGCCTGAGCATCGGGCTGGAAGACATCGAGGATATTTTGTGGGATTTGGATCAGGCGTTGTCACAATCTTAAAAAGCGATCCACGAATCTCCCGAATTAACACAAATCAAAGGAATTAGCGTGAATACTTAGGGCTTGCCAAGAAATAAGTCCGCACTTTCGACGCTCCCGCCGGATTGCAAATCCGGCGATGGGGGCTGGATGTAACCATCCAGCCTGGAGCAATCTGCGGAGTTGTTCTTTGACGGCTTCTTAGCCGTCGTCATGGCGACTGCGCTCACCTGCCCCGCGCCGTTGGCGGGGTCGCAATGACGGCGGTTTTGATTTGTGAAGATTCGTGTGAATTCGTGGATCGATTTTGGGCAGGTGCATGAACAATTTAAGCTCGGTCGGGTTGATCACAACGCAATACTTCACCTTCGCGAAAGATCAGCCGCTGGCGTTGGAAAGCGGCGAAACGCTGGGGCCGATCACGCTGGCGTATGAAACGTACGGTCAGCTCAACGCCGATCACAGCAACGCGATTTTGATCTGCCATGCGTTGTCGGGCAACGCGCACGCGGCGGGTTTCAACGCGCCCGACGAGCAGGCCCCCGGCTGGTGGGACGATTGCATCGGGCCGGGCAAGGCATTTGATACGGATAAGTTCTTTGTGATCTGCTCCAATGTCATTGGCGGTTGCAAAGGATCGACCGGGCCGATGTCGATCAATCCGCAGACGGGCAAGCCGTTCGGGCTGAGTTTTCCGGTGGTGACCATCAGCGACATGGTGCGCGCGCAGACGCACTTGATCGATCACCTGGGTATCGCTAAGTTGCTGGCGGTAGCGGGCGGCAGCATGGGCGGCATGCAAGTGCTGGAATGGGCCGCGGCCTATCCCGATCGGGTGCGGGCCGCTCTGCCGATCGCGACGACGGCGCGCCACTCGCCGATGCTGATTGCCTTCGACGAAGTGGGCCGCCAATCGATCTACGCCGACCCCAACTGGAATCGCGGCGACTATTACGACGGGCCGCGCCCCAACGCCGGGCTTGCCGTGGCGCGCATGATCGGGCACATCACGTATCTCAGTGAAGCGTCGATGCACGTGAAGTTCGGACGGCGCTTGCAGGAACGTGCGCGCTTTGGCTATGACTTCGAGACGGACTTCGCGGTGGAAGGTTATCTGCGCTACAAGGGCAATCGCTTCACGGAGCGTTTCGACGCGAACAGTTATCTGTACGTCACCAAAGCGATGGACTACTTCGATTTGAGCGATGAGCGGGGCAGCTTGATCGGGGCGTTTGCGAAAAGCACAGACTTGATCTATCTGGTGGTGTCGTTCACGTCCGATTGGCTGTACCCGCCCTATCATTCCAAAGAACTGGTCAGCGCCTTGAGCGCGGTGGGCGCCGATGTGAGTTATCTCAACATCCAATCGACGTGGGGGCACGATGCCTTCTTGCTGGAAGTAGAGACGATGACGGCCTTGTTGTCGAGCTTTCTCGATCGGCTGGTGAAACGTTTTGAGGTGCGGCCGCCGAGCGGGGCACCGAGCGGAGGGACGCCATGAGCGGCGCAGGTTTGCGCGCCGACCTCGATGTGATCGCCAATTTGATCGAGCCGGGGGAGAAGGTACTGGACTTGGGCTGCGGCGATGGATCGCTGCTGCGCTATTTGATCGACACGAAGCGCATCGTAGGGCGCGGTGTGGAAATTGCCGAAGCGAAGGTGCTGGCCTGTGTGCGCCATGGCGTGACGGTGCGGCAGGGAGACTTGCACGAAGAACTGCGCGATTATCTCGATGGATCATTCGATACGGTAATCTTGAGCTATACGCTTCCGTATCTCAACGATCCGGCGTTGATCGTGACGAATATGCTGCGCGTGGGACGGCGGGCGCTGGTGAGTTTTCCCAATTGGGGACATTGGCGCTGCCGCCTGACCCTGTTGCTGACGGGCCGCATGCCACCCGCGCCGGGCGTTCCACAGGCGTGGGATGAACCACCGCGCGCGCGCGGGCTGACCATCGCCGATTTCACGACGTTCTGCGCGGCGCATCAGGTGCGCATCGCCACCGCGACGTATCTGCAAGGGTCCCAACGAATTCCGGATCGGTTTGATACGAATCTGCGGGCCACGTGGGCGGTGTTTGAACTGCGATAAGTCTTCCACGAATTCACACGAAGAACCACGAATGAAACGCGGCGATCCGCTTCACCTGGATCGCCGCGTGATGTTTTGCCTCCGAGGTCTCCTCACCCCAAAATCCGAGTCCCGCGCAACATGCTCTGCCGGCGCGGTGTTATACTATCTCTGTGCCTTCACGGCATGCGCCTCGTCAACCGCAGGAACAGATAGGAGATCGCCATGTCCTCAATAGATTGTCACCCACCCGCTTCGAATAAATTGGTCAACAGTCTGGTGATTGCCACCGGCGTTGCGCTCGGTTTGCCGCTGGCGCTGGCCGGCGGCTGGCTGGCTTACAGCGCGTTCGCGATCGATCATCGGTGGCCGCTGTTTCCCGCGCTGGACGCCGAACTCAGTTCGCTGTCCAGCGAGAGCGCGGGCGCGCTCAATGTTTACGTGGATCGATCGGTCCACGGCCGGCCGCTGTTGTTAATCCACAGCGTGAATGCCGCGGCATCGGCTTATGAGATGCAGCCTCTCTTCGAGCACTACCGGGTTCAACGGCCGGTGTATGCGTTGGATCTGCCCGGCTATGGTTTTTCTGAACGAACCGATTTAGCCCGGACGCCCGAGGCGTATGCCGGGGCGATCGTGGACGTGATCGCCCAGCTGATCGGCGAGCCGGCCGATGTGATCGCGCTGTCGCTGGGCGGCGAGTTCGCCGCGCGAGCCGCGCTGCAGCGCCCCGACTTATTTCACTCGCTCACGCTGATCTCGCCTAGCGGCTTCAATGCCAGCGGGACCGATCGGGCCACGCAGCAGGCCGTGGAGCAGGATCGCACTGAGTCAGCTTATCGGGCGCTGGCCAATCCGCTGTGGGGTCGGGCGCTGTTCGATCTGATCGCCACGCGGCGCAGTATCGAGTTTTTCCTGAAGCAAAGTTTCGTCGGGCCGGTGCCGCAGGCGTTGATCGATTACGCTTACGCCACGGCGCATCAGCCGGGCGCGCATTACACGCCGCTGCGCTTCATCAGCGGGCTGCTCTTTACGCGCAACGCGCGCCAGGAACTCTACGAGCGCTTGACGCTGCCGGTGCTGGTGGTGTACGATCGCGACGCGTTTGTGAATTTTGATGCGCTGCCGGACGTGGTCGCCGCGCATGCCAACTGGCAGACCGCCCGCCTTGAGCCGACGTTGGGCCTGCCGCAGTTCGAGGCGCTGCCGCAACTGGCCGATGCGCTGGATGACTTCTGGCGCGGTCTGTGATCGACGCGGTTGATGCGTGCCCAATGAGGCAACATGACGGTGTGCTGTGAAGATCGCGGGAACCTTTTGGTGTTGGCGCACGTCATAGAGAGGGTGAAATTTTCAGCAGGAGGATGCTTTATGCTTAAGCCTGTTTTGCGAAAGACAATCTTGGTAGGGGTGATATTTGCTCTATGCGCCGGGTGCGGCAGCCCCGCCCTCAACCTAACGATCGCCCAATCCGGTCTGGCACGGAATACCAACCCTCAAACGCCCGCGGCGGATGTTCAGACGTTAACGGCCGGTAATCTGGCCTTTGCGTTGGATCTGTATAACGAACTGCGCAGCACAGACGGCAATCTTTTCTTTTCGCCGCACAGCATTTCAACGGCATTGGCTATGACCTACGCCGGGGCGCGCGGCGAGACGGCGGCCGAAATGGCGCGTGTGCTCCATTTCACTTTACCGGCCGAGCAACTCTTCCCAGCTTTCAATGCCCTGGACCTGGCTTTGCAGCCAGGTAAGCCGGGTGAAAAAGAGCAGCCCTTGGAGCTACACGGCGCTAATGCGTTGTGGGGCCAGCAGGGGTATACCTTTCGTCCGGAATTTCTGGATCTACTGGCGCAAAATTACGGGGCCGGGATACGGCTGGCGGATTTTAAGACGGCGGCTGAGGCCGCACGCCAGACCATCAATCAATGGGTGAGCGAGCAAACCCAGAATCGCATTCAAGACTTGATTGCGTCAGGCCAGGTTGGTGCGTCTACACGCTTGGTGCTGGTGAATGCGATCTACTTCAAGGGCGGCTGGCTTTATCCATTTGATCCACAGTTTACACATGAGGCGCCTTTTACGCGCCTGGATGGCAGTCAGGTGAATGTTCCTTTGATGATCTGGCCGGAGACACAGGCAGTACGTTACGCTCAGGGAACGGGTTATCAAATGGTGGAGCTGCCCTACCAGGGCGGGAACGCGGTCATGACCATCCTGTTGCCGGACGCCGGCCAATTTGCCGCGTTCGAGGAAAAGTTGACGGCGGCGCAGCTGACGTCGTTGTTGACCAGCTTGAATTCGCAAGCGGTGAAAGTGTCCTTGCCGCGTTTCCGTCACGAGAGCGCGTTTGATCTGACCGGGGCTCTGGGAAAATTGGGCTTGTCTACGGCCCTGTCCACCAATGCCGATTTTTCGGGCATGACCGGTCAGCGCGATCTGTTTATCGGCGCCGTGATCCATAAGGCGTTTGTCGAGGTGAATGAAAGCGGGACGGAAGCGGCGGCCGCCACCGCGGTGATCATGAAGACGACGAGCGCGCCTGTCCAACCGCTGGAAGTGAAAGTCGATCGGCCTTTCATCTACCTGATTCGCGATACTCAAACGGGCGCCGTGCTCTTTATGGGGCGAGTGCTGGACCCGACACCGTAAAGAGCAGAGAACCATTGATCAGTTCAGAGGAAACGCACCGCAAACAAACAGGCCGGATAAACTTGAGCGTGAAGATTGATTGAGTGCCCTGCTACCTCTTAGAGCTTGTTTAAGAAATCGCGGCTGATAGGTGTCAGGTGGGCTGATGAAAAAAGGCTCAGATGCCCTCGCGTAACTGATCCTATTTTTGGCATGGCTCACAATCAGTTTGACACTGTGCGATATGGTCTTGTGGGGTGAT